>NZ_JBMVFU010000004.1:0-433352 GCF_049538315.1 Nocardia sp. AB354 | reverse complement strand
GCCGTTCCGGCCGGGACTCAGCGCTGGGCGACCGCCGTCGGAGCGATCGGCGCCGGCAGCGCGGTCTCACCCTCGAGGTGCTTGTCCACCGCCGAGGCGGCGGCGCGGCCCTCGGCGATGGCCCACACGATCAGCGACTGACCACGCCCCATATCGCCGGCGACGAAGACGCCGGGCACGGTGGTCTGGAAGTCCTTACCGCGCTTGACGTTGCCCCGCTGGTCGTAGCCCACGCCGAGATCCTCGAGCAGACCCGGCTTCTGCGGGCCGACGAAGCCCATCGCCAGCAGGACCAGATCGGCCTCCAGGGTGAAGTCGGTGCCCTCGACCTTCTCGAAGCGGCCGTTGACGTTACGGACCTCATGCGCCTGCAGGCCGGTGACCTTGCCGTCCGCACCGATGAACCGTTCGGTGTTCACCGAGAAGACGCGCTCGCCACCCTCTTCGTGCGCCGAGGAGACCCGGAACATCAGCGGGTAGGTCGGCCACGGGGTCGACTCGGCCCGCTCCTCCGGCGGCCTCGGCATGATCTCGAACTGGTGGACGCTCGCCGCGCCTTGGCGGTGCGAGGTGCCCAGGCAGTCGGCGCCGGTGTCACCGCCACCGATGATGACGACCTTCTTGCCCTTGGCGTGGATCCTCGGCAGGCCCTCCTCGTCGGCGACCGGGTCGCCCAGCTGAACCCGGTTGGCCAGCGGCAGGAATTCCATCGCCTGGTGGATGCCGTCCAGATCGCGACCCGGAATCGGCAGGTCCCGCGCGATGGTGGAACCACCCGCGAGCACCACCGCGTCGAACTGCTCACGCAGCTGCTCTGCGGTGATGTCGACACCGACGTTCACGCCCGCCTTGAAGATGGTGCCCTCGGCCTCCATCTGCGCCAGGCGGCGGTCGATGAAGCGCTTCTCCATCTTGAATTCCGGAATGCCGTAGCGCAGCAGGCCACCGATGCGGTCGTCGCGCTCGAACACCGTGACGGTGTGGCCGGCGCGGGTCAGCTGCTGGGCCGCGGCCAGACCGGCCGGACCCGAACCCACGACCGCGACCTTCTTACCGGTCAGGCGGGTCGGATAGACCGGCTGCACCCAGCCCTCGTCGAAAGCGTTCTCGATGAGTTCGACCTCGACCTGCTTGATGGTGACCGGATCCTGGTTGATACCGAGCACACACGACGCCTCACACGGCGCCGGGCACAACCGCCCGGTGAATTCCGGGAAGTTGTTGGTCGCGTGCAGACGGTCGATGCCCTCGCGCCAGCGATCCCGGTAGACCAGGTCGTTCCACTCGGGAATCAGGTTCCCCAGCGGGCAGCCGTTGTGGCAGAACGGGATGCCGCAGTCCATGCAGCGGCTGGCCTGGGTCTGCAGGGTCTGGTGGGAGTAGTTCTCCTCGTAGACCTCTTTCCAGTCCATCAGGCGCAGCGGTACCGGACGCCGAGTGGGCAGTTCCCGGCTGGTGTGCTTCAGAAATCCCTGTGGATCACCCACGTGCGGCCTCCGTATTTTCGCCTCTCAGGACCGTCCGTGCGTCTTGCACGCGTCTCACGTTATCCACGTGCGGCCTCCATGATCGCCTCGTCGACATCCCTTCCGGCCTTCTCAGCCTCGGAGATAGCGAGCAATACCTTCTTGTAGTCGCGAGGCATAACCTTCACGAAGTGGTTCACCTGCTGCGACCAATCGCTCAGGATGCGTTCGGCCACTGCCGAACCCGTCGCGTCGCGATGGCTCGCGACGACGTCGCGCAGCCAGGTGAAGTCCTCGCCCTCGAGCTGTTCGATATCCACCAGCTCGGTGTTGAGGTTGGCTTCGAACGTGCCGTTCGGGTTGTAGATGTAGGCGATACCGCCCGACATACCGGCACCGAAGTTGCGCCCGGTCTCGCCGAGGATGACGACCCGGCCACCGGTCATGTACTCGCAGCCGTGATCACCCACGCCCTCGACCACCGCGGTGGCGCCCGAGTTACGCACGCAGAACCGCTCTCCGACCACACCGCGGATGAACGCCTCACCGCTGGTGGCGCCGAACAGGATCACGTTGCCCGCGATGATGTTCTCTTCGGCGACGAAGGACTCCGGCGCGTTCAGCGACGGCCGCACCACCAGGTGTCCGCCCGAAAGGCCCTTGCCCACATAGTCGTTGGCATCACCGAACACCCGCAGGGTGATACCGGCCGGGACGAACGCGCCGAAGCTGTTGCCCGCCGAACCGGTGAAGGTGATGTCGATGGTGTCGTCGGGCAGGCCGGCACCACCGTAGAGCTTGGTCACCTCGTGGCCGAGCATGGTGCCGACCGTGCGGTTCACGTTCGTGATCTTGGTCTCGAACTTGACCGGCTTGCCGCGCTCGAGCGCATCCGCCGCCTGAGCGATGAGCTGGTTGTCCAGCGCCTTGTCCAGGCCGTGGTCCTGAGTCTTGGTGCAGCGGCGGTCCTGGTACATGAACGCCGTCTCGACATCGTCGAGGATCGGCGACAGATCCAGCTTGCTCGCCTTCCAGTGCTCCTTGGCCTTGGTGGTGTCGAGCAGGTCGACCCGGCCGATGGCCTCGTCGAGCGAGCGCAGACCCAGCGAGGCCAGCAGCTCCCGCACCTCTTCGGCGATGAACATGAAGAAGTTCTCGACGAATTCGGGCTTACCGGTGAAGCGCTGGCGCAGCACCGGATTCTGGGTCGCGACGCCGACCGGGCAGGTGTCGAGGTGGCAGACGCGCATCATGACGCAGCCGGAGACCACCAGCGGAGCGGTCGCGAAGCCGTACTCCTCGGCGCCGAGCAAGGCGCCGATCAGCACGTCGCGGCCGGTCTTCATCTGGCCGTCGACCTGCACCACGATGCGGTCGCGCAGGCCGTTGAGCAGCAGGGTCTGCTGGGTCTCGGCCAGACCGAGTTCCCAGGGGCCGCCCGCGTGCTTCAGCGAGGTCAGCGGCGAGGCGCCGGTACCACCGTCGTGGCCGGAGATCAGCACGACGTCGGCGTGAGCCTTCGACACACCGGCCGCGACCGTTCCGACACCCGGTTCCGCGACAAGTTTCACGTGAATCCGAGCCTGCGGATTCGCGTTCTTCAGGTCGTGGATCAGCTGGGCCAGATCCTCGATCGAGTAGATGTCGTGGTGCGGCGGCGGCGAGATCAGGCCGACACCCGGCGTCGAGTGCCGCACCTCGGCGACCCACGGGTACACCTTGTGCGCGGGCAGCTGACCGCCCTCACCGGGCTTGGCGCCCTGGGCCATCTTGATCTGGATGTCGGTGCAGTTGGTCAGGTAGTGCGCGGTCACGCCGAAGCGACCCGACGCCACCTGCTTGATCGCGCTGCGCCGCCAGTCACCGTTGTCCTCCGGCTCGAAGCGAGCCGGCGACTCGCCGCCCTCACCCGAGTTGGAACGGCCGCCGAGGCGGTTCATCGCGATGGCGAGGGTCTCGTGCGCCTCCGCCGAGATCGAGCCGTAGCTCATCGCGCCGGTGGAGAAGCGCTTCACGATCTCGCTGGCGGGCTCGACCTCCTCGACCGGAATCGCGTGCCGGCCCTCGGTCTTGAACTTGAACAGGCCGCGCAGCGAGGCCAGGCGCTCGGACTGGTCGTCGACCAGCTTGGTGTACTCCTTGAAGATCGAGTACTGACCCGAGCGGGTCGCGTGCTGCAGCTTGAACACCGTGTCCGGGTTGAACAGGTGGTACTCACCCTCGCGCCGCCACTGGTACTCACCGCCGATCTCGAGCTCGCGGTGCGCGCGCTCGGTGCGGTTCTCCAGGAAGGCGATCCGGTGGCGGGCGGCGACCTCGGCGGCGATGTCGTCGAGACCGATGCCGTCCAGCGGCGAGGTCAGGCCGGTGAAGTACTGGTCGCAGAGTTCCTGCGACAGACCCACGACCTGGAACAGCTGCGCGCCGCGGTAGGAGGCGATGGTGGAGATGCCCATCTTGGACATCACCTTCAGCACGCCCTTGCCGGCCGCCTTGTTGTAGTTCTTGACGGCCGCCGCGTAGTCCGCCGCCTTGTCGCCGGTGCTGCCGGGCATCTCCAGCGCGCCGCGCTCGAGCATGTCCTCGATCGACTCGAAGGCCATGTAGGGGTTGATCGCGGCCGCGCCGAAGCCGACCAGCATGGCCATGTGGTGCACCTCGCGGGCGTCACCGGCCTCGACCACGAGGCCGACCTTGGTGCGGGTGCGCTCGCGCACCAGGTGGTGGTGCACCGAGGCGGTGAGCAGCAGCGACGGAATCGGCGCCAGCTTCTCGTTGGATTCCCGGTCGGACAGCACGATGATCCGCGCGCCGCCGTCGATGGCGGCCGACACCTGGGCGTTGATCGCCTCGAGTGCCTTGCGCAGGCCCTTGCCACCCTTCTTCACCGAGTAGAGGCCGCGCACGACCACCGAACGCAGCTCGGGCCGCGAACCGTCGTCGTTGATGTGGACGAGCTTGGCCAGCTCGTCGTTGTCGAGAATCGGCTGGGTCAGCGTGATGTGGCGACAGGACTCCGGACCCGGATGCAGCAGGTCGGCCTCGGGGCCGATGGTGCTGCGCAGGCTGGTGACGACCTCCTCGCGGATGGCGTCCAGCGGCGGGTTGGTGACCTGAGCGAACAGCTGCGCGAAGTAGTCGAACAGCAGACGCGGACGCGAGGACAGCACGGCGATCGGCGTGTCGGTGCCCATCGAACCCAGCGCCTCACCGCCGGTCTTGGCCATCGGCGAGATCAGCAGGCTCAGTTCCTCGGTGGAGTATCCGAAGATCTGCTGACGGATGAGCACGCGGTCGTGCGACATGTGCTCGTGCGGACGGTCGGGCAGCTCGGCGAGCTTGGTGATGCCCTCGTCGAGCCACTCCTGGTACGGCTGCTCGGCCGCCAGCTGCGACTTGATCTCGTCGTCGCTGATGATGCGGCCCTTCGAGGTGTCGACCAGGAACATGCGGCCGGGCTGCAGACGGGCCTTGCGGACCACCTTCGACGGCTCGATGTCGAGCACGCCGACCTCGGAGGCCATGACGACCAGGCCGTCCTCGGTGACCCAGATACGGGAGGGGCGCAGACCGTTGCGGTCCAGCACCGCGCCGACCACGGTGCCGTCGGTGAAGCACACCGAGGCCGGACCGTCCCACGGCTCCATCAGCATGGAGTGGTAGCGGTAGAAGGCGCGCTGCGCCGGGTCCATCGACTCGTGCCGCTCCCAGGCCTCCGGGATCATCATCAGCACGGCGTGCGGCAGGCTGCGGCCACCGAGGTGCAGCAGTTCCAGCACCTCGTCGAAGCGCGCGGTGTCGGAGGCGCCCGGGGTGCAGACCGGGAAGATCTTCTCCAGCCGGTTGTTGCCCTCGCTGTCGGTGCCGAAGATCTCGGAGTTCAGCAGCGCTTCACGCGCGCGCATCCAGTTCTCGTTACCGGTGACGGTGTTGATCTCACCGTTGTGCGCGACGCGGCGGAACGGGTGGGCCAGCGGCCAGGACGGGAAGGTGTTGGTCGAGAAGCGCGAGTGCACGATGCCCAGCGCCGACTCCACCCGGTCGTCCTGCAGATCCAGGTAGAACGCCCGCAGCTGCGGGGTGGTGAACATGCCCTTGTAGACGAAGGTCTGGCCGGACAGGCTCGGGAAGTAGACGGTCTCGCGGCCGACCGCACCCTCGCCGGCGCCCTGCTTGCCGAGCTCGTGCTCGACCCGCTTGCGCACGACGTAGGCACGCCGCTCCAGATCCATTCCACCGAGCTGCTCGGCGGAATCGGCGGGCGAGGCGATGAACAGCTGACGGAACGTCGGCATGGCGTCGCGCGACAGCGCACCCAGGGAGGACTCGTCGATCGGAACCTCGCGCCAGCCCAGAACGGCCAGGCCCTCTTCCTTGACGATCTTCTCGACCCGGTAGCAGGCGCGGGCGGCCTCGCGGCGGGCCTGCGGCAGGAATGCGATACCGGTGGCGTAGGAGCCTTCCGGCGGCAACTCGAAGTTGGCACCATTCTCCGCCAGCACGGCCCGGAAGAACCGGTCAGGAAGCTGGATCATGATGCCCGCACCGTCACCGGAGTTGGGTTCCGCACCCGCAGCACCACGGTGCTCCAGGTTCAGCAGTGCCGTAATAGCCTTGTCGACGATGTCGCGGCTACGACGGCCATGCATGTCGACGACGAACGCGACACCGCAGGAGTCGTGCTCGTTCGCCGGGTCATAAAGACCAGTGCGGCCAGGTGACCGGTGTCCCATTCGCGGCTCGCCGCGGTGGCCAGGAAGTTGCGTCATGCCTCTGCCTTCAAGAAATAGGCGCCTTCAACGAAGAGGCCTTCGATTTCGATGCCTTCTTCCGATGGCCCTCGTCGAAACGCCTCCGCCTAGACTGCGTCCGGACGTTGCGGCGACCAGCGGCGCTGATGGTCATCCCGTGCAGTCGAACTCTCCAGTTGTCCACCCGCTTCGGTTTCGTAGTCGGGTGCTCGGTGGTAGCGGAACTCTGAGGAGTTCCTTACCCACCGCGCCGTGCTCGCCCGCTAGGCTGATGCTTGCGGCTCGTGGCCGAGTCCGGGCGACGAGTCGGACATTTCGCGTCCGACACTTAGAGCAAACGATAAGTCAGGACCGGAGCCCAACCAACTTAGGTTGTGCTAAATACTCCGTCTACCTGGGCATCTACATCGGTCCTCCACTACCTGCGCGTTCTCCAGTGTAAAGCAGGCGGCGCGGATCGCTGAGTCGCGTTCGCCACTGCCGTCGATAGCGCCTGGGCATCGGTCACGAGCTGGGAGCCCAGTCCTGCGCAACGCTCTCACCTGCGTCGAAACAGATTTCCCCGTACACGGCGGCGGCAAACCGGGGTGTAAGGCGGCTAACTCTCCGGACACCTGGAGGAGACATTCCGGATACCGGAGCGACAAGCCACGCCAATGTGCGGACCGTACGGCATCGTTTGCGAATGTGGAGTTCAGCACATTCTCGGCAAACCAAGATCGAGAATGACTGTGGTTTATTTCACATCTGTTGCGGGACAAAGCGTTACGGTCGCGCGGACCAGGGCTGCACCGTGCAGCGCGTCAACCCGGCCCGAGGTCAGCGCCGGGAACACCGCGGCCGCGAGCTGCTGCGCACAATCCGGTGCGGTAAGCACCGTGCGGTGAGCCGCGAGCTGATTCAGGATCTCGCCGTTGACCTCGTCGATCACCGGCCGCACGGCGGCCAGATCCGACGCATCCGGTGCGGGCGCGGCCGCCGGATCGAAGCGCCACCGGGTGAGTAGTCCGTACTGCACGGTCTTGTTGGCCTCGATCTGTCCGGCGAACACCTGCCGCACCCAATCCTGCGGCAGCCCCGACCGGGTGCCGGCCGCGGCCATCGCGTCGTAGACCTGCGCCTCGCGCGCCGGATCGTCGACCACCGGAGGCTGCCCGGTCCGCTGCGAGGCGGTCCATTTCGCGGCGGCGACGGCATCGGCGGTGTTCAGGCGGCGCAGCACCAACTCCACCAGCGGACTGAGTGCCGACCGGTCCCCCTCCGCCGGAGCCGCCTGCGCCTGCGGAAGTACTCGCTCGGTGGTCATCGGCGCCACGACCGCGAATGCCGAGGTGACGAGCAGGGCGGCCGCGACGAGACGGGTACGCCGGCGCGCGTGGTGACGATCGAATCGCGACAGTGCCCCGGTGTCGACCGCCGGATCGTCGGTTTCGCCCGCATATGGTCCTCCCCCGATCCGATGAATACCGACTCCCCGGGTCGCTCGCACGTTCCGCCCTCCTGTCACCGCCGCACCATCGTGTCGATCGGTGCCGCCCTACCCGAGAGTAGGGTTTCGCTCCGCAGCCGTCTGTGAGGCTCACCACATCGATGCCGCCGCGCTCGGTGGTTCTTCGCTCGGCCTGTCACTCTGAACCTGATTGCGCGCGACCGCGGCGCTCGGCGGATGGCCCGCCCCGCTCGCGCGCGGGGGCACACCACCGCCCGGACCACGATGCAACGACCGTTTCGCCCGTTGGCGACAACGATTGGGACCCAGAGGATGTGAATCCGTTGACCGATCCCCACGTCTTCGAACAGTCCCCCACCGAAAGTTCGGCATCCGGACCCTCGGGGTCCGGCTCCCGCACGACCGAATCGCGAGCGAGGCGGTCCCCCGCCGCGGCGCTGACCTGGCTCGGTGGCGCCGAAGCCGGCCGCGGCGACCGGCACGAGGGATCGACGTACGTCGTGACCGGCGGGGTGGTGCTGCTGTTCGCGGTGCTGTCCGGGATCGTCGTCGCGGCGGCCGGTGCCGCGGCGCACTGGCCCGCCGTGGTCGTGGCGGTCGTCGCGCTGCCGGCGACACTGCTGGTCGGCGCAATCTCGCGAGCCTCGGCCACCGCGCCACTGTCCGCCGGTCGCGGCCGGGCCGAGCGGATCGGGCGGATCGCGGTCGCCGTGATCACCGGTGTCCTGGTGGCCGAGCTGGCAAGCACGGTGATTCTCGCCGGATCCGTCGACCGCACGCTCGACGATCGGTCCCGCCGCGACGCCGACTCCGCCGCGACAGTGGTCACCGCCCGCACGGAGCTCGACCGAGCCACTGCCGAACGCAGCGCACTCACCCGGACCATCGCCCAGGCGCAGGCCGATATGGATCAGGCCCTCGTCGTCGCCCGCTGTGAATACCACCCGACGCCACAGTGCCCGCAGACCAAGATCACCGGGGTGCCCGGCCGGGGTCCGGAATCACAGACCGCCAACGCGATGCTCGACGATGCCCGTGGACGGCTCAACACCGCCGAAGCGCGCGTCCAGCCCGTGGACGCGGAGATCGCCACCCGTCAGAGCGCCCTGGAGCAGGCCCGCACCGCCGCCTTCCACACCGGAGATCGTGGTCTGGGCGCGCGCTGGCTGGCCATGAACGACTACACCACCGGACATCTGGGTGCGCTGCTGTTGCGCCTGCTCACGATCGCGATCGGGGTTCTCCTCGCCCTGCTGCCGCTGGTGCTGCGGTCCTGGCGGGGCGAATCGTCGTTCGACCGCGCCGTGGCCGCGCGCGCCGAAGCCGACCGCGCCGAGCGGGAAGCCGATACCGCGGTCGCGGTCCAGCGGGCCGAACATCGGGTGGCCACCGCACAACTGGCGTTGCACGCCGATACCGCCATCGACCGCGAGCGCCAGCGCAAACGGGTGATCGCGGCGATCGGCAACCTGGAAATCGGCATCACCGAACCGCAGCGCCGGGCGGTCGCCGAATTCGAGGCGCTGGCCGCCCTTCCGCCGGGTGCGCAGACCGCATCCGCGACCTTCCCGACCACGGGCGCATTGCCCGCTGCCGAATCCCCGGCCCGAACCGACTCGACACAGGAGGCGACCGTGACCGCACGGAATCTGCCCGCACAGCTGCCCTCGGCCGGCCTCGCGCCGCATTCGCCGGCCGCGGTGCCCGCCCCGCGCGAGGACGCGAAAAAAGGTGGCGGGCTGGAACTTCCGGTGATCGGCACGGTGCCGTTCACCGATACCGCCGCGCGCTGGATCCGTCCGCTGGTCCCCGGATTCGTCACCACCGCGCTCGATCGGACCATCGACACCGCGGTCGCACCGTTGCGGACCGTCCGTCAGGTCTTCGAGGAGGCGGAGGAGATCACCTTCACCCTCAAACGAACCCGCAAGGTGACGGTGAACTCCGAGGATTCGCTCGATCCGGCGGTGGGCTACGGACATCCGGGCCACCCGCTGCCGGATGCGCCCTACGCCCAGGTCACCGCTTCGTACCCGTACGACGCCTACCAGCACGACCCGCGTTATGCCGCCTACCGGCACGACCCGCGCTACGCGCGCTATGCGGCCCTCCCGCAGCGGAATCCCGCCGCGCACCCCGATCTGCCGGAATCCGGCCGATACGGCGAGCTGCCCGCCGGCGAGACGACCGAACTCGGCTACCGCGCCCCACGCGAACTGCCGCCCGGCTCCGGCCGCGACTGACCGAACCCGACCGGACGCCCCAGGCGTCGCGGTCACGTGGTTTTCGGCCGAACCGGTCATATCCACCCGGTTGCGTCACCCGCCGGGTGGCCGATCGGATAACCGTCATACGTCCCGGTCCGTGGATAGACTCGGCCCGTGTTTCCAGTCGTGACCGATCGGGAGGGGCGATCGTCCGTCCACCGCGTGGCGCCGCCGCGCGGTGCCGACGACCGCGACTCCGGCGGTGGAGACGACGCCGAACGCATCCCGGTGCGACCGCTGACGTGGCGGGAGTTGGCCGACCTGCCCTTCGCGGTATTGCAGCATCGAATCCGGCCGATCGCCGGGTTGGCGGGTGCGGCTCTGGCCGCGGCCCTGGGGATCGTCGTCGGGGTCACCGCACTGGTGTCGCTCGCGACCGACGATTCGAGCGCCGGAACCGCCTGGGCGGCAATCCTTTCCACAGCCTGCTGTGCATGGGTGCTGCGGTTGTGGATAGTGGGCGTGACCGTGCCGATCGGGCTGGCCGTCGTCCACAACCGGCCGATCACCGCGCGCACCGCCGCCGCGCGTCTACTCCCGCTGTCCGGTCGGCTGCTGCTGAACCAGGTGATCTCCACAGCGATCGGCGTCGGCATTCTCCTGCTCGGTACGCCGCTGATCATCACGCTGATTCCGGCGGTGATCTGGCTGGCCCGGGTGCGCGGTACGCGATGGCCGATCGTGCCGGTCCTGTTCGCCGAATCGACCCCGTACGCGGCGGGGGTCCGGCGAGCGAAACTGCTCGCCACCGGACGGGTGATGCCGCTGGCCGGACTGTGGCTCTATCTGCGCGGCGTGCTGCTGATGCTGGCGGTGCCGGTCGCGGGACTTCTGGGCTTCCTCTCCGATATCTCCGGAACCCATCGCTGGGCGGTCGTCACTCTGCTGTCCGGTGCGGCGCTGCTGATTTCGGCGTTCGCCGCGGCCGTCGACGCCGCAACCGCCGTGGTGGTGTATCTCGACAGGCGTTGCGGCCGGGAGGGTTTGGATATCCGGATATCCACCGGGCAGGCGGCACGGTGACCCACGACGCACGCGCGGATCGGCCCGCGGCGCCGCCACCCCCGACGCTCGGAGCGGCCGCCCAGCACCGGGCCGCGGCCGAATCCGCCGCCGGGCACCACGACTTCGATACCGCACTGCGCGAACGCTTCCGCGCCGTCGTACGCGGACTCGAACAGGGCGGCGTACTCGAGGTCCGGCGTTCGCGCACGGCCCGGGAGACCGCCTCGGCCGCGGGGCACGCGCTTCCGGACGCCTCGGCCGAATTGGACTACGCCGCACACAGTTTCGACGAGATCGTCTACGGCGGCCGCACTGCCACTCCGGACGAATATCAGCGCCTCACCTCGGCCGATCGCTATTCGCTGGCGCCGCCTCCTCCGCCCGACCCGGTCGAACAGCAGCGGTCCGAACGCACGCGCGCCGGTCGCCGCCGCTTGCCGCCGCTGCCACAGTTGGTGCGCGACAAGCGCTTCTGGGCCATCGTGCTCGCCGCGCTCGTCATCGCGCTCGTCGGGTACCTGCTGTTCCGGCTGGCCGCCGCGCCGACGGCCCCGCCGCAACCGACCCAGCCGCACTCACCACCGCCGCCCGATCACCCGGATATCCGCCCGCCCGACGTGGGCGAGGGCAGCGATTCGATCTTCCAGCGCTTACCGCCCTGGCTGGCCTACGGCGGGTTGCAGGCGCTGATCTTCGCCGCCGTCGTGGTCTGGTGGCGCGCCCGCCGCCGGGGTGCCGTGGTCGGCGAGCCGCGCCCGGTGCAGGTGGCGGCCGGTGAGCTGCTGGCGGGTCAGGCCGCGCTCTACCGCAGGACCAAGGATCGCGACCATGTCGCGGCGAAATTGCGCGCGGCCACGCTGCGACGCGTCCGCGGCCGGGTGAATCTGCGCGCCGATGCCGCGCCGGAGCAGGTGAGCGCGGTGATCGGCGCCCGGATCGGCGTCGATCCCGGCCGCATCGCCACGGCCTTCTACGGCCCCGTCGCCGACGACTCGGCGCTGGAATACGTGGCGGCACAACTGGACTGGATCGAATCGGAAATAGGATGACGGAGACCGGATGACCACGGCGCAGACCAACCACATCCCCACGGCCGACCAGGCGCTCCGGGCGCTGGGCGAGGTACGTGCCGAGATCGGCAAGGCGGTCGTCGGCAACGACCACGCCGTGCTGTACCTCGTGCTCGCCCTGCTGTGCCGTGGCCACGTGCTGTTGGAAGGTGTGCCGGGCGTGGCGAAGACGCTGCTGGTGCGCGCCCTGGCCGCGGCGCTGGAGCTCGACCACACCCGGGTGCAGTTCACTCCGGATCTGATGCCCGGCGATGTGACCGGCTCCCAGATCTACGATCCGCATTCTGCCGAATTCACCTTCCGCCGCGGGCCGGTCTTCACCAATCTGCTGCTCGCCGACGAGATCAACCGCACGCCGCCGAAAACCCAATCGGCACTGCTGGAGTCGATGGAGGAGCGGCAGGTGTCGGTGGCCGGCGTCCCGCAGCCGCTGCCCGATCCGTTCGTGGTGATCGCGACCCAGAATCCGATCGAGCAGGAGGGCACCTACCCACTGCCGGAGGCGCAGCTGGACCGATTCCTGTTCAAGGTGGATATCCAGCTGCCCGGCCGCGACGACGAATTCCGGATCCTGCAGCGCCACGCCGCCGGCTTCGACCCGCGCGACCTGGAGGCAGCGGGCGTGCGGCCCGTCGCCGGAGCCGCGCATATCGCGGCGGCACGGGCCGCCGTCGCGCAGGTGACGGTCAACCCGGAGGTGCTGGCCTACATCGTCGATCTGTGCCGCGCCACCCGTACCTCGCCCGCGGTCCAGCACGGCGCTTCCCCGCGCGGCGCGACCGCGGTGCTGGCCTCGGCGCGGGCCCTGGCGTGGCTGAACGGCCGCGCCTTCGTCACTCCCGATGATGTGAAAACCATTGCGGTGACGGCTCTCCGGCATCGTCTGCAGTTACGTCCCGAGGCCGAACTGGACGGCGTGACCGGTGAAGGCGTGATGTCTTCGCTGTTGGCCGCGGTCCCGGTTCCGGTGTAGCGCAATGATCGTCACGGGTCGGCTCGCGGTCTGCGCGGCGGTGGCTGCGGTGGTGGTCGGTGTCGCGCTGCCGTCCTGGGCCGGCGTCGCCGTACTGACGAGTGTGCTGGCCGTCCTCGTCGCGATAGACGTGATCGCCTGTCGCGCCGATGATCTCGAGTTGTCCCGGGTTCCGCTCACCACCGTCCGCGTCGGCCACACCACCACCGTCGAGCTCACCGTGCTGAACCGCGGCGCCCGCGCGGTGCGGGCGCGGCTGTGGGACGACTGGCCGCCCAGTGCGCAGGCACCGGCCGAGACCCACCGGTTGCAGCTGCCGCCGAATACCACCACCCGGCTGGCCACCACCGTCCGCCCGGCTCGCCGCGGCGATCGGATCGCGGGGCCGGTCACGGTTCGGTTGTTCGGTCCGCTCGGTCTGGCGGGGCGGCAGTTCCGTCGCACCGTGCCCGCGACGGTGCGTGCGCTGCCGCCGTTTCGGACCGAACGGATCCTCGCGGCCAAGGTGAAACGGCTGCAGCATCTGGACGGCCGATCGGTCGCCACTCTGCGTGGTCCGGGCTCGGAATTCGATTCCTTCCGCGAATATGTGGCCGGTGACGATGTGCGGTCCATCGACTGGCGAGCCACGGCCCGCGCCACCGATGTGCTGGTACGCACCTGGCGTCCCGAACGCAACCGCCACGTGCTGATGTTGCTGGATACCGGCCGAATCAGCGCCGCCCGCCTCGGTGAGCAGACTCGGCTGGACACCGCCGTCGAGGCCGCGCTGCTGCTGGGCGGACTGGCGGCCGCGGCCGGGGATACCGTCGACCTGCTGGCCTTCGATCGCGAGATTCGCGCCGAAGTCCGGGGCGCACGCGGAAAGGCGGTGCAGCCCAAGCTGATGCACGCCCTCTCGGGCGTCGTGCCCGCGCTGCTGGATGCCGACACCCCGGCGATGGTCCGCACCGCGGTTCGCCACACCCGCCGCCGCAGCCTGGTGGTCTGGTTCACCAGTCTCGACGGGGCGATGGTCGAAGAGAATCTGCTGCCGGTACTCCCGGTGTTGAGCAGCCGGCATCGGGTGCTGCTGGTGTCGGTCACCGATCCGGAGATCGCGGCGACCGCGACCCGTCGCGATACCGCTGCCGAGGTCTATGCCGCCGCGGCCGCCGAACATCTGCTGACCGAACGCGCGATCGTGCGAGAAACCCTGCAGCGCCAGGGCATCGACGTGGTGGCCGCGGCGCCGGAGCGAGTCCCGGAGGCGCTGGCCGACGAGTACCTGGAACTGAAGCGGTCCGGAGCCCTCTGAGCGTTCACGATCCCGGCCGGACCACCGATGCGTACGGCTGCGCCGGCCCGGCGGGTGGCGCCCATTGCTGGGGCATCGGCCAGAAGGGCAGGCGGGGCGGCGGCAGAATCCGGCGTTGCCGCTCCCCGATGACCGCACCGAGGATGTGCAGCGGCGGATATCCGGCCGGTGGCGCCACCCGCAGTTGATCGCACACCGCGATCACCAGCGCCGCACCGAGTTCCGCCTGCACCTGCGGGGTGAGCTGCGGGAAGCGGGTCAGATACCGCCGCACGGGCAGCGCGAGATCCTCGGTGAGACCGGACAGATCCAGCCGGCCCACCCAGTCGACCAGCCAAGGCGGGGCAGTGGCCAGCGCGGGCATGGGAATTCGCGCCCGATCCGACACCACGACGGTGCCGGCCAGGATGTCACCGACCCGGCGCGCCCGCGGCGAACAGAGCGAGGTGACCACCGCGACCAGACCGAACCCGCCGAGATTCCAGAAATCGACGAGGGCGCCGGCGAGGCCGCGGGTCAGCGCGTGCCGGAAGTCGACGGGCCCGCCGTCGCTGCGTACGACGCGCAGGCCCAGCGCCAGTTTTCCCACGGTCCGCCCGCGCATCAGCGTTTCGCTGACGACCGGATAGCCGACGAGCACGGTCACCATCGTCACCAGCACGGCGACGTCGACCCATGCGCCGTCGGGTTCGAATCGGAACAACACGGCGAAGACGGCCGACAACAACAGCAGGCCGAGCACGAGTTGCAGCACCAGATCGATCGCGAAGGCCGCGGCCCGGGTGGGGATGCGCGCGATCGGCAACTGCAGGGAGACGGCCTCCCCGGTGGTGAAATCGGCCATGATCGCTCCAGTATCCCGAATCGGGCGCGTGCGAACTAGCCTTCGAGAGGACCGGGCGGACACAGGAGAATCGCCGCGATACCCAGCGCAGCTCATTGCGGCGATTCGATCGGGTGCGGGTGTCCCGCAGGAGCACAGGAGGAGCCGATGGACGTCGACGCCTATTCGTTCGCGCAGCGGCGGCATTGGGATCGGCTCGACCGGCTGACCGCGCAGCGGCGGCTCAGCGGCGCCGAGGTCGACGAATTCGTGGCCCTGTACCGCCGCACCTCCCAGCAGCTGGCGCGGCTGCAATCACATTCGCCCGATCCGGAGTTGATCAACGGTCTGAGCGCGGTACTCGCGCGGGCCCGGGGACGGCTGCTGGGCGCGCGCACCGACACCTGGTCGCAGATCGGCTATTTCTTCACCCATCGGTTCCCTGCCGCGGTGTATCGAGCGTGGCCGTGGTGGGCCTCGGTGGCGGCGGCGTTTCTGGCCGTCTCGGCCGGTATCGGCATCTGGGTGTCCGGCTCCGGTTCGGCGCGAAGGACTTTGGGGCTGCCGTCGAACGCGGAATCGCTGACAGCCCCCGGCGGCCGCTTCGAGTCCTATTACTCCGAACATCCCCACGACGCCTTCGCCGCACAGGTGTGGACCAACAACGCCTGGGTGTCGGCCATCGCGTTGTTCACCGGCATCCTGATTCTCCCGGCGGCCTATCTGCTGTTCATGAACGCACTGAACGTCGGAGTCTCCGCGGGGCTGATGGCGGATGCCGGTCGGCTCGACTCGTTCTTCGGATTCCTGCTCCCCCACGGCATGCTCGAGCTCACGGCCGTCTTCGTCGCCGTCGGCGCGGGGCTGAAACTGGGTTGGACGCTGATAGAGCCGGGGCGGTCGTCACGCGCCGAGGCGCTGGCTCGGCAGGGACGGGCGACGGCGACGATCGCACTCGGGCTGGTGGCGGTCCTATTGGTCTCGGGCCTGATCGAGGGTTTCGTCACACCCGCCGACTGGCCCGCGCCGGTGCGAATCGGTGTCGGGCTGGTTGCCGAACTCGGATTTCTGACCTACGTCTTCGGCCCGGGGCGCCGAGCGGTGCAGGAACGAGCGGCGGTGCGGTCCGCGACCGATGCGAGCGAGCGCATATCGAGCTAACGCCGGGGCGGTTCTGCTGAGGCTGAGAAAATCCCTTGCGAGAGGGCGGGGATTCGAAGGATCATCGGAGTGCCGATTTGAGATCCACTGGCCGCAGCGAGTCCAGCTCAGCTGCGGCCAGCGTTACCGTCGACTCTACACAATCGTTATCCCTGCGCAACCTCCTGCACACTCCGTCTGCCCGGCCGTAACCGAGCCGAAACCCGCAGTCCGACAGCATCTCCGGAGATCATTCGCAAATACCTGGCGGGCGGTCGGAAATAACGGTCCCACGCATACCGCAACGCTCCGGTAGCCGGAATTTTTCTGCTAATTCGGCCGTTACTCGCGGTGCCGGATACCGGGACAGCGATGATTCCCCGGCGCGTCGCCTGCTGCTCACCTGTTGGTTATCACTGCAGGTCAGGGGCTCAATTGACCTGTGTCCGACCAGCTTTACCCACCTCACTCGGCCAGCAAACAGACTTCAAGTTTGTTACTGCCGGAGTTTCCAAGTCTGCTGTCAGGTAATTCTCAGATGGTTGCGTATGCGCTTCCATTGAATTGCGCAGTTATTTCGACAGCGAACTCGAACGGCGTTTTTTCACCGGTGATACTCGAAGCGAATAACGACCGGTCAACCGCCGAAAGTGCGGCGAAGATCACACCGGCACGCGCGTCCTCGCTCGAACCTGCGGGTATCCGACCTGCCGGACCGCGATACTGAGACCCATGACCGCCGAACAGCACCCCACTCCGGTCGTCACGCAGGCCGCGGAACGGTTCGAAATCAGCGTGGACGATCGGCTCGCCGGATTCACCGAATACCTCGACCACGACGGGCAGCGGATCTTCTACCACACCGAAATCGACTCCGACTTCGCCGGACGCGGCCTGGCCGGCGCCCTGGTCTCACAGGCACTGGACCGCACCCGCGAGGCCGGTTTGCGGATCGTGCCGATCTGCCCGTTCGTGGCCGGCTACATCCAGAAGCACGAGGAATTCGCCGACATCACCGACGCTGTCACGCAGGACGCCGTCGACTACGTGCGCACGCAGCGAGGCCGCTGACGAACGTCCCCGGAAACGATGCCGTCAGCGCACCCGGTCCGCGACCGGAACGTTCCACGCCTCGGGCAGATTGCGACTCGACACCTCGGCGATATCGCGCAATCGCCCGAGGGGAGTTCCCAAGCGGCTCAATTGGATAAGGCCCTGCGCGGTCATCACCACGGTGGCGCTGTAGGCGGCCAGGGTCGACGCGTCGAGTTCGGCGCCGGATTCCTCGGCGGCGCGGCGTAGCCGCTCGGCGACACCGCGTTCCATGGCGGCGGTGGTCCAATTCCCGATGCTGATCACTTCGGGCAGCCGCGAGCCGAGCTGGGCGATGCTGTTGAGCATCAGGCAACCACGCCGATCGGGCTGCGAGACGCAGTCGTCGATGATCGCCTCGAACAGTGCGCGCACCGCCGCCTGCGCCGAACCGGGAGCCGAGGTCACCACCTCCCGGACCAGGCGAGCACGGCCCTCGCAATAGCGTTCGAAGGCCGCGAGGAACAGTCCGCGCTTGCTGCGGTAGGCGGCGTAGATGCTGCCGTTTCCGATGCCACTGGCCCGCGAGACGTCCTCGACCGACGTCTGCTCGAAACCCTGCGACCAGAACAGTTCGGTGGCGGCGTCGAGCAAGGCCGATTCGTCGAACTGTCGTGGCCTCCCCATGGCGCCCACCGTATCAATCCCACTGCGACCCCGGCCACAAAGCTTGTTCTGGAGGCGTCACTCCAGAATGATGGCGGGATGGCCCTCGAACTCGCTCAACTACCGCGTCGGCGCGTAGGAATTCTGGTCTTCGACGGCGTCAAGATGCTCGACTTCACCGGTCCAGCGGAAGTCTTCGTAGAGGCCAACCAAGCCTGCCCCGGATACGAGGTCGTGCTGGTGTCGGCGGACGGCGGCAGTGTGCAGACCTCGATCGGCGCCCGGATCGAATGCGCTGTCGCGGCAGCCGACGCGGGCGCCTTCGACACGGTCGTGATTCCGGGCAGTGAGCTGCCGCCCTCGAAATTCGTCACACCCGAACTGCTCGCGGCGGCACGGCGACTGTCGTGGAACACCCGGCGTCTGGCATCGGTGTGCAGCGGCGCGTTCGTCCTCGCCGAACTGGGCCTGTTCGACGGACGCCGGGCGACGACGCACTGGAAGTTCGCCGCCCATCTGGCCCGGCGCTATCCCGCGATCGACGTGGCCGCCGACGACATCTACGTGCGTGACGGAAACCTCTACAGCTCGGCCGGAGTCACCGCCGGGGTCGACCTGGCGCTGGCGATGGTCGAGGAGGATTTCGGCCCCGACATCGCGCGCCGGATCGCCCAGCTCATGGTGGTGTACATGCAGCGCGCGGGCGGGCAGTCGCAGTTCTCGGCCTCGCTGTCGGGGCCGGCGCCGCGCAGCCCGCTGGTGCGCAAGGCCGTCGACCTCGTCTGCGCGGATCCGGCCTTCCCCCATACCGTTCGGACGCTGGCGGCACACGCCAACGTCAGTCCGCGCCATCTGACCAGACTGTTCCGCGCCGAATTGGAGCGCTCCCCCGCCGAGTACGTCGCCTTCATCCGCTTCGGGGTCGCCCGTGACATGCTGCATGCCGGCTTCGGAGTGACCGAGGCGGCGATGGCCGCGGGCTACGGCAGCAGTGAGGCGATGCGCCGCGCGTTCGTCGCCCGGCTCGGGATATCGCCCAGTAAATATCAGCGCCGGTTCCGCTCGACCGGTTCCGGCGAGACCCCCTTGGTCGCCGCCGTGTCTTGATCCGGTGTTTTCGCGTCCCGTAGCGAGGGGCGCGCCGCCCTCCGACCAGCGGAAACTGGTCGGGCGCCGCGTTGTTCGCAGCCGCACACCCGCTGAAAGGAAAAACCCGATGACCGGAAATCCGCTGGGCGTCTCCCTCGAGCCGGCCGCCCAGGAGTTCGTCGACGCGACCTCCCAGCCGCCGTTCCTCTATCAGCTGTCGCCCGAGGAGGGCCGCAAAGCCGTTGATTCGGTGCAGGATTCGCCGATCGAGAAGCCGGCGATCGACGAGGAGTGGATCACCGTCGAGGGCGGGCCGACCGGGTCGGTGCGGGCTCGCATCGTCAAGCCGCAGGGTGTGACCGACATCCTGCCCGTCATCGTCTACACCCACGGCGCTGGCTGGGTGTTCGGCGATGCGCACACCCACGACCGGCTGGTACGCGATCTCGCCGTGGGTGTGCACGCGGCCGTCGTCTTCCCCGAATACGACCGCTCCCCCGAGGTGCGCTACCCGGTGGCCAACGAGCAGTCCTACCGCGTCGCGCAGTGGGTGCGCTCGAACGGCGCCGAGAAGGGGCTCGACACCACCCGCATCGCGATCGCCGGTGATTCGGTGGGCGGCAATATGGCCATCGCGCTGACACTGATGGCCAAGGAGCGGGGCGACGTCTCGTTCGTCCAGCAAGTGCTGTTCTATCCCGTCACCGACGCCAACTTCGATACGCCGTCGTACGAGCGGTTCGCCGAAGGCTACTTCCTGACTCGGGAAGGGATGCGGTGGTTCTGGGACCAGTACACGACCAGCGAAGCGGACCGCGCCCAGATCACGGCCTCGCCGCTGCGCGCCACCACCGAGCAGCTCGCCGGGCTGCCGCCGGCGCTGGTGATCACCGGTGAGGCCGACGTCCTGCGCGACGAGGGCGAGGCCTTCGCCGCCAAACTCCGCGACGCCGGCGTCCCCGTCGTCCAGACCCGTTACGGCGGCATCATCCACGATTTCGTCATGGTCAACTCCATGCACGACACCAACGCCGCGAAAGCAGCCGTCGCCCAGGCGGTTTCGGTGCTGCGGGCAGCCCTGTACCCGGCCTGACACACAAAAAGAAGAGCCGCAGATCGGATTCGATCTGCGGCTCTTCCTCTGTGGGCGAAGGGGGACTTGAACCCCCACGTCCCGAAGGACACTGGCACCTGAAGCCAGCGCGTCTGCCATTCCGCCACTCGCCCGAGCGACTGGAAGACAGTATCACGCGCTCGGTTCCGGCACGAAATCGCCTGCTCACGAGGGTTGCGGACGAGTATTTTCGGGTAATGGGAACCGTGGGTGGACGGTCGTGAGTTACAGGGGTGGAGGATCGTGGATATCATGCAGTGACCGTGTCCGTTCGACGACACGCCCTATCGGCATGTCGTGTCGCGGGATCGTGACGCCCGGACGACACAGACCGATCAGCTGACGTAGACATACAGCGTAGGCAACGAGGGCGGGCATCGAAGGGAGGCCGGTATGGGCATCGTCTCGCGTTTCGAGCGACGTCTGCAGGGCGCCGTCGGTGACGCCTTCGCCAGGGTCTTCGGCGGCAGCGTCGTTCCCCAGGAGGTGGAAGCGGCGCTGCAGCGCGAGGCCTCGGATCGCCTGAGCGAACTCGACGGCGGGCATCTGCTCGCCCCGAATGTCTACGTCATCACGGTCAACCCCACGGACCTGCAGGAACTCGACGCAGACCACGAGTTGACCACCCGCGCGTTCGCCAAGCATTTACAGGACTACATCCGCGATCAGGGGTGGCAGACCTACGGTGAAGTGCACGTCGAATTCGAGACATCCCCTACGCTGCACACCGGACAGTTCAGGACGCACGGCCGGGTCGACCCGGATGCGGGCCGCCGGAACCCCCCGGCGCCGCGCCGGCCGCCCGATCGACCTGGACGACCCCCACAACGACCCGCACACCCGCAACCAGGAGCTGGCCCCATGACGCAGAACTCAGGCTACGACCCCAGCCGAGAGCCCGCGGAGTCCGATCCACGCAACCGCGGGTACGCACCCCCGCCGGGGGGCCGCCCCGCGCCGCAATATCAGGACGACTACGGCCGGGGTGGCCAGTATCCCGGTGCCGGTGAGTACGCCGCGCCGGAATCGCAGCCTGCCTATGGCGACTATCAGCAGGGCGGCGGCGACTACCAGAACGGGTACGACTACCAGCAGGGCGGCGCGGGCTACCAGCAGGGCGGCGCGGCCTACGGTCAGCCGGGCTACGAGCAGGGCAGCTACGACCAGAGCAGTTACGACCAGGGTTACGGCCAGCAGGCCTATGCCGACCAGGGGTACGGCCAGCAGCAGGCGTACGAACAGGGCGGCTACGAGCAGAGCGGCTACGACCAGGGTTACGGCCAGCAGGGCTACGCCGACCAGGGGTACGGGCAACAGCAGGGCTACCCGGAGCAGAACTACGGTCAGCAGCCGGGCTACGGCCAGGCCCCCGGATACGACCAGGGTTACCAGGCTCAGGGCGGCTACGGCCAGCAGGGCTACGCCGATCCCGGCTATGCCGATCAGGGATACGCGGACCAGGGCGGTTACGGCGCCGAGGATCAGGCCTACGGTCAGCAGCCGGCCTACGGACAGCAGGGCGGCTACGCAGCGGCTACGCAGCCGGCGCGCGGCGGGTCCGGCTATTCGGCCACCCTGCACCTCGACGACGGCAGCGGCCGCACGTACCAGCTACGCGAGGGCAGCAACATCATCGGACGTGGCCAGGACGCCCATTTCCGGCTTCCCGACACCGGGGTGTCCCGCCGCCACATCGAGGTGCGCTGGGACGGTCAGGTCGCGATGCTCTCGGATCTCGGTTCCACCAACGGGACGCTGGTCAACGGCTCGCCCGTCCAGGATTGGCAGCTCGCCGACGGAGATGTGATCCGGGCCGGGCATTCCGAGATCCTGATCCGAATCGTCTGATCCCGTAAGCTCGCCGGTGCAGGTCACGATGGGGCGCGAAAACCGCTCGCCCGTATCGTGATCGCAACCGGTCATCGGCCCTATTATGCTGCCAACATTCGCTCGGCAGCCGGGCCGTGCTGACCAGCACGCCGGTTGGGGGACGAAACGCCACTACGGGACCGGTCGAACAGGAGGTGGAGCGCCGTGCAGGGACTGATCCTGCAGTTGACCCGTGCGGGGTTCCTCTTGTTGTTGTGGCTGTTCGTGTGGGCGGTGCTTCGCACCTTGCGCAGCGACATCTACGCGGCATCAGGCATTCGGATCCAGCCCCGACCCACCCGAGGTTCGGTGGTGCTGCCATCCTTCAGCCGTGGCCAGAAGGGCGCCAAGTATCTAGTGGTGACTCAGGGTTCACTCGCCGGCACTCGGATCACGCTCGGCACCCAACCGGTGCTCATCGGGCGTGCAGACGACTCCACGCTGGTACTGACCGACGACTACGCCTCGACCCGGCATGCACGGTTATCGCCGCGCGGCGAGGACTGGTACGTCGAAGACTTAGGATCGACCAACGGGACCTACCTCGATCGAGCGAAGGTCACCACCCCCGTCCGAGTTCCGCTCGGCACCCCTGTCCGTGTCGGTAAGACTGTGATCGAGCTGCGATCGTGACTCAAGTTCTCCGCTACGCAGCGCGTAGCGACCGTGGTCTCGTCCGGGCGAACAACGAGGACTCCGTCTACGCCGGTGCACGCCTGCTGGCGCTCGCCGACGGCATGGGCGGGCACGCCGCCGGTGAGGTGGCCTCGCAGTTGATGATCGCCGCGCTGGCTCATCTCGACGACGACGAGCCCGGCGACGATCTGCTCGGCAAACTCGACCGGGCGATTCGCGAAGGCAACGCCGCGATCGCCGACCAGGTCGAGGAGGAACCCGAACTCGACGGTATGGGCACCACGCTCACCACCATCCTGTTCGCGGGCAAGAAGCTCGGCCTCGCCCATATCGGCGACTCCCGGGCCTATCTGCTCCGCAACGGCGAGCTCGCCCAGATCACCCGCGACGACACCTTCGTCCAGTCGCTGGTCGACGAGGGCCGGATCACCCCGGAGCAGGCCCACACCCATCCGCAGCGGTCACTGATCATGCGGGCACTCACCGGAAACGAGATCGAGCCGACGCTCATCGTCCGGGAAGCCCGCGCCGGTGACCGCTATCTGCTGTGTTCGGACGGCCTGTCCGACGTGGTGAGCGACGAGACCATCGCGAACACCCTGCGCGAGGGCAATACCGACGAGGCGGCCGACCGGCTCATCGAATTGGCCCTGCGCAGCGGCGGTCCCGACAATGTGACCGTCGTCGTCGCCGATGTGATCGATCTCGACTACGGCCAGAGCCACCCCATCGTGGCGGGTGCGGCCTCCGGTGAGGACGAGGACACGCCGCCGCCCAACACCGCCGCCGGGCGTGCCGCCGCCATGCGTCCCCCGCGAGCGGCACCTCGCCGGGCCGCGGTCGCGGCGGAACCGCCCGAGCCGCACAAGAGTCACAAGGGCCGCTGGATCGCGCTGGCCGTCGCCCTGGTCGTGGCCGTCGTGGTCGGACTCGTGGTGGGCTACAAGATGATTCGCAGCAACTACTACGTGGGCGCCGACAACGGCAACGTGGTGATCATGCGCGGTCTGCCCGGCTCGGTCCTCGGCTATTCGATTCAGGATGTGGACCAGCTGGTCTGCGTCGACTCGCACAACAAGGTCACCCTCATGCGCCCCGGCGCCGGGTTCCCGAGCGGGTGTAAGCAGCTGGCCGTGGCCGATCTGCAGCAGACCGGCCGCGACAAGGTCAACAACGGCCTGCTGCCTCCGGGCGGATTCGACTCCACCCGCGGGCAACTGGAGAAGCTGGCCGCCACCGATCTGTTGCCCGTCTGCGTCAAGCCGGCGCCGCCGGTCGCCCCGCCGCCGCCCGCCGAGGGAAGCACCGCGGCCCCGGGCAGCCCGGCTCCCGCGAACCCCGCACCCTCCCCCGCGCCGAACACCCCGGGTACGGCTGCGCCGAACCCGACCAATGCCCCCGCCCATTCCGAGCAGCCGGCACCCACCACCGCGGCGCCGGCCCCTCAGACTCCGGGGGAGAACTGCAGGAAGGCGGACTGATGTCCGCACCGGCACCGCCGTCCGCTGGAGCGTTCCCCAGTCCACCGGGCGGGTTCGCTCCCGCGCCGCCACCCTCGACCCGCCGCAACGTCGAACTGTTGCTGCTGGGTTTCGCGGTGGTCATCACCACGGTTGCGCTGGTGCTGGTGGAGGCCAGTCAGGATCAGGAAATCACCTGGGATCTGGCCAAATTGGGTTTCGCCTATCTGGCGCTGTTCGGTGTCGCCCATCTGGCGGTGCGGCGGTTCGCCCCGTTCGCCGATCCGCTGCTGTTGCCGATCGCGGCGCTGCTCAACGGACTCGGTCTGGTGTTGATCCATCGCCTGGATCTCGCCGACGAGCAGACCGCGATCCACAATTCGTGGTCGATCCCCTCCCCCGACGCCAATCAACAGGTGCTGTGGACAGCGCTGGGGATCACCCTGTTCATCGCCGTGCTGGTGCTGCTGCGCGACTACCGCACCCTGGCCCGCTACGGCTATACGCTCGGTCTGCTCGGCCTGGTGGCGCTGATGATCCCGGCGCTGCTGCCCGGGAGGTTCTCCGAAACCAACGGCGCCAAGATCTGGATCCGGTTACCGGGTTTCAGTGTGCAGCCGGGTGAGTTCGCGAAGATCCTGCTGATCATCTTCTTCGCCTCGGTACTGGTCGCCAAGCGCGATCTGTTCACCGCGGCCGGACGCCACGTCCTGGGGATGGAGTTGCCGCGACCGCGCGACCTCGGCCCGATTCTGCTGGTGTGGGCGGCCTGCCTGGTGGTGTTGTTCTTCGAGAAGGACCTCGGCACCTCGCTGCTGATCTTCGCGACCGTGCTGGCCATGCTCTACATCGCGACCGAACGGGTGGGCTGGCTGATCGTCGGCGCCGGACTGCTCGCGCTCGGATTCTTCCTCGCCTACAACGCCTTCGGCCACGTGCGGGTGCGGGTGTCGACGTGGTTGCACCCGTTCGACGACTACAACAACACCGGTTACCAGATCTCGCAATCGCTGTTCGGGCTCGCGACCGGCGGCCTGGCCGGAACCGGACTCGGCAGCGGACGGCCCTCGCAGGTGCCGTTCGCCAAGACCGACTTCATCGTCGCCACCATCGGTGAGGAGCTGGGCCTGATCGGGCTCACCGCGATGCTGATGCTGTTCGCCGTCTTCGTGGTGCGCGGCCTGCGCACGGCACTGGCGGTCCGCGACAGTTTCGGCAAGCTGCTCGCCGCCGGATTGGCGTTCACGATCGCCATTCAGGTATTCGTGGTGGTGGGTGGCGTCACCAAACTGATTCCCCTGACCGGACTCACCACCCCCTTCGTGTCCTACGGCGGCTCCTCGCTGCTCGCGAACTACGCCCTGCTGGCGTTGCTGGTCAAGATCTCCGACGCCGCTCGCGCGCCGGCGCCGGCTCGCCGCCGGGAAGCCGCGCCGATCGCCGAAGCGCAGACCGAGATGATCCGCGCCGAGACGCCCCGACCCGAGAAGGGAGAGCCGGCATGAACACCCCGCTCCGCCGGGTCGCGATGGCCGTCATGGTGATGATCGTCGCGCTGCTGGTCAACGCGACCTACGTCCAGGTGATCAAAGCCGACAGCCTGCGCAACGACCCGCGCAACTCCCGGGTCCTGCTCGACGAGTACAGCCGCCAGCGCGGTCAGATCTCGGCGGGCGGCACGGTGCTCGCCAGTTCGGTGGCCACCGACGACCGCTACAAGTATCTGCGCACCTATCCCACCGACCCCTCCGCCTACGCCCCGGTGACCGGCTTCTATTCGATGCAGTACGGCAGCACCGGTCTGGAGCGTTCCGAGGATTCCGTGCTCAACGGGTCCGACAGCGCGCTGTTCGGCCGCCGCCTGATCGATATGATCTCCGGACGCGATCCGCGCGGCGGCAATGTGGTGACCACCATCAATCCGATGATGCAGAAGGTCGCCTACGACCAGCTCACCAGCAAGGGTTACACCGGTTCGGTGGTGGCCATCGAACCGAGTACCGGCCGCATCCTGACCATGGTGTCGACACCGAGCTACGACCCGAACCAGCTGTCCACGCACGACGGCGCGCGTGCCACCCAGGCCTGGGAATCGCTGAGCGCGGACCCCGGTCAGCCGATGTTGAATCGTGCGGTGTCGCAGACATATCCGCCCGGCTCGACGTTCAAGGTCGTCGTCGCCGCGGCCGCGCTGTCGATGGGGATCAAGCCGGAGGACGCGTTCACCGCGGCGCCGAACATCACCCTGCCCGGTACGAACACCACGCTGGAGAACTACAACGGCACCCCGTGTGGCGGCGGTGCGACCGCGACCATGCACGACGCGTTCCGGCTCTCGTGCAACACCGCCTTCGCCGAGATCGGCATGAAGGTAGGTGCGGCCAAACTCAAGGACGAGGCCGCGGCCTTCGGCATCGGCCCGCATTCGGGCATTCCGATTCCGGTGGCCGACAGCACGGTCGGGCCGATTCCGGACAACGCGGCGCTCGCGCAGACCAGCATCGGACAACGAGACGTGGCTCTCACCCCGCTCGACGATGCGGTGATCGCGGCTACCGTAGCCAATGGCGGTGTGCGGATGGAACCGCATCTGGTCGACCGGACCCAGGGTCCCGACCTGCGCGATCTGTCCACCACCAAACCGGTGTCGGTCGGGCAGGCGATCAGCGCCCCGGTGGCCAGCCAGCTGACCGGGCTGATGATCGATTCGGAGAAGTCCACGGCCGGGGGCACCCAGCCGCGGCCGTACCAGATCGCTTCCAAGACGGGCACCGCCGAACACGGCAGCGACCCGCGCAACACCCCGCCGCACGCCTGGTACATCGCGTTCGCGCCGGCCCAGAACCCGAAGATCGCGATCGCGGTCATCGTGGAGAACGGCGGCGACCGTGCCCTGGCGGCGACCGGTGGATCGGTGGCGGCGCCGGTGGCACGGGCGGTGCTGGATGCCGGATTGCAGGGGGGCTGAGAACAATGAGTAAGCGAGGACCAGGACCCCAGGTGGATATGCAACAACGTCGTGATCGGCGAACCTACCGACGGGGGCGGCCATGCTGAACAACGGTGCCCTGATCGCCGATCGGTATCGGCTGCAACGTCTGATCGCCACGGGCGGTATGGGCCAGGTGTGGGAGGCATTGGACACCCGCCTGGACCGCCGGGTCGCGGTGAAGGTCCTCAAGGCCGAATTCTCCGCGGATCCGACGTTCCGGCATCGGTTCAAGACCGAGGCCAAGACCACCGCCCAGCTCAACCACCCCGGCATCGCAGGCGTCTACGACTACGGCGAGACCTACGATCCACAGGGTGGTGAAACCGCCTACCTCGTGATGGAGCTGGTCCAGGGCGAACCGCTGAACGCGGTGCTGAACCGGCTCGGCCGGCTCTCGGTCGGCCAGGGTCTGGACATGCTGGAACAGACCAGCCGCGCCCTCGAGGTCGCCCATGCCGCGGGCGTCGTCCACCGCGACGTGAAGCCCGGCAATATCCTGGTCACCCCCACGGGTCAGGTGAAGATCACCGACTTCGGCATCGCGAAGGCGGTCGACGCCTCACCGGTGACCAAGACCGGCATGGTGATGGGCACCGCCCAGTACATCGCCCCCGAGCAGGCCACCGGCGAGGACGCCACCTCGGCCAGCGATGTGTACTCGCTCGGCGTCGTCGGCTACGAGGCGCTGTCGGGCCATCGGCCGTTCACCGGCGACGGTGCCCTGACGGTGGCCATGAAGCATGTGCGCGAGGCGCCCCCGCCGATGCCGGCCGATCTGCCGCCGAACGTGCGCGAGCTGATCGACATCACGATGACCAAGGATCCGACGCGGCGCTACCACAGCGGCGGCGAATTCGCCGATGCCGTGGCCGCGGTCCGGGCGGGTCGACGCCCACCGCCGCCGAGCGGAGGTGCGGTGCCGCAGACCGGTGCGACTCGTGTACTCCCGCCCGGTCC
The DNA here is from genome assembly GCF_049538315.1 of Nocardia sp. AB354. Classification (NCBI taxonomy): domain Bacteria; kingdom Bacillati; phylum Actinomycetota; class Actinomycetes; order Mycobacteriales; family Nocardiaceae; genus Nocardia; species Nocardia sp. AB354. The sequence goes on along the minus strand of NZ_JBMVFU010000004.1, from coordinate 405,295 downwards.
GACCGCGGTGATCCCGCGCAACGACTACGACGGCGCGACCGTCCGCTACCCGACCGCCGAACCGGCCCGGGTGGGCGCGGCGGCAGGTTCGACGGCCATGATGCCGGGTCCCGGCGGCCCGGACGAGGACGGCGAGAAGTCGGGATTCACCACCGGTCAGAAGGTGATGGCCGGGCTCGGCGCCGGCGCGGTGCTGCTCGGCGGCCTGGCCGCGTGGGTGCTGCTCAGCGGTAAGGCGCCGGATTCGACGGTGTCGCCGGTGAAGTCGACCACCTCCGTCGTCGCGCCCCCGCCGCCGACCACGGTATGGACGACGACCGAGGAACCGACGACCACCACCCAACCGGCCCCGCCGCCGGTGGTGACGACGACTCCCGAGCCGACCACGACGACGACACCCCCGCCGACCACGACCACCACGGCACCGCCGACGACCACCACCACCCGGGAGCGGCCGACCCGCACCACACGCCCCACAACACGCCCGTCCTACCCCTCGCTCGACCTACCATTGCCGGGGGCCGGCGATTCACTGCCGGGGGTCGGCGGTACGCACGAAGCCGACAGCAGCAGATACCCCGAAACCTCCTCACAAGGAATGCCATGACGACCCCGAAGAATCTGTCTTCTCGCTACGAACTGGGCGAGATCATCGGATTCGGCGGTATGTCGGAGGTGCACAAGGCTCGTGACCTGCGGCTGGGTCGCGACGTGGCGATCAAGGTGCTGCGCGCCGACCTCGCTCGCGACCCCACGTTCTATCTGCGGTTCAAGCGCGAGGCGCAGAATGCGGCGGCGCTGAACCATCCGGCGATCGTCGCGGTGTACGACACCGGCGAGGCCGAGGTGGACGGCGGCCCGCTGCCCTACATCGTGATGGAGTACGTCGACGGCGAGACGCTGCGCGATATCGTGCGCGGCAAGGGTCCGCTGCCGCCGCGGCGGGCGATGGAGATCATCGCCGATGTCTGTGCCGCACTGGATTTCAGCCACAAGAACGGCATCGTGCATCGCGACATGAAGCCGGCCAACATCATGATCAACCGCCAGGGTGCGGTGAAGGTGATGGACTTCGGCATCGCGCGCGCCATCGCGGACAGTTCGAATCCGATGACCCAGACCGCCGCGGTGATCGGCACCGCGCAGTATCTGTCACCGGAACAGGCCCGCGGCGAGCAGGTCGACGCCCGGTCCGATGTGTACTCCGTCGGCTGTGTGTTGTACGAAATCCTCACGGGGCAGCCACCTTTCACCGGCGACTCGCCGGTCGCCGTCGCCTACCAGCATGTCCGCGAGGATCCGAAGCTGCCGTCGCTGGTTCATCCCGGCGTACCGCGCGAACTCGATTCGGTCATCCTCAAGGCGATGAGCAAGAATCCGGCCAACCGGTATCAGTCCGCGGCCGAGATGCGCGCCGATCTGATCCGGGTGCTGGGCGGCCAGAAGCCGCAGGCCCCGATGGTGATGACCGAGGAGGACCGCACCACCTTCCTCGGCAGTATGGATCCCGAACCGCGTAGTTACCGCACGGTCGAACGCAACGACGGCGACGACGAACCGGAACCCGAATCCGAGGGGTCCAGACGCAAGTTGTGGATCGGCATCGGCGCGGCCGCGGTGGTCGCGGTGCTGGTCGCGCTGTTCTGGGTGTTGATCGGTCCGGGCAGCCGGCCCGATCAGGTCGCGATCCCCGATCTGGCCAACAGACCCGCCCAGGAAGCCCAGAGCGATCTGGAGAAGCTGGGCTTCGACGTCGCCATCCAGCAGAAACCGGACGGCAAGGTCGCCAGCGGCAATGTGGTCGCGACGCAGCCGCTCGGCGGCGCTCGGGTGGACAAGGGGTCCACGGTGACCCTGCAGATTTCGACCGGACCGCAGCAGGTACCGGTGCCACAGCTGACGAAACTCACTCAGCAGCAGGCCGAGCAGAATTTGAACGCGGCCGGGCTACTGCTGGATCCGCAGATCCAGCGGGGCGCCTCCAGTCCGGAGGACAAGGACAAGGTGATCGCCGAATCCCCCGCCGCCGGCACCAGGATCGATGCCGGTTCCAAGGTGACGATCACCCTCGGCAAGGGTCCGGACCAGGTTCGCGTGCCCGATGTGGTGGGTCAGTCGATCGATGTGGCAGAACCGAACCTGGCCGACAGCGCTGGGTTCAAGGTCGTGATCCAGAAGGTCAGCTCGTCGCGGCCCGCCGGTGAGGTGTTGTCCACCGATCCGGCCGGCGGCTCCATGGCCGACAAGGGTTCGACCATCACGGTCCAGGTGTCCAGCGACCAGATCACCATGCCGTCGCTGACCGGCCTCACCCCGTCGCAAGCCGTGGACAAACTGCGCTCGGTGGGCTGGACCGGCGGTGTGGGCCAGATCAGCCAGAGCACGCAGGGCACATTCGACGCGAGCAATGTCGGCCGGGTGATCGATCAGCAGCCCCGACCGGGTTCGTCGGTGGCGCGCAACGCGACCATCACGATCGTCACGGGAGTGCTGGGACCGCCCTGATCCGGGCCGGTAATCACAACGCGAGGTGGCGATTCATCGACATGGCTTCTTCGGCCAGGTCGGGAAGTTCGACCACCTCGACGCCGTGTTCGCGCAGGTTCTCCACGCCGACGCAGTTCTCCACGAAGGTGCGCGGTTCCCGCCACGCGATGACGACGCGCGGAATTCCGGCAGTCAGGATGCGGTCGGCACACGGGACGCGGCCTACCGAGGCCCGGGTGGAACACGGCTCGAGCGTGCTGTAGATGGTGGCCTGAGCGAGCCGGGGGTCGGCGCCGAGTTTGTTCAGCGCCGATTCCTCGGCGTGCACCTTCGCGTCGGTCTCGCGGGAGTAGCCGTGCGCGAGTTCCACGCCGTCCGGGCCGACGATCACCGCGCCGACCGAGAAAGCGGTCGCACTCGGCGGGCACAGCCGGGCCAGGCCGATCGCGTGATGCATCCAGAATCGGTGCGCCCCCGGCCGGCCGGGGACACGGCTGGCCGACTCGACCGACTCCCACGCATCGGATTCGGTTGTCACTGTGAGTGTTCCATCGTCGGCGAACTCCCATCGGACGGTGTCTGCTTCGGCAGATAACGCAGCACTGCGATATCGCCGAGACGAGTGATATCCACCAAAGCCATTCTGCGCCGAGAACCGCCGGGAAAGTCGGCAGGATGCAGAAATTTCGGGGCCCCGCTGTCCCCGACCAGCACCGGGGCGACCGCCATCAGCAGTTCGTCGGCCAGATCCGCCGCGAGAAACGCGGTGTGGATGCGGCCGCCGCCCTCGACCATCAGGCGGCCGATCCCGCGCTCGCCCAGATCGTCGAGCAGCGCGCCGAAATCGACGGAGTTGCCGAGGGCGACGACCTCGGCGCGGCCGGCGAGCCGATCGCCCAGCCGCGCGCGCCCGGCCGTGGTCGTATAGACCAGCCGCTCCCCATCCTGTTTCCACAACCGCTGTCCGGGATCGAGTTCACCGCTCGCGGTGACGATGACGCGCACCGGGAATTCGGATTTTCCCGCCGCGATGCGAGCCTCGCGCCGCCGCTCACTGCTCAGCGACAGCCGGGGATCGTCGCGCCGCAGGGTCTCGGCGCCGATCAGAATGGCGTCGGCCTCGGCACGCACCTGGTCGACGCGATCGAAATCCTCGGCATTGGACAGCAGCAGTCGTTGCGGACCGGCGTCGTCGATATATCCGTCGACACTCGTGGCCACCGACAGCACGACATAGGGCCGAGCCATCAGCGCCGCCGGGTCACGACGACCGCACCGGGCTTATGCATGCGCAAACTCCTTGTCACGGTAAGGCTTTCGCGTGCGGCGCTACGAGCCCGTCAGACCAGCGCGGCGACCTCGGCTTCGAGCGTCTCGACCAGGCCCTCGGCCGGCCGCTCGCCGCACACCTCGAGCCAGTTCGCCAGCATCCGGTGCCCGCCCTGGGTCAGCACCGATTCGGGATGGAATTGCACACCGTGAATCGGCAGGTCGCGATGCCGCATGGCCATCACGATGCCGCTCTCGGTCCGCCCGATCACCTCGATATCACCGGGCAAGGTGTCCTCGAGCACGGTCAGCGAGTGATAGCGGGTGGCGGTGAACGGGTCGGGCAGCCCGGCCAGCACCCCGGAACCGATGTGGAAGACCGAACTCGTCTTGCCGTGCAGCAGCTCGGGGGCACGAGTCACGGTCGCGCCGAACGCCTCTCCGATCGCCTGATGTCCCAGGCACACCCCGAGCAGCGGAGTCCGGTTCCGGGCGCACGCGCGGACCAGTTCGATGCTCGCGCCGGCGCGGTCCGGTGTGCCCGGGCCCGGGCTGATCAACAGGCCGTCGAAATCGGCGGCCACGGCATCGGTGTCCTGCAGCCGGGAGTCGTCGTTGCGCCAGACGGTCGCCTCGGCACCCAGCTGGCCCAGATATTGGACCAGGTTGAATACGAAGCTGTCGTAATTGTCGACGACCAGAACACGCATGGTTCGAGAGTACGTGGCGCCACCGCCGATACGCAGCTGAGATAGCCTTTAGGCAGACCTGCACGCCGAATACGAGGACGTCATGCCCAAGTCGAAGGTCCGCAAGAAGACCGACTACACGATCAACCCGACCAGCCGCACCCCGGTGAAGGTGAAGGGCGGTCCGTCGCCGGTCTGGTATGTGGCGATCATGCTCGGCTTCATGCTGGCCGGCCTGGCATGGTTGCTGGTCTACTACCTGGGCGCCGACCACATCCAGTGGATGAGCGATCTGAACGCCTGGAACTTCCTCATCGGCTTCGGACTGATGGTGATCGGCCTGATCATGACGATGCGGTGGCGTTGATCGCGCTGTCGCACGGGTGGCGTTGATCGCGCTGTCGCACGGGTGGCGTTGATCGCGCTGTCGCACGGGCGTTGACCCTTATTACACGCGTGTGATTCATGCACACCTGTGGATGACTCTGTGGACAACTCGAGGAGCAATTGGGGACCGTGAGCACACCACCCGAACACCCCGAGTCCGACCGCCCGGGATCCAGCCCGGAATTCGGCAGTTCCGAGTCGGCGCCCCGGCTCGAGTGGTCCACCCCCGCGCCCGCCTTGGCCGCGGTCACCCTCGGCGGAGTGGCGCTGGCCGTGGCCGCCGCGTTCGCCTCCGACGCACCGAGTCGGCTGTTGATCGGATTGGGTGCGGCACTGCTGCTGTGCATGGCCGGACTGGGCTTCCGTCAACGCCCGCGCCTGACCGTCGTTCCCGGGAAACCGGCCTACCTGGTGGTTCGTGGCCTGTTCGGCCCGGTCAGCTACGGACCCGAGCAGATTCTGCGGGCACGGGTCGTCGGTTTCCGGCGGCTGGGCCGGAGCATCCCCAATCTGGAACTCGATGTCGACCACAAGGGTGAGGAACGGCTGGTGATCTTCGGCCGCTGGGACCTCGGTACCCATCCTCAGGACGTCCTGGACGTGTTGACCGTGCACGGTCTCGTTCCCGCCGATCCCCGCACCAGCTGACAACCGGGCGGGCCGCAGTCGAATCGGGCGGCCACCGAATCAGGCGAGAACCGCCGCACCCGCACCGATCAGTGCGAGCGCCAGGACGGCGAGTCCGGCTACCGCACCCCATCCGATCCATCGGATCGAATCGCGCGTGCGCGCCCGCAGCCATTCCGGCAGGAACAGGATTCCGGCGGCGGCGAGCGTGCCCGCCACCAATCCACCGAGGTGGCCCCACAGCGAGATGCCGGGCAGGGACACGCTGATGAGCAGGTTGATCGCGATCAACACCAGCATCTGCACCGGACTCTGCCGCAGCCGCAGCAGAATCACGGTCATCGCGCCGAACAGACCGTAGATGGCGCCGGAGGCACCGGCCGTGGCGGAATCGGTCGCCAGCCACATGACCGCCGCGGATCCACCGAGCAGCGACACCAGATAGATCGCGAGGAAGCGCGAACGTCCCAGCACGAGTTCGGTATCGCGGCCGAGAATGTAGAGCGCGAACATGTTGACCACAAGATGCAGCGGCCCGTAGTGCAGGAATCCGGAACCGAGGACGCGAATCCACTGCCCCTGGGCAACCCACTGCGGTGCGAGCACCCAGTCGAAGAACAGCCGCGACAGATGATTGTCGGTGACACTGTGCGCTTGACTCGCGGTGACGGCGAAGACCGCGACGTTGATCGCGATCAGCGCATAGGTGACATACGGCGTGCGGCGAGCGGTGGCGAACGGACCGCCGACGGTCGGCTGTACCGGCCGAATATCGGTGCGGCCCTGCGCGACACACTCCGCACAATGCTGTCCGACGGCGGCCGGTTGCAGACATTGTGGGCACGCCGGCCGCCCGCACCGCGTGCATGCCAGTCCGGTGGTGCGATCGGGATGGCGGTAGCAGGTCGGTACGGGCGGTTGCGGATTCACGAAACTCCGATGGGTCAGCTCAGGGTGATGCTCGAGATGACGACCGGCTCCTTCGGCCGGTCGTTGCGGTCGGTCGCGATGGTCGCGATGGCGTCGACGACCTTGCGCGAATCGGCGTCCACCACTTCGCCGAAGATGGTGTGGCGACGGTTCAGGTGCGGCTGCGGACCGACGGTGATGAAGAACTGCGAACCGTTGGTGCCGGGTCCGGCGTTGGCCATGGCCAGCAGGTAGCCACGATCGAAGCGCAGTTCGGGGTGGAATTCGTCGGCGAATTCGTATCCCGGCCCACCACGGCCGGTACCCGTCGGGTCACCGCCCTGAATCATGAAACCATCGATCACCCGGTGGAATACGCTGCCGTCGTAGAACGGTCCGGAGGTGCCGCCGCCGGCGTTCTTCGTCGTGTAGGCCGCGCTGCCGTCGGCCAGGCCGACGAAGTTGCGCACCGTCTTCGGGGCGTGGTTACCGAAGAGCGAGATCTTGATGTCGCCGAGGTTGGTGTGCAGGACGGCCACGGCGGTCTGATTCGGTGAGGTCACGCCGAATATCGTGCCATGTCGGCTGTCCGTACTCGCGGGGCGCGCCTAGCCGGTGTGCGCCGCGTCGTCGGTGGAGGCCGCCGTCTCGGGCGCGGTCGCTTCGCCCGCATATCCCAGCCGCGGCGGTTCGGCGGCCGGCTCCGGAAGCTGCGGGCGACGCGAGGCGGCCACCCATGCGGCACCGCCCGCGGCGGCGGCAACGCCCGCCGCGATGAGCCGATTACGCAACCGACCGGATTTCCGGGAACTCCCCAACTGCATGGCACCATGCTGTCACAGGCACGGGCCGCCCGCAGTAGCGCCAGGTGAGAGGTTCACCGGCTGACGGACCGCTTGAACTGACGCAGCGCCAGCGGCACGAAGATCGCCAGGATCGCCACCACCCAGATCAATGTCGTCGCCACCGGATGCTGCAGCGACCACACATCCGGCGTCGGATTCGTCGGACTCGTGTTGCCGAACAGATCGCGCGTCGCCTGCGTCACCGCCGATACCGGATTCCATTCCGCGACGACGCGCAGCGGCGTCGGCAGCACCTCGCTGGGCACGAAGGTGTTGGCGATGAAGGTCAGCGGGAAGATCACCATGAAACTGGCGTTGTTGAACACTTCCGGCGCCCGCACCAGCAAACCGACCACGGCCATGATCCAGGAAATCGCGTAGGCGAACAGCAACAGCAAGGCATAGGCGAGCACGGCCTCGAGGAAGGATCCGTGGATGCGCCAGCCGACGAGCAGACCGGTCACCGACATCACGACCAGGCTCACCACGTTGATGGCGACATCGGCCACGGTGCGCCCGACCAGCACCGCCGACGGTGCCATCGGCAGTGAGCGGAACCGGTCGATGATTCCGCGCTGCATATCCTCGGCCAGGCTGGTACCGGTGAACGTGGCGCCGAAGACCGAGGTCTGGGCGAAGATGCCGGCGATCAGGAATTCGCGGTACGAAGTGCCCTGCACGCTGATCGCCGAGCCGAAGATGTAGGCGAACAACAGGACGAACATGATCGGCGACAGCGTCGAGAAGATCAGCACGTCGGGCACTCGTTTGATCTTGATGACATTGCGCTTGGCAATGGTCAGGCTGTCCCCGGCCACGGTGGCCGCGCGTTCGGCCAGGGTCGGTCTGCGGGTGTCGGCCGCGGCGGTGATCATCTGCTCTGTCCTTCCGTGGCTTGTTCGAGGGTCTGCGCGGCATCGGCCGGGTCGACGGAGTCGGCGGCCTCGTGCCCGGTCAGGGTGAGGAAGACGTCGTCGAGCGAGGGCCGTCGCAGGCCCACGTCCTGGATGCGCACCCGGTGCGCGGACAGCCGCTCGATGGTGTCGACCAGGGCCTGCGAGCCGTCGTCGACGGGAATGGTGAGCCGCCGCAACCCCGGTTCGACGTGGATATCGCCGACCGCCAGCCCGGCCAGTGCCTGCTGGGCGACGGCGAGCGCGTCGACATGCTCGACCGTCAACTCGATCCGATCGCCCCCGACCGTAGCTTTCAGCTCGTCGGCGGTGCCGCGCGCGATGACCGAGCCGTGATCGATCACCACGATGGTGTCGGCCAGCCGGTCCGCCTCTTCCATGTACTGCGTGGTCAGCAGGAGGCTGGTACCACCGGCGACGAGTTCCTCGATCACATCCCACAGGTCCATCCGGGCCCGTGGATCGAGCCCGGTGGTCGGCTCGTCGAGGAACAGCACCGGCGGATTCGCCACCAGAGCTCCGGCCAGGTCCAGCCGGCGCCGCATGCCGCCGGAGTAGCCCTTCACCGGCCGATCGGCCGCCTCACTGAGCCGGAAGCGCTCGAGCAGTTCCCGGGCACGCTGTTTACTGCGCTGAATGCCCAGGTGGTACAGCCTCCCCACCATCTCCAAATTCTCGAAGCCGGTGAGATATTCATCCACGGCCGCGTACTGACCGGAGGCACCGATGTGGGCGCGTAACCGCTGCGGTTCGCGCAGCACATCGATACCGGCGACCGTGGCGCGGCCGGCGTCGGGGGTGAGCAGTGTGGTGAGCACCCGGACCGTCGTGGTTTTCCCGGATCCGTTGGGGCCGAGCAGGGCGGTCACCGTCCCCTCGGGAACCGCTAGGTCGAGCCCGTCGAGTGCGACGAGCCGACCGTACTTCTTGACCAAACCCTCGGCGATGATGGCGTCGGGCATGCTTTTCCCCTGCCGTTCGATGTGGATGTGAGGTTCGCTACTTGCCGTGCAGTATTGCCCACACCACCGACAAGTTCATCCGAATAAACCCATATCGGACATCGACCGAGCGAGGAGCCCCGACCGGGCAGAGAGCGGAGGTGGTCGCATCCCGGGGATCCGGCGGTGCTCGGGGGTGCCGGCGGGATGCGACCGACTCGATACTCCCGCGCCCGGCCCCGAAGGTCGCGAGTAGCGCGCTACTCGAGTGCGGCCCGCACGGCTACCTGCCGTGGCGCTCACGGGCCCCGAGGGTGTGAAAACGCCCACCGTCGTGCGCCGCCACACCCGCACAGCTACCGAATTCGACGCTCACGAAGGCGGCCCGCCGCGCCCGATCGTTTCACGTGGAACAAGTTTATTCCTTTGCGTTACAACGTAATTCACGAATGCCTCCCCGCCGACTATCAACCCTCCGGCAAACCGGATGACGCGCCCCGCAACACGCCAGAGAAAAAAATTCCGAAACTAGCGCCCCTCATGCAGACACAAACGAGAATCGTCGCGTAGGATCAGTCACGTCGGCCCCTCCCCCCCGGGCCGACCCTACGCGGGCCTCGGCTAACTCCCCCCCTTCGCCGAGGCCCGCTTCCAATTCCGGGACTTTTCCGGTCGGCGTCTGCGCCGCCTCCACCCTTGTGCGACAGCGTTTTCGGATCCGACGACAGAGGCGGTCAGCTACCGTTCCGCCGCAGCACGTGCGAACCCAAACGGTTGATTCCGCGCACCCGCACAGTGCGCAGATGCCGCAGCGAGAACTCGGGCTCGTCCGCCAATTGTGTTGCCGCGCCGTCGTCCACCAGGACCGTGCCCGGCCGGGCGACTCCGGTCAGCCGCGCCGCGGTATTCACCACCGACCCGTAGAGATCACCGAAACGTTGCAACACTTGGCCGTAAGCCAGCCCGACCCGCAGTTCAGGGGTGGTTCCGGCACTCGTCGTGGCCTCCTGGATCGCCAATGCGATCCGGGCGGCCGCCACCGCCGATTCGGCCGCGAACATCACCTCGTCGCCGACATTCTTGATGGTCCAGCCGCCGTTCGCGGTGATCGCGTTCGTGGTGACGGATTCGAACGACTCCAGCAGATCGTCCAGTTCGTCGGCTTCCAGATGCCGGGTCAGCCGGGTGTAGCCGACCATGTCCGCGAATCCGACGGCCAACTCCCGCAACGTTTCTCCGGTGCCGTCACCAGCCAGCGACCGCGTCAGCGCCGCCGCGAGATGGCGCCGCCACGCGTAGGCCTGCAGTTGCTGCAGCGCCGACACCACCTCGGCGGTCGCCTCCCGGGCGACCTTGTCCTGGTCCACCGCGGGATCGCCCGCCGTGATCGAACGGATCCGGTCGGCGATCTCCTCCGCGACCAGATCGACCTGCCATTCCGCCAGCCGCGCCATCGACTGCCCGAGGGTGCGCGCGGCCGCCTGCTGCCGGCGCACATCGGCGCCGGCCAGCGCGTCGAGACTTCTGAAGTTCCGGACCGCGTTGACATCGCCGTCGGTGAATTCGACCGCGGCGTCGTCCTCATGAGCCGGGAACCCGAGCGAAACCCACAGCCGCCGCGACAGATCGGCCGGTACGCCCGACAGTTCCGCGACCTCGACCCGGTTGTAGCGGCGAGATCCCTCCAGTAGATAGGGCTCGACCACCGACTGAACCAGCTTCGACAGCTCCGGAGAGGCCATAATTCCGACGATACGGATCCCGCCGAGGCCGGGCCGCCGGCTGATGATTCGTCACAGCCGGTTGTCACAGCCCGGCGAAGCGGGAATCAGACGCGGTCCGGGCCGGGCTGCCAGGTGGCGACCGCCCAGATGACCACGACATTCAACGCGATCACCAGGATCGACCATGCCGGGTAGTAGGGCAGCCACAGGAAGTTCGCGAGGATGGACAACGCCGCCAACGTGATTGCCACGATCCGGCCCCACGTGGTGCCGGCCATCAGACCGAGGGCGGCGATGACCAGCAGGATCCCCAGCACGATGTGGATCCATCCCCAGGTCGTGGTGTCGAATTGGTAGACGTAGTCGATGCCCACGACGAAGAGGTTGTCGTTGGCGACCGCCGAAATTCCTTCCAGGATCGAGAGCACACCGACGGTGATCAGCAGGATCGCCGCGCCGATCGATGTTCCGGCGGCGATGCCCTGACGTACGGGATGCTCCTGCGGGGTTGTGGTCATGGCAGAACTCCTTCCCAGCCGAGAGGTCTTCCCCTGAATGTGCCCAGCGCGGTGCGCAATGGCTTCACCCGTGACGGGTGAGTGTCGGACGCCGTCGCCCCGTGGGACCGGTTCGCGGCCGGATCTCGAGCTCATCCCGGGCGGATGAGGCGACTACCAGCGGTTGTGCCCGAGCCTGGAGACGCGCATGCACCCCGGCCGAGGAGGTGAGTTGGTCGTTGTCGATCCGCTATCAGTTCGTCATCGATGGTGAATTGTCCGAACGGGCGCTGGCCGCATTTCCGGAATTGAGCCGCAGCGAGCATTCGTCGGCTGGGACGACCACACTGTTCGGCACCCTCTCCGACACCACGGCCATGCGTGGCGTGCTGGCACGCATCGATTCGCTCGGGCTGACACTGCTGGGGATGGCGCAACTGCCCGACTCCGCCGGCTGAACTCGTCGGCCTGGGTCGTCGGCTGGGCCCAGGTGGGGTCGCCGCCGCCTACGGTTCCTCGTCCGGATCGGGCGCCCGGTCCTGGATCAGCACGTTGACCCACCGTGTGGTCGGATCGATATCGAGCAGCAGCGCCTTCATCAGCAGCGTCAGCGGAATCGCCAGCAGCGCACCGAGCGCGCCCAGGACCCACGACCAGAAAACCAACGACAGGAACGTCACGGTCACGCTGAGGCCGACGGCATCACCCACGAATTTGGGCTGGATGATCGACTGGATCACGAAATTGATCACCGAATAGACGACGACCACCCACAGCATCAGCATCGGGCCGCTGTCGAGCAGCGCCAGCAGCGCCGGCGGAATCAGGCCGATGACGAAGCCGATATTCGGAATGTAGTTGGTGATGAAGGAGAGCAGCGCCCACAGCACCGGAAGCGGCACGCCCATCAACCACAGGGCACCGCCGTCGAAGACGGCGACGATCAAGCCGAAGACCGTGGAAACCACCAGATATTTCCGGGTGCCGATGGCGAATACACCCAGCGCATAAGCGATTTCGGGCCGCGCCTTGGCCACCACCGCCAATTTTCGATCGATCATCATGCCGTCGATCGCCATGAACAGCAGCAGTGCCAGAACGAAAAACAGATTCGAGAAGATTCCGAGCGCGTTGCTCAGTGCGACCGACAGCAGATCGACGACCTTGCCCACATCCAGACCGTTGAGGGCGTTGTGGATCTGCTCGGTGTCTACCCCGAAATCGGCGAGCGTACTCCGCACACCGTTGAGCATGTCGTCGAGTTTGTCGGAGTATTTCGGTAGTTCGGACGCCAATTGCGCGACCGAGAGCACCAGCGCCCCGATCAGTACGAGCAGAATCAGAACGACCAGGAAAAGGGCCGCCACCATCCCGATCCACGGCCGCCAGCCGCGCCGTTGCACCCAGGTCTGCACCGGCTGAACGGCCATGGTCAGCATCAGCGCCAGGAAGGTGGGACCGAGCACGCCGGCGAACGCCTTCATACCCATGACGGCCACCACGGCCCCGGCGACCGAAAGCATCACGATCAGACCGCGCGGTAGCGACCATGTCGCTCCGGACGCGGGCGGCGGAGCTTTTCGCTCGGCCCGCGCGGGCCGATCTCGTCGCAATTGCATCGGAATTACCTCGCCGCCGCAGACCGGTGTGTCGATTCTCCGACCGACACTACGGCTCCGACCGGCCCGTTACGTCCTGCGCCACGGCCGAATTCGACGGCCCGAGACCGATTCGAAATCATGATGGGACGCACATTTTGACCGAATTCAGCAAATGATTAGTGTACGTTTCAGTTTGGAGAAAGCATGCTTCACCGACACTGCCTTCGGCGAAGGCACAGCTCCGGGAGGCGCTTTGAACGCTTCGCCCAGAACAACGCGATCGCTAGCCGATAGCTCGAACGTTGCCGCCATTCGCAGTGGCCTCCAACTCGGCGTGCCGGAACTCTCCTTCGTACCGCTGTCGCTTCCCGCTGCCCACGCCCGTATCGACGAGGCGGCGGCGACCGGCGCCGGCCAGACCGTATTGATCTGCGCCCCCGCGGGAACCGGCAAGACCGTCCTGGCCGCCGACTGGGTGGCGCGACTGGCACCCCGGCATTCCGCCTGCCGGGTGGGCTGGCTGACCTTCACCGGCCGCCGCGGTGAGTCGGCCGATCTGTGGCGTGCGATCGCCGGAGTGCTCGACCTACCCGTCGGATCACCCGACCGGGACCCCACCGGCCCCCTCGCCGAACCGGCGACGCTGGTGGACCGGTTGACCGACCGAGCCGAACCGACCGTTCTGGTCCTCGACGACGCCCACCTGCTGACCGACCCGTTGGCTCTCGCGGGATTGGAATACGTCGTCGAAAACGCACCGCCCACATTGACAACCATCGTCACCGGCCGGTTCGATCCGCCGCTGCGATGGCACGGACTCGAGTTGAGTGGCCGGCTCACCCGGCTGACGGCGCGCGAACTCGCGCTCGACGACGAACACACCGCGGCCCTGCTCGATCAGCACGGCCTCCACCTGAACGCGGCCGATATCGCCGGCATTCAGCGACTGACCTGCGGCTGGGCCGCGCTGGTACGAATAGCCGCGATCTATCTGGCCGCGAATCCGCAGGACCGGCCCACCGCCTTGGCGGCATTGGCGCGCGCACCGCATGCCATCAGCGACTTCCTCGTCGGCGAGCTGCTGGGGGCGTTGCCGGACGATGCGCTGCATTTCCTGCTCGCCACGGCGGTGCCCGAGGAGTTCAGTGTCGCGCTGGCCACGGAGCTGGTCGGCGAATCCGCCCCGGCCACGCTGGAATATCTGCTGCGCAACAATCTGCCGATCACCTGCGTCGCCCGCCACGGCGAACTGTGGCACAGCTACCACCCCATGCTGCGCGCCTATCTGCTCGCCGAAGCCGCACGCTCACTTCCGGACCGGCTGCAGCGCATTCACCGCAGCTGTTCGAAGTGGTTCATCGATGCCCGGATGCCGTCCGCCGCACTGCATCACGTCCTCGCCGTGCCGGGACATCCACAGCTGTCGCGGTTCATCCGCGAACACGGCCCGAGGTTGGTGTTCGGCGGGGACGGGCCGTCCTTCTTCGCCCGATTGGACGACGTCGGCGAACTCGCCGACGATCAATTCGTCCAACTGCTGCGCATCGCCGAGGCCGTGGGCCGCGGAGACGTGGCAGCCTGCACGGCCTACCTGGATCGCCTCGAAGCAGAGCCCTGTTCGGCGTCCGCACTGGTGCCCGCGTCCTGGCTGACCGCGCTGCGCTGCGCCGTGGCCGCCGATGTCGCGGTGCTGACGGGCGCCGAACCCGCCGCTCCCGATCCGGCGACGCCCACTCCGACCGGGCATGCCGAACTGGACTGCTACATCATCCTGCAGCTGGCCAACGCGCACCTGCACCGCGGCGATATCGCGCGCGCGGAATCCGGTCTGTGGCAGGCGCTCGCGCTGGCCGAACATGCCGGACTGGGTCGCTTCGTCGTGCCGGCGGCAACGCGACTGGCGTTGTGCGGTGGTATCGGCGGCCATCTCACGGTGATGTGCAAGCGGGCCGAACATGCCGTGGAGCTCGCCGAGAAATACGGACTGCGAACACATTCCGCGATGACGCACGCACAGGCGATGATCGCGTACACCCGCTATCTGCAGGGCGATCCGATCGATGTGCACGGCCGGCTACCGCCCGCCACGACGAGCGGCCTGTCTCCCGCGCCGGCCGCCGACCGTCAGGCGCAGGCGATTCTGCGGCTGATCGAATTCGATTCCGCCACAGATCGTTTCCTGGCTGCCGATACGCTGCGGATTCAGCTGCTCGACATGCTCGCCGAACCGACACCGGCGCGCTCCTCGGGCAATCTGGTCCTGCATACGGTCCTCGCCCTGCTGCGGATCCAATCCCGCGTCGGCGCACAGACTCTGGTCGAGCGAGCGGTCGCGGTACTGGGCCATACGCCCGAGGTCGTGCTGGCGCAGGCATGCCTGTCGGAGTATGCGCAGACCTCGTCGACGACACTCGAGCTGCTCCAGCCACTGCTGCGCCGGACCGACGGACTGCCCCCGCTCACCGCCGTCACGGCATGGCTCCTGTATGCCTCCGCGGCCGCCCATCTGGACCGTCCGGTCAAGGCCTACGAGGCGGTGGCGCAGGCGCTGACGCACGCTGCCGACGACCGGATCGTGCGCCCGTTCCTGGAGGTGCCGGGAACCGTTGCGTTACTGGACGGTTCGGTCGGCCGCTTCGGTCACCACGACCGGCTGGTCGATCTGATCCGGTCGCACCCGTCGGCCCGCGGCGCGGCGCACAATCCTGGATTGACCGAAACCGAGATGTCGGTGTTGCGCCAGTTGCCGTCCGGGATGACGACGCTCAATATCGCCGAGGGCATGGGCGTTTCGATCAACACCGTCAAAACACACCTGCGCGGGATCTATCACAAGCTGGGCAGCGGTTCCCGGGCCGAGGCCATCGCGCGGGCGCGCGAGCTCGGTTTGATCTGATCGGAATCTCCGGATTCGCCGAGGAATTCGCCGATCGCGGGCCAGGTCGAGCCGGCCGCGTCGGGACCCACCATCAGGCCCAGATGTCCGCCGGTCACCTCCGCGAATCGCGCGTCGGCGGCACCGGTGAGCAGCTCGACTACGCGGCGGGTGGACCGGGCGGGCACGAGCATATCGGTGCGGCTGCCGATCAGCAGGACCCGGCAGGTCAGTTTCGACAGATCCACGACGAGATCCGAGCGCAGTCGAATCACGCCGTCCGCCAGCTCGTTTCGCAACACCGGACTGCGATAGATCTGCAGCACATCTGCCCGCTACGCGCAGTTACATCTAATACGTCCGAACGAGCCGACGAGAAATCCCGCTCACCGGCCGAACCAGCGAGTCAGCGCGGTCGCCAAACCTTCGGTGCCGTCGGTGGCGGCCCAGGCGACGTAGCCGTCCGGACGGACGAGCACGCCGGCCGCATCGCGGGAGCCGGGCCCGTCCGAGGCGTCCAACGGCTTCGCCGTGACGATCCGGATCCGGTCCTGCCACGGCGCCGCCGCGGCGCGCAACTGCGCGGAGTCGGCGAAATCGAACAGCACACCCCGACCGGTGGTGAAGTGCTCGGCCACGCGGGTCCCGTCGGACAGATCCCGATCGGGAGCGATGGTGCCGATCAGCTCGTGGTCGCCGCCCAGGTGATAGCGGTGCAGCACACCGGAGATCCGCTTGAACACGGTGGTCGCGCCGTCGCCGGTGGACAGTAGTTCCGACATCACCGCCCGCAGCGCCTTGCTGCGCCGGTCCAGTCGCATGAGCGCGACCTGCGCCCGGGTCCATTCCAGCACCCAGGCGCCGATCGGATACCGCTCGGCGGTGTAGGTGTCCAGGAGGCGCTCGTCCATCCGCCCGTCGACGACCGCGGCGAGCTTCCAGCCCAGGCAGACCGCATCGCCGATTCCGAGATTCAGGCCCTGTCCGCCGAACGGTGAATGCACATGCGCCGCATCACCGGCGAGCAACACACGGCCCTTGCGGTAGTCCGGCACCTGACGGGTGTTGTCGGTGAACCGGGTGGCCGAATGCACCGCCGAGACCCGCACGGGCACCCCGGAAACGCGGCGCAGGCTCGCCTCCAGTTCGGCGGCCGTGATCGGCGCGTCGCGATCGATCGGCGGTCCGTCGAGTTCCACGGTCAGGAAGCGACCGGGAGTCGGCCCGTAGACATAGATGCCGTGCTCGGTGTCGTGCCAACCGGGCTGCAGCCCTTCGGTTTCCGACATATCGACCACCGCCTGCCGTCCGGTGATCTCCGGCCCGATGCCCGGGAAGTCGAAGCCGGCGAGTGTGCGGACGGTACTGCGTCCACCGTCGCAACCCACCAACCACGAGGCACGTATCTCCTCGCCGCCACAGCTCCCGGCACCACCACCCTGGGCGGCCCGGCAGCGCACGGTCACGCCGTCGCCGTGGTCGGTCAGATCGGTCACTTCCACGCCCCGGCGCACCACCACGCCGAGTTCCGCGGCGCGCGCACCGAGAATCTCCTCGATGCCCTGCTGGCTCACCAGGACGGCCCGGCCCGCGGGCCCCACCCCGGCGAACGCCGGGTCTTCGGCGTCGATCAGGTCGAACGACAACATGATTCCGGCGAAATGTCCCGCGATCGGCGGCCGGTTCGCGGCCACCCTCCGGACGTCGAACGCCTTCATCCGCTCGATCGCCGCCTGCTGATGCGCCAGCAACTCGGGCAACAGTCCGCGCCGATCGAAGGCCTGAGCCGTCGGCACATTGATCGCGCCGGCCTTGATGGTCCGATCGATCTCCGTCAACCGCTCCACGACCAGCACCTCGACCCCAGCCGGCCGCAGTTCACAGGCCAGCATCAGTCCGACCGGGCCCGCACCGGCGACCACCACATCGAATGTCTCGCTCATGACATCGACCCTGCCGCCGACCGCTTGCAGCGCCCTTGCACCGCGGATGCGCGAACCGCGCAAGTCTCAGGTGAGCGCCACCAATTCGTGCAAGGTGGTGCCGGTGCGGCGGACCGGTTCCGCACCGCCGAGCACGGTGAGTTCGAAGGTGGATTCGAATCGGAAATAGCCCGGATGTCCGATCAACTTGTGCGCCAGCGGTTTCAGCAGCCGGGTGCCCACCAGCGGAATATCGTCGAGGAGATCGTGGGCGTGAATCACCCGATCCACTGTCAGCCGCAATTCGACCCGATCGGGTACGCGCAGTTCGATCCACTCCGGATAGCCGCGCCCGGCGGTCGCGTCGAAACGCGCCGGTCCCTCGCGCAGCGTCGTTTCGCCGGTCGAGAGAACGACGCGGTCGTGGTGGGCCAGCATGAGCGGCGCGATCTCGTGCGCGCCGCGTCGCTGCTGGGTCAGCACGTCGGCGAACAGCAGCGAATAGTCCTCGACGTACAGCCGTCCCCAGTGCCAGCGCTCGATGATCTTGCGCATATCGCCGACACCCCAGTTGTGATCGGCGTACCCGCGACCGGTGACGGACCGCTCGACGCCGTCGATGGTCACGGTACCACTCACCCGTGCTCGCGGCGCGCCGACAACCCAGCCGAAGGAATCACCGCCGCCGAAATGCGTCTCCCCTTTCCCGGGCATCCAGCTCGGCAGTTCGTTGTCGAAGCGCAGATCGAAAACCAAACCGTCCTCGGCCAGTCTGAGGTGATGCGTCGGCAATCCGTCGGGCCGGCATTCGGTGTAGGCCCGGTTGTCTCCGATCCGCACATCACACGATTGCGCGTCGAACGACGCCTGATTGCGGGGATATTTGCGCGAGACCTGCCGACGGGTGCCGTCCGGTTCGTAGACCATCAGCTCGACCCAGGGACGCGCGTGCGGGAAATCCTCCGGGCGGCGTTTGGTGAGGAATCCGACGACGGTATGCCCGCTGTCGAGATGTGCGTCGAAATACCAGTGCTCGAAGGCGAGCGAACTCGCCGCGGGATGCAGTGCGTTGTGGCGCGGTTCGACCGTGGTGAGTTCACCGTCCCGGCGGCCGGGACCGTTCCACGCCTCCACAATGGCTGTGTCGTTCATCGCCGCAACGCTCCGCTCGCATCGAATTCCGCTTCTCTGCCCTGCATTTGGGCCCGGTACCAGTTCTCCCGGTGCCGCACCATCACCTTCTCGTGCACCCGCCCGACCGGCGGTATCCGGCGCACGAATTCCATCGCGGTGATGAGCGGAAACCGCAGCGCCGGAATCAGCAACCAGGGAAAGGCCGGGGGCATACGATATTTGCGCCGTGTGCCGGGCGCCATGTACATCGCCGAATACACGGAGTTGATGCGGTAGTTGTAGGCGGCGCGCAGCCGGCTCACGCCGCGGTGTTCGGGGCGGGGAGCGAACGCGGCGGGATAGGACTCGATCAATTCCGCGCCGTGCGCACCGGCGTCGTAGGAACGCGAGGCGATGGTCATTGCCAGCACCCGCAGCGAGTCGACCACGGTTTCCGGATGCCACTGCAACCGCACGCCCAGCAGATATCCCATGTACTTCTGAAAGTGCAGCAGCGCACGGATTTCCGACGGCGTCGTCTGATATCCCAGCGCCCACAGCCCGAGGCCGGGTGTCACACTGCCCGCGATCAGGGTCAGCAACTGATAGGTCTGGCTGATCGGCAGCCCCCACTTGTCGATATCCCATTCGGGATGGCCGGCCACCCGTGCCCGCACCGACACGTGCATCACCCGGACCTTCAGCGCGGTGGCGCGCCCGGTCGACCCCGGGGTGAGCAGCGCATTCGGCTGCGAGACGTCCATCCAGAATCGGCAGGTCTCCAAATACCTGCGCAGCGCACTGTTTCCGGCATATCCGCCCGCCAGCGACAGCGGAGTCGCGACCGCCGATTCGGTGTACATCTCCAGTGTTTCCGCACCCGCGAAGCTGAACAGCATGGTGCCCCAGCGCCGCCAGATGGCCGCGCCCTGTTCGACCAATTCGGGACGCACCCACTCGGGCACGGTGTCGAATTCGGCGAACAGTTCGCGCATCGAATCCGGCGCCTCGGGCACAGCATCGATTCCCTCGGTTAAGGCCCGGTCCAGCAGTGCGCGGCCCTGTGCCGAACCACCGGGCCCGTGCATCACCTCGGCGACGAAACGTTCGGCGACCGGATCACCGGCGAACAGATCCTCGGTGAGAGCCCGGGCCTGCTCGTCGGTGGGAAAGAGTTCGGCCCCGGTCACTTTCCGCACGATCGCTTCCAAGCGCTGCACGGCGGGCTGCTGCTTCGCCTCCCAATACCGGAAAGCGCTGGGGCATTTCAGGGTTCGTATCTGTGTCGTCATTTCACCGCACCGTTCGGAATCGCAGCATCATGTCGTGGTCCTCGTGATCGAGCAGATGGCAGTGCCAGACGAAGCCGCGCAGATCCGAATCCCGATGCGCGGCATGCTCCGCCGAATGCGCCGCACCCGGCATGGGCGCGGTGAGTCCGGTAAAGGGCGCGTCGGGATCGAATCCGAGTTCGTCGGCGGTCGGAAATCGCACCACGATCCGGGTGACGGTGCCGCCGTCGACTCGCACCACATCCTTACGGCCGCTCTCCCACGGCGCCGGCGGCTGCGGCGGCCCGGCCAGGAAGCCCTCCGGATCGGGAGTCCACCGGGTGCCGATCGCCGGTTGGGGATGAGCGAGTTGGTAATCCACAGTGCGTAGCGGCGTACGGCTCAGGATGCGGAAATCCACCAGGTGGATGTGGATGGGATGGGGATCGGGTGTGATGTTGACGATGTTCCACACCTCGGTCGTGCCCTGCCGCGGCATTTCGATATCCGGATCCGAATAGCGCAGGTTGTTCAACGACATGATCGCGGGCGGCATCCGCAGTTCGTACGGCTGGCTGACCGTGAGGGTCCGCGACAGAGTCGGCACCGGCACCGGCGGCAGCAGCGCGGGCTGTCGCGGTCCACCGCGCAGCGTCTGCGGGACCGGCCCGCGCAACCCCGTGCGATCCTCGGCGCGGAAGCGGCAGAACACCGGCATCGCGACCTCGCCCAGGATCGACGCCTGGAACACCGGTGCTTCGTCGTTGCACAGTTCGACCGTCTCCCCCGGCGCGAGCTCGGCGAAATCCACCAGGAGATCCACCCGTTCGGCCGGAGCGAGTCGCAGATTGCGCACCGGCACCGGCGCATCCAGCAGTCCGTGGTCGTTTCCGATCACCCAGAACCGCATCCGATTGCCGAAGAACAGATTCCACGTACTGAACGAGGCGGCATTGATCGCACGGAACCGATACAGCCCGCGCGCGACCGGCAGCTGTGGCCACACCACCCCGTTCACCACTCCGACGTCGCCGACCGCACCGCCTTCCCACGAACCCGGTGGTACCACCGCGGTCGAGCGCAGACTCTGGCGGCCGTCGGGGGCGAACAACTTCTCCTGCAGCACCAGGGGTATCTCGAACTCCCCCGCCGGCAGTCCGAGCGGATTGTCCGGAGCTCCCGTGTCGAATTCGTCGCGCAGCAGCATCATGCCGGTCAATCCGGCGTACACGTTCGCCCGCGTGATCCCCATCGCGTGGTCGTGGTACCAGAGGTGACCGGCCGACTGCCGCAGCGGGAAGTCGTGATCGAGGTGTTGTCCCGGCATGACCAGTTGTTCCGGGTGCCCATCACTGGCGGGCGGAGTCACTCCGCCGTGCAAATGCAGCGAGGCGGGAACCGTGGTCCGGTAGCTCTCCGACACCCCGTGCAGGGTGGTGTCGATATCGGCCGCGAACGGATGAGCGCCGAGCCGGTTGCGGAACCGGACGGTCAGCGCTCGGCCGGCTTCGTGTTCGACGGTCGGGCCCAGATAGGTCTGATCGTTGTATCCGAAGGCGGGCACCGCGGGCATATCGCGGTGAAAACGATGGCTGGTGGTGGTCGCGACGAGGTCCAGGTGACTGCCGGTGACGACGGGCGGCCGCGGGAGTTCGTCCACGAAAGGCTGCATCGGGGGCGAGTGGAACAACAGCGGGCTCTCGAATCCGCCCGGCGCGGGATCGGCCGTGACTGTCGCCGCGTGCCCGGCCACCGCGGCCGTCAGACCTGCGCCGATACCGCGCAGCATCGCACGGCGGCCGATCGGTCGATTCATCCCTCGCACCTTCCGAGGTGACATCGATCGTCACCCGTCGCAGCGACCATACCATTGAGTACAGTGGACGGTACTCGTTTGAACGGTGCGAGGAGGTGGGCCGTGCGCATGTCGAATCCACAGCGGGCCGGCTCCCCTACGATCGGGTTATGGACCTGGGCGGCTCGGCGGTGAATGGATGACGGCACCGAAGAAGGCCCCGGTCACGTCCAAGAAGGCGGTGTCCGGAAAGGCGGTCTCCAGAAAAGCGGAGGCACAACATCGCAACCGCCGTCAGACGACGCGGCTGTCGTACGACGACTGGGTGAACGGCGCGTTGGATCTCCTCGCGCGCGAGGGTGTGACCGCGATCCGGATTCCCCGGCTGTGCGAGGAACTGGGCGTCACCAAGGGCAGTTTCTACTGGCATTTCGACGATCTCGAACAACTGATGGCCGCGATGGCCGACCGGTGGGGCGAAATGCAGAGTGAGGCGGTCCGGGCCCTCGCCGCCTTGGATTCGATTCCGGTCGAGTCCCGCATCGAACAGATGGCGGCCATGCTGGTGGATCCGCAGCACTGGATGGTGGAGGCCTCGGTGCGGGAGTGGTCACGCACCGACGACACGGTGGCGGCGGCGGTCCGGGCACTGGATCAGCGCATCTTCCGGACCGTGCAGACGGCGATGCTCGATCTGGGTTTCGAGCCGGGACAGGCGCGGCTGCGCGCGGGCGCGATGGTGTATCTGGGGATCGGGCTGATCCACGGCCGCGACAATCTGCCGACCCCGGCACCGGAGGAAGTGCAGGCGGTCATCGACCTGCTGGCCCGGCCGTGAATTTGTGGAGCTGTGGAATTTGTGGAGCTGTGGAATTTGTGGAGCTGTGGGTTTTGTGGAGCTGTGTGATTTGTGGAGCCTAGGGGAATCGAACCCCTAACCCCTGCCTTGCAAAGGCAGTGCTCTGCCAATTGAGCTAAGGCCCCGGTAAGCGTGGCGGCTCAGCGCGCGGTCACCTCGTGCCACAGATCAGCCTCGCTCCGCTTGCGAACCTTGGTGACGGCGAAGACAACTGCGGCAATGGCACCGATCGTCAGAAGAAGTTTCATGCCGTCCACCCTACTGTGCCGCGACCGCCCCGGCAGCCACGGCTTCCGGCATCGACGACGCGGTACCGGCAGCGCTGCGTGAGGTGTATCGGCGCGACAGGAACCGGCTAGAGAGACGGATCGGATCCCCCCGGATCGTGAGAAGAAGAAGTGGAGCCTAGGGGAATCGAACCCCTAACCCCTGCCTTGCAAAGGCAGTGCTCTGCCAATTGAGCTAAGGCCCCCTCGGCCGTCGTCGACGACCAGGTATGCGAATGTGGGCCTAGGAGGACTTGAACCTCCGACCTCTTCGTTATCAGCGAAGCGCTCTAACCGCCTGAGCTATAGGCCCGTAGTGTTCGTCTCGACTCGACATGCTGTCGTGACTGACTCGGTAGAGACTACACAACCCCCCGATTGCTCTCCAAAACGCCTGGTCAAAGCACCCATAAAGCACGAACGGCCGGTCCGGTGAGAACCGGCCGGCCGTTCGTCGCGGAGCGTCAGTCCGGATCGGCCAGCGTCACCTGCACGCCGCCCACCAGATCGGTGCACTGGTTGTAGATGAAGACACCCACCGTCGAGAGCGCGGTGAACAGCACCACGTTGATCAGGCCGATGACGGCCGCGTATCCGAATACGCTGCCGGCGTCGATGATCGTCGTCGCCGACGAGTTGTTGTCGTTCACCATGTCGGTGAAGGTGCTGTTCAGGCGGTCCCACACACCCATGCCGGAGAGCACGATGTAGAGGAATCCGACGGCCAGCATCCACACGAAGAACATGGCGACGCTGATCACCAGCGAAACCTTCAACGTCGACCACGGGTCGATATGGCGCACCTGCACGGTCGCGCGCAACGGCTCACCGCTGGTCACCGCCTGGGCGACCGCCGCCTGCGCGGCCGGCGAGACGGTCGGCGCCGCGGTCTTCACCGCCATCGGAACCGACTGTGCCGCACCGGCGTCCGCCTGCGGCAGCGGATGCCGCAGATCCGACAGATCGGGCAGATCCTTGATCAGTTCCGGACGGGCGATGCTGCGGGTCGGTCCGTCGATGCCGACGGATTTCACCATCGCCGCTTCCTTGCGCGCCGCCTTGGCCGCGAGGTCGGTGGTGGTACGGGCGTTCTTCACCCCGCCGCCGAGTCCGGTCTGGGGGTTCGCCCGGCCCTGCACGGGAGCCTGGCCGGGACGATTCAGGTTCGACTGCGGCTCCCGCTGCGGCAGCTGCGACCAACCCTCCTCGAAGCGAGAACCACCACGACCCTCACCGGCCTCGGCGGCCTCCGGCGCCGCAGCGCCGGATTTCGCGGAATCGCCCTGCGACTCGGGGTTTGCGGGCGAACTACCCGAGCCGTTGTCGGCCGACGACCCGGACCGCGGCGCCGGCCGCGGCGGAATCGGTGACGGTGCGATCCGCTCGGTCACACCGTTGGCGTGGTTTCGCTCGTCGTTCGGCTGATTCGGAGTGGTCAATGCAGAATCCTTCGATCCGTCGTGGCGCCGCTGCTTGTGGAGAAATTACCGCTTCCAGAACCTAACGCTAATCCGAGCCTCAGGCCTCTTCTTCCTCGGAAACCTGGTCGGGCTCATCGGCGTTACGCGCGATCGCGAGCAAGGTATCGCCCTCGCCGAGGTTCATCAAACGCACGCCCTTGGTCTGCCGGCCCGCCTTGCGTACCTGCCTCGCGGCCGTCCGGATGACACCGCCCCCGGATGTGATCGCGTAGAGCTCGTCGTCATCGTCGACGATGAGCGCTCCCACCAGGCTGCCACGCTTCGGGTCGTACTGAAGCGTCAACACACCTTTACCGCCGCGGCCCTGCGCGGTGTACTCCTCGATCGCGGTGCGCTTGGAGTACCCGCCCGCGGTCGCGACCAGCAGATAGGTGCCGTCCCGAACCACGTTGAGCGACAACAGCTCATCGTCGGCGTTGAAGCGCATACCCTGCACGCCCGAGGTGGCGCGGCCCATGGGACGCAGCACCTCGTCGTTGGCGGTGAACCGGATGGACTGGCCGTGCGCGGACACCAGCAGCAGATCGTCGTCGGCCGAACACAGTGCGGCGCCGACCAATTCGTCACCGTCGCGCAGGTTCACCGCGACGATGCCACCGGTGCGGTTGGAGTCGAAGTCGGTCAGTTTCGACTTCTTCACCAAGCCGTTGCGCGTCGCCAGCACCAGGTACGGGGCATCCTCGTAGTTCTTGATCCGGATGACCTGCGCGATCTTCTCCTCCGGCTGGAATGCCAGGAGGTTGGCCACGTGCTGGCCGCGCGCGGTGCGGTTGGCCTCGGGCAGCTCGTAGGCCTTGGCCCGGTAGACCCGGCCGAGGTTGGTGAAGAACAGCAGCCAGTCGTGGGTCGAGGTCACGAAGAAGTGCTTGACCAGATCGTCCTGCTTGAGGCCGGCGCCCTGCACGCCCTTGCCGCCGCGCTTCTGGCTGCGGTACAGGTCGGTCTTGGTGCGCTTGGCGTAGCCGGTCGCGGTGATGGTGACCACGACGTCCTCGCGAGCGATCAGATCCTCGTCGGCGACGTCACCGTCGGCCGCGACGATCTTGGTGCGGCGGTCGTCGCCGTACTTCTCGACGATTTCGGCCAGTTCGTCGCGCACGATGGCACGCTGACGTTCCGGCTTCTCCAGAATGTCCTTCAAATCCGCGATCTCGGCCTCGATACGGGCCAATTCGTCGACGATCTTCTGCCGCTCCAGGGCCGACAGGCGCCGCAGCTGCATATCGAGGATGGCGGTCGCCTGGATCTCGTCGATCTCGAGCAGTTCCATCAGGCCGGTGCGCGCGGTGTCGGTGTTGGCCGAACGCCGAATCAGGGCGATGACCTCGTCGAGCATGTCCAGCGCCTTGACCAGGCCGCGCAGGATGTGCGCCCGCTCTTCGGCCTTGCGCAGCAGATAGCGGGTGCGCCGGACGATGACGTCCAACTGATGATCGACGTAGAGCCGGATCATCTGGTCCAGCCGCAGCGTGCGCGGTACGCCGTCGACGATCGACAGCATGTTGGCGCCGAAGCTGGTCTGCAGCTGGGTGTGCTTGTAGAGGTTGTTCAGCACCACCTTCGCCACGGCATCGCGCTTGACCGTGACCACGATCCGCATACCCGCGCGGTCGGAGGACTCGTCGTGGATATCGGAGATACCCGCGATCTTGCCGTCCTTGACCTGCTCGGCGATCGAGTTGATGAAGTTGTCGGTGTTGACCTGGTACGGGAGCTCGGTGATGACGATCGTGGTGCGACCCCGATTGTCCTCTTCGATCTCGACCACGCCGCGCATCCGGATGGAGCCGCGACCGGTGGTGTAAGCGTCGTGGATACCCTGGCTTCCGACGATCAAGCCGTAGGTCGGGAAGTCCGGTCCCTTGACGCGCTCCATGCACGCCGCGAGGGTGGTCTCCTCGTCGGCGTCATAGTTGTCCAGCGCCCAGTAGATGGCATCCGCCAGCTCGTTCAGGTTGTGCGGCGGGATATTGGTCGCCATACCGACGGCGATGCCGTTGGACCCGTTCATCAACAGGTTCGGCACCCGGCTGGGGAGGACCACGGGCTCCTGGGAGCGGCCGTCGTAGTTCGGCGTGAAATCGACCGTCTCGTGATCGATCTCGCGGAGCAGTTCCATCGCCAGCGGAGTGAGCCGGCACTCGGTGTACCGCATGGCGGCGGCACCGTCGTTACCGCGGGAACCGAAGTTGCCCTGGCCGTCGACCAGCGGATACCGCAGCGACCACGGCTGCGCCATGCGCACGAGGGTGTCGTAGATCGAGGCGTCGCCGTGCGGGTGGTAGTTACCCATGGTCTCGGCGACCGGGCGCGCGGATTTCACGTAGCCGCGGTCGGGCCGGTAGCCGTTGTCGTACATCGCGTAGAGCACGCGCCGGTGCACCGGTTTGAGGCCGTCGCGCACATCCGGCAGCGCGCGGCCCACGATCACGCTCATCGCGTAATCGATGTAGCTGCTCTGCATTTCGTTCTGAATGTCGACCGGCTCGATCCGGTCGCCCGCACCACCGTTGGGCGGCAGCGTGGTCTCGGTCATGAAGTCTCCTTAGAGGGCCTGTGCATAGGGCTCGGCATGTGGACGGGCGCGCAGTGTGCTGCGCAGCGCCGGCTACACGTCGAGGAAGCGAACGTCCTTGGCATTGCGGGTGATGAAGCTGCGACGCGCCTCGACGTCCTCACCCATCAGCACGGAGAACAATTCGTCGGCCGCGGCCGCGTCGTCCAACGTCACCTGACGAAGCACCCGCACCGAGGGATCCATGGTGGTCTCCCACAGTTCCTTGGCGTTCATCTCGCCGAGACCCTTGTAGCGCTGGACACCGTCGTCCTTGTTGATCTTCTTGCCGGCGGCCAGACCGGCCTCCAGCAGACCGTCGCGCTCACGGTCCGAGTAGGCGAATTCCGGCTCGGAGCGCTGCCACTTCAGCTTGTACAGCGGCGGCTGGGCGAGATACACGTGACCGTGTTCGACCAGCGGGCGCATGAAGCGGAACAGCAGGGTGAGCAGCAGCGTCGAGATGTGCTGGCCGTCGACGTCGGCGTCGGCCATCAGCACGATCTTGTGATACCGCAGCTTCGAGATGTCGAACTCGTCGTGGATACCGGTGCCGAAGGCGGTGATGATCGACTGGACCTCGTTGTTCTTGAGGACCTTGTCGATGCGCGCCTTCTCGACGTTGATGATCTTTCCGCGCAGCGGCAAGATCGCCTGGTACATCGAGTCGCGGCCGGATTTCGCCGAGCCACCGGCGGAGTCACCCTCGACGATGTAGATCTCGGACTTGCTCGGATCCTTGGACCGGCAGTCGGCCAGCTTGCCCGGCAATCCGCCCAGATCGGTCGCGCTCTTGCGCCGGACCAGCTCACGAGCCTTGCGGGCGGCGACGCGAGCCTGCGCCGAGGACACCGCCTTCTGCACGATCGTCTTGGCATCGGCCGGATTGGCCTCGAACCAGTGCGCCAGATGTTCGTTGCAGGTGCGCTGGACGAACGACTTCACCTCGGTGTTGCCGAGCTTCGTCTTGGTCTGTCCCTCGAACTGCGGCTCGCTGACCTTGACGCTCACGATGGCGGCCAGACCCTCGCGGATGTCGTCGCCGGTGAGGTTGCCGTCCTTCTCCTTGAGGAGCTTCTTGTCCTTGGCGTACTTGTTGACCACTGTGGTCAGCGCCGCGCGGAAGCCCTCTTCGTGCGTACCACCCTCGTGGGTGTTGATGGTGTTGGCGAAGGTGTGGACGGATTCGGAGTAACCCGAATTCCACTGCATCGCGACCTCGAGTTCGTGGCCGGTGCCCTTGCTGGTGAACGAGACGACCGTGTTGTGGATCGGCTGCTTGGTGCGGTTGATGTGCTTGACGAAGTCCTCGAGGCCGCCCGGGTAGTGATAGGTCCGGGTCTTGACCTTGTGCTCGGGCGCGGCCGCGCCTTCGTCGTGCTTGGGTGCCTCGGCGGTCTCACTGACCACCTCGTCGGTGACCTCGGCATCGCTCACCCGCTCGTCGGTGAGGGTGATGGTCAGGCCCTTGTTCAGGAAGGCCATCTCCTGCAGCCGGCGCGAGATTGTCTCGAAGTTGTAGGTCGTGGTCTCGAAGACGTCCGGATCCGCCCAGAAGCGCTGCGTGGTGCCGGTCCGGTCGGTGGGCTCACCCTTGACCAGCTTGCCGGGCTTGGCGTCCTTGTACTCCTGGCTCCAGTGGAAGCCGTCGCGGTCGATCTCGGTCACCATCCGGCTGGACAGCGCGTTCACCACCGAGATACCGACACCGTGCAGACCACCGGATACGGCGTAGGCGTCCGAGTCGAACTTGCCGCCGGCGTGCAGCTGGGTCATGACGACCTCGATGGTGGGCACGCCCGTCGCGTGCATCGCCACCGGGATACCGCGGCCGTCGTCGACGACCTCGACGCCGCCGTCGGCCAGCAGGGTCACGTCGACTCGGCTGGCGTAGCCAGCCATCGCCTCGTCGACGGAGTTGTCCACAACCTCCCAGATCAGGTGGTGCAGACCGCGCTCACCGGTGGAACCGATGTACATACCGGGGCGTTTGCGGACCGCCTCGAGTCCCTCGAGAACGGTGATGTTGGAGGCACCGTAGTCCTTGTTGCCCGCTTTCGCCTTGGACGAGCCGCTTGCGTTGGAGTCGTTGGCAGCCACTGCTCGGTAGCTCTCCTTACTTGCTGATCCCTCGATGCGACGTCGGACAACACACACAGCCCGAGCCCCGTATGGCCTCTGCTCGAGATTTCGAACTGCTCGAGAATTACGGGTCCTCGCGCGTGCTGCACGGAACGCGCCGAAGGTATCGCCGCTAGTTACTCTTCCATCCTACTGGTACCCCCGGCACAGGATGCACCTATGACACCCCTGAGAGCGTCGTGAGTGCGTGAAATCGGTCGCCGCCGGGTCCGGTTATGGGCGAACCCGCTCCCGTGAGCCTCAGCGAAAGCGACGGGCACTCGGATCCCGCGGCGCGAAGTTACGCCGATGTGGTTCGGTCGGCCGCCGGACTGCGCACCGGTTCCACGTGAAACTCGGCGCCCGCGGATCAGCCGTAGGTGTCGCGCGGACCCCGCCCCTTGATATGACGCTCACCCTTGCGCCAACTCGGCGCGGCGGGACCGCTGATCTTCAGCGAGGTGACCACGCCCTGACCGACCGCGGCATTGATCTTCGCCAGTAGCTGCGACTGCAGCATTCGCAACTGAGTGGCCCAGGCGGTGGATTCGGCCTGGATACTCAGCACGCCGTCGGTGAGCGATACCGGGTCGGCGTGTGCCGCGATGTCGTCGCCGACCACGGCCGACCACCGGCCGAAAACCATTCCCTCGGCGACCTTTCCGGACCACCCGCGACTCTTGGCGAGCGATCCGGCCAGTGCGGACAGCAGTTGCGGATCCCGGTCGTCGGGCCGCGCACCGGACCAACCGGAACGCCGGCGCAATGCTCGAACCCCGCCCTTACGCGGTGATGCGCGCCCCTGGCCGACCGCCTTACCGCTGGCGCGAGCCGCGGCGCGCGCCTCCTCCAGGGCACGACGAGCCAGGTCCACACCACGCAGTTCCGGTTCGGGGCCGGTGGACGGCGGGGAGCCGTCTTCGCGCCCGGGGTCTGCGGCCACTTTCGACTCCTTTCCGGTCACTACGTTGCGGCAAGGCTAGCCGCTGGGTCCGACAGCTTCAGCCGATGTGCCGGCCTTCGGCGCTCTCGTCCGCGAGGGTCTCGTCCGCGAGGGTCGGCGGCTCGACGATGCGCGAGGTCCGCCCGTCCGCGACGCCGTCGGTCTCGACCCGGACCGGATTCGCCTCGAGTTCCAGCGGCACGTCCTCGGGCACCGCGGCCGTGATCAGCACCTGTTCGGCCCCGGCGGCCACCGCGGCCAACGCGGTGCGACGACGTCGGTCCAATTCCGCGAAGACATCGTCGAGCAGCAGGACCGGATCGGTACCCGCGCTGCGTAGCAGTTCGAAGGCGCCCAGCCGGAGGGCCAGCGCGAACGACCACGATTCCCCGTGGCTGGCAAAGCCTTTCGCGGGTGCCGAACCGAGCATCAGATCCAGATCGTCGCGATGCGGGCCGACCAGGCAGACCCCGCGCTCGAGTTCCTTGCCGCGCGCGGATGCCAACTCGCTCAACATATTCGCCTCCAGCGCCTCGACATCGTCGGACTGTGGAGAACGCTGTGGATCGAGGAACTCCTCGGGCAGCGCGGAACTGCGGTAGCGGATGGCCGCGGTCCGCGATTCCGGGGCGATGGACCGGTAGGCCTGCTCGAGATAGGGGTGCAGTTCGTGCACCAGCCGCAGCCGCTGCGCCAGCAGTTCGGCGCCGTGCGCGGCCAGATGCCCGTCCCAGACGTCGAGGGTGCTCAGTTCGGCCGGCGCGCCCGAACGCGAACGCGCCTGTCGCCCCGCTGTTTTCAGCAGCGCGGAGCGCTGCCGCAGCACACGGTCGTAATCCGAGCGCACCGCCGCCAGCCGCGGCAGCCGGGCGGTGGCCAGTTCGTCCAGGAAACGGCGTCGTTCGGACGGGTCGCCGCGGACCAGCGCCAGATCCTCCGGCGCGAACAGCACGGTCTGGAGGATCCCGAGGATCTCGCGCGTGCGGCGGACCGGTGACCGATTGATCTGAGCGCGATTGGCGGCTCCCTGGTTCAACTCCACATCGATGCGCAGTTCGCGGCCACCGTTGACGACGGTGGCGCCGATCCGAGAGCGCTGCTGCCCCAACCTGATCAGCGGGGCATCGCCGGCAACCCGGTGGGAACCGAGTGTGGACAGATAACCGACGGCCTCGACGAGATTGGTCTTACCGTTGCCGTTGGCCCCCAGGAAAACGGTTCTGCCTGTGGGTAATTCGAGGTCCGCATGCTCCCAGGAGCGGAAATCACGCAGCGTGAGCGTTCGAATGTGCATGGATGAACCCACCGTCACCAGGCACTTTGTGACGGACGGGTCGAAATGCACACGCGCCCGGGGTTTTTCACAGGTTTATCAACATCTCCACAGGTCGGGTTGAACGAGTGCCGCCTCGCCGGTCGTATCGTGGCCGGCGAGGCGGGGAGGATCGGAACCGAATCGATCAGCCGGGCAAACGAACCGGCATCAGCAGGTAGATGTAGTTGCTCGACAGCGCCGCGAACGCACCGGACTCCGAAAGCTCCGGCTCGTCGTCGGTGGTCGGGCACATCACCGCGGGGCGGCTGGGTGTGGTGAAACCGAAGGTCACCCGGTCCGAATGCAGCGCCGACAGGCCGTCGTTGAGGTAACTGGGGTTGAACGCGATGGTCAGCGGCTCACCGCGGAACTCGGCCTCCAGCCACTCCTCGGCGCGACCGGCGTCGTCACCTCCGGCGGACAGCTGCAGGCCCTGGTCGGAGAATTCGAGCCGCACCTGGGCGCCGCGCTCGGCGACCAGGGCCACACGTTTGATGGCCTCGATCAGTGCGCTCACCTGCAGGGTCGCGATCGAGGTGTGCTCCTTGGGGAGCAATTGGCGGAACTTGGGGAATTCCGCGTCGAGCAGTCGCGTGGTGGTCCGGCGGCCGCCGTTGACGATCCCCAGCAGTCCGTCGGTCCCGGTGCCGAAGGCCAGCTGGACGGGCGCGTCGGAGGCTCCGAGCGTCTTCGCCGATTCCGACAGCGTGCGAGCCGGGACCAGGACCGCAGTCTCCACATCCGGGCGACCGGGCTGCCACTCCAGATGCCGCACCGCCAGGCGGAAGCGGTCGGTGGCTGCCAGAACCACCTGGGAGCCCTCGATTTCGACGCGGATGCCGGTCAGCATCGGCAGCGTGTCGTCGCGGCCGGCGGCGACGGCCACCTGGCCCACGGCCTCGGAGAACAGATCCACACCCAGTTCGCCGGTCTGCGGCGGCAGTTCGGGCAACTGGGGATAGTCCTCGACCGGCATGGTCGGTAGCGAGAACTTGGCGCTGCCACACGCGATCAGCACCCGGGTGCCGTCGACCGAGACGTCGACCGGCTTGTTGGACAGCGCCTTGGTGATGTCGGCCAGCAGGCGGCCGGAGACCAGCACCTGTCCCGGGCCGGCCACCTCGGCGGCGACGCGCATCTGCGCGGAGACCTCATAGTCGAATCCGGAGACCGTGAGACCGTCCTCGTCGGCCACCAGCAGCACACCGCCCAGGACGGGCACGGGCGGGCGAGACGGCAGGCTACGGGCCACCCAGGCGACGGATTCCGCGAAATCCTCGCGAGCGACCCGAAACTTCATACTTGCAAGCTCCATCGCTCGGTATGTCCTCTCCCAGTCTCGATCGGTCGTGATCTGTTCGACGCCGTGGTGATCAGCGTGGTTCATACAACAGCGTGGTTCGCGCGGCAATGCGGTCGAAACGACTCGCCCGTACGCACCGCAGTGTGGCACAGGCGACCGACATCAAACCGTACCCGCGCATGCGGGCGATGACTACGTCACCCCCTCGCCCGGTGCGTCGTCCGCCGGGATGGACCGGACCCGTTCCGCTCCCCGCTTCGTTCGGTTGTGGAGTGCCACGAATCGATCCGTCCGCCTCCGAGCCGAGTTTCCACACACCCTGTTTTCAAGAAGAAATCTAAAGAAGAAGAACTGAAGTAGTAGTAGGCACTGTGGATTCTGTGGACGCGGCCCGTCCGCCCAGCTCAGGTGGCGTGGCGGCGTGGGGATGTCCGGCGGGTGACTCGAGGATGAACAGTGGGCCGCTGTGGAGGCCGCGAAACTGTTCAACTTCCATCCTCGAGCCATCCTCGAGTTCTTCCATGGCCCGAGACCTGTTGTACACACGTGTGTGCCGATCGGTGCACTACCGGGGGATTCCTCGAGGACCTGACAGGGAGTCCTCGAGGAATCCACATGCCGATTCGGCCGTCTTCGCAGTTCGGACCCCGTGGACGAATTCGGCTGTGGGAACTGTGGACCGAGGGCTGTGAGCGAATGCGTGCACAGCCCCGCGCATCGACTGTGCGCAACCTCGAGGACAAACCTGGGATTCCTCGAGGACTCCACAAGGACTCCTCGAGGAATCCACAACACGAAAAAGCCGATCCACCCAGGTCAACCGGGTGGATCGGCTTGTGTAGCGATTCAGCGCGAGCGCTGTTTGATTCGGGCTGTGAGTTCTTGGACCTGGTCGTAGACCCGGCGCCGCTCGGTCATCTCCTTGCGCACTTTCTTTTCCGCGTACATGACCGTCGTGTGGTCGCGACCGAAGGCCTGGCCGATCTTCGGTAGCGACAGGTCGGTCAGTTCCCGGCACAGGTACATCGCGATCTGGCGAGCCTGGGCCAGCGGCCGAGCCTTACCCGGACCGGTCAGCTCCTCCAGCGTGGTGTTGAAGTATTCCGCGGTCACGGCCATGATCGTCGACGCCGTGATCTCGATCGTGGTGGTGTCCGGCATCAGATCGCGCAGGACGACCTCGGCCAGCGACAGATCTAGCGGCTGTCCGTTGAGGGAGGCGAAGGCCGTTACCCGGATCAACGCGCCCTCGAGTTCACGGATATTGCGCTCGACCCGGCTGGCAATCAGTTCCAGCACGTCGTGCGGCACATCGAGGCGGTCCATCCGCGCCTTCTTGCGCAAAATCGCGATCCGGGTCTCCAGCTCCGGCGGCTGCACGTCGGTGATCAGGCCCCATTCGAACCGGGTACGCAGTCGCTCCTCGAGCGTCGCCAGTTGCTTCGGTGGCCGATCGGAGGACACGACGATCTGCTTGTTCGCGTTGTGCAGGGTGTTGAAGGTGTGGAAGAACTCCTCCTGGATACCTTCTTTACCCTCGATGAACTGGATGTCGTCCACCAGCAGGATGTCGGTCTCGCGGTAGCGCCGCTTGAACGCCACCTTTCGGTCGTCGCGCAGACTGTTGATGAAGTCGTTGGTGAATTCCTCGGTCGAGACGTACTTGACGCGCATCCCGGGGAACAGCCGCTGGGCGTAATGCCCGGCCGCGTGCAGCAGATGCGTCTTTCCCAGACCGGAAGCCCCCCAGACGAACAGCGGGTTGTACGCACGGGCCGGCGCCTCGGCGATCGCGACCGCCGCCGCGTGGGCGAATCGGTTCGAGGCGCCGATGACGAAGGTCTCGAAGGTGTATTTGGCGTTCAGGCTGGCCGAGGAGTTCGCGGGGGCGGGCGGCGGCGGTTCCGGCGACTTCGTGAAATACGTCGGCCAGGAATTGCGCGCGCTCACCACCGGTTCGTCGGCCTCTTCGGCCGCGCCCGGCCGCTGACCGACCTCCGGCTCCGGCGCGAAAAGCGACTCCTGTCCGGGATGGCCGCCCGGCCGGGGCAGCTCGGGATCGTGACGCAACGGTTCGGTCTCCCGCCGCAACGCCTCCTGGGGATGCAGTTCGTGGTCGCGGCGCAGGGTGTCCGCCTCACGCCGCAGCGAATCCGGACCGTGCAGGCCGTCCCGGCCGGGCAGGCTGTCCGGGTCCCGCCGCAGGACGTCGGCTTCGCGGCGGAGTACGTCCGGGTCGTGGCGGAAGGCTTCGGCGTCCCGGCGCAGATCGTCGGGATCGCGACGCAGACTTTCCGGATGCCGGACCAGCGCTTCGTCGTGCAGATGCGCTTCCGGGTCCCGGCGCAGCGGGGAGGACGGTCCGAGGCTGTCCGGCAATTCCCCGGCCATCGGCGCGGACGGATATTCACCCTGGGGATAGGCGGTCCGGGCCTGGTAGTCGGCTGGGGAAAGATAGCGTGGGGTGGGGAAATCGTCGGCGTCGGGATACTGCGGTGGCGCCGGGAAGCCGACCGGTTCACGGGGCTTGTCGCGCATCCGCTCCGGACGCGACGTCAGGCGAGCATGTCGGGCGCCGGCGCCGGGGCGGTCCGGCGGCGGATTGGCCGGCGCGGCGATCCGGACACCCAGACCCTCGACCTGCGGGCCCAGCCGACGGGCCAGCGACCGCAGAATCGGTTCGCGCAGATCGCGTTCGATGGCCTCCTGGGCCAGGGAAGAAGGCACCGAGAGCAGGGCAAAGCCTTGTGCGACCGTCAGCGGCTTGACCAAGCCGAGCCACGCCTTCTGGGCGTTGGTCACCGGCGGAATGGCTCCGTCGGTGGAGCCGGCGGTGAGCTCGGCGACCACTTCGGGCCAGACCGCGGTCAACACGTTCTGCTCGTCGTCCACGTATTATTTCCTCCCCGGAGCAAGTCGACAGGAGCTCCAACGGTCGGCGACCACTGACAAGCCTGGCCGTCAGCCATACGAATATGCCACTCCAGGGGTCTTTCCACACAATTATCCACAGATGTGGAGAACTCGGATGATACGTGGCTCGCTGCGACAACCCCCCCGGTCAGCGCCTGGACCTGCGCTTCTGCAGCTATCTTCTAGCTATGAATCGTAGTGGGTCCGCGGTGGCTGTGACAAGGGCGGTTCACGACCGCGCCGTCCGCACGGCGCGTCGCGTCCGTTCGGTGCGTCGCGCGGAGCGAACGGATATCGTCGACCGGGAAAGCAGTGGCGGGCGTCTCATGAGGGACCCCGAGTTTGACCCTCTCCTGGCTGATCAGTACCCTCGTACAGTCACCCGTTGACGCGGTGTTGGCTGCCTGCTGCCCGGTCGAATCGTCGATCCAGCGGGACCACCGCACAATGGGCGTTGTGCCGATGAAGACCAGTTTTCATCGCGACCGCATACGTTTCACCGAACAGCTTCGGGCGCCGCCTGGCGCCCACCAACTCGAGGAGTGTTGACCGTGGCCAAGGGCAAGCGGACGTTCCAGCCGAACAACCGTCGTCGTGCGCGGGTCCACGGCTTCCGACTCCGGATGCGTACCCGTGCCGGGCGCGCGATCGTGTCGGCGCGCCGTCGCAAGGGCCGCGCCTCTCTGACGGCCTGATCGCACGGCATCGGCATCGCCGCCATGCCTGACTCGTCGATCGTCTCGCTGCTTCCGTTCACCCGTTACGTGGTCGGACACTCGGGTGTTGCCTGAGCCGTACCGGCTGCATCATCGTGCCGACTTCTCCCGGACGGTGCGACGTGGCCGACGAGTCGGGAGACGGGACATCGTCGTGCATGTGGTGATGCCGTCGGCGTCGGAGGAACCGAGATCCGACGATGCCGTGAGGTCCGACGATGCGGCGGCTAGGCCGCTCGCACGCTTCGGTGGTCCTCGTTTCGGATTGATCGTCAGCAAGGCGGTGGGCACCGCGGTGGTTCGACACCGCGTCGCCCGCCGCCTGCGTCATATCTGCGCCGGGGTCGTCGCAGATCTACCGGCGGAGGCCGATGTCGTGATCCGCGCCCTCCCGGGTGCCGCGGTGGCGACCTCGGCGGAGCTGGATCAGCAGTTGCGGTCCGCGCTGCGGAAAATGTCGTTCGATCTCTCCGCCGCGCGGGTGGCTTCGAGTGATGCGTCATGAACCGCCTACGCGTAGTGACGCGGCTTCCGGCGAATCTCTTGATCTTTCTGATCGAGCTGTACCGGACGTACGTCTCCCCCACCCGCATGCCGGTATGCCGATTCACCCCGACCTGTAGCGAGTACGCGGTGACGGCTCTGCGTACGCGCGGGCTGTTCGTAGGTCTCGGATTGACGGCCGTGCGTCTGGCCAAATGTGCGCCCTGGCACCCTGGTGGGTGGGACCCGGTTCCGGAACGGAAACGGGCTGCTGCCGAAGCGGCTCACGAGACGAGTCGGGCCCACGACGAGGCGGCCGAACACAAGTCTTGTAAAGGGTCGCCGCGCGCGGTGACCGGCGACACGACCGACGGGAGTACATAGAGCCGTGCTCGACTTCATCTATTACCCGGTGTCCTGGATCCTTTGGTTCTGGCACCGGATCTTCGGGTTCGTCTTCGGACTCGGAGATTTCGACAAGGGCGCCAGCAACGGGTTCGCCTGGGCGCTGGCAGTGGTGTTCCTGGTGTTCACCCTGCGCCTGGTGCTGTACAAGCCCTTCGTCAAACAGGTGCGCACCACGCGGCAGATGCAGGAACTGCAGCCGCAGATCAAGGAACTGCAGCGCAAATACAAGAACGACCGCCAGAAGATGGCCGTCGAGATGCAGAAGCTGCAGAAGGAGCACGGCTTCAACCCGCTGATGGGCTGTCTGCCGGTGCTGGCTCAGGTGCCGGTGTTCATCGGTCTGTACCACGTGCTGCGGTCCTTCAACCGCACCGGTAGTGGTATCGGCCAGCTGCACATGACGCCCGAGCAGAACGCGATGACGCCGAACTACGTGTTCAGCGCGCACGATGTGCAGTCGTTCCTGAGTGCCCGCATCTTCGGTGCGCCGATCTCCGCCGCGATCACCTCGCCCAAGGCGACCCTGGACGCGTACGCCGATTACGGCGGCATTCCGCACGTGTGGAATATGGTCGTCGTCGCGGTGCCGCTGATGATCATCGCCGGCCTCGCAACCCACTTCAACGCCCGCGCCTCGGTGGCACGCCAGAGTGCGGAGGCTGCGGCGAATCCCCAAGCCGCGCTGATGAACAAACTGGCGCTGTGGGTGTTCCCGCTCGGTGTCGTCGTCGGTGGCCCCTTCCTGCCCATCGCGATCCTGCTCTACTGGGTGGCCAACAACATCTGGACCTACGGGCAGCAGCATCTGGTCTTCGGGCGCATCGATAAGGAAGAGCAGCAGAAGAAGGAAGAGGCGATCGAGCGGAAGGCGCAGAACGCCCCGAAGCCCGGCGCCAAGCCGACCGCCAAGAAGAAGTCCGGGGCCGCCGAGCCGTCGGCCGTCGACGGGGACAAGCCCGCGGCCGCGACGAACGGCACCTCCGCCTCCACGACGTCGGAGTCCACCACTCCGACTTCTTCGGCCAAGGCAGGTTCGGCCTCCGGCAAGTCGGGCTCGTCCGGTAAGTCACCCGGGCCGGGTAATCGCAAGCGGTCCGGCAACAGAGGTCGGGCGAATCAGAAGCGACGTCGCTAGCGGATCCGGATACGACGGAAGATTCAGATTGAAGGAAACGACATATGACTGTTGAGACCGATGGAGGGGACGCCACTGTGGCCCTCGGTGTGCAGGATGATGCGTCAGCGGTAGACGACCGCGATGAGGCGACGACCGAACCGGATCCGACCGATGCCGAAGAGGCGTTGATCGAAGAGGGCGAGATCGCGGGCGACTATCTGGAGCAGCTGCTGGACGTTCTCGACTTCGACGGCGATATCGATCTGGATGTCGAGGGCGACCGGGCGGTCGTCAGCATTGACGGCGGGCGGGACCTGTCGAAGCTCGTCGGTCGGCGCGGCGAGGTTCTGGACGCGTTGCAGGAGTTGACCCGACTGGCCGTGCAACAGGCGACCGGTGTGCGCAGCCGCCTGATGCTCGATGTGGCCGGCTGGCGGGCGAAGCGTCGCGAGGAACTGAGCGCGCTCGGAACCGATGCGGCGCGACGGGTGGCGGAATCGGGCAAGCCCGAATCGCTGGCCCCGATGACTCCGTTCGAGCGCAAGATCGTCCACGATGCGGTGGCGGCCGTGGACGGTGCCGCCAGTGAGAGTGAAGGTGTCGAACCCAACCGGCACGTGGTCGTGATCCCGGCCTGAGAAATTGGATGGGTAAGGTAGGGCCCCCGGTTCATCGAACCGGGGGCCCTACTCTTTGTGATGAGTTGCGTGTGATGGATTTCGACGGTCCGGAAGGATGTTTCACGTGGAACGAGGCGCGGGTGCCACTCCTCAGCACTCCCCCGGCGGTGACTCGGTCGATCTGACGCCGCCCGCGGTGGCGGCCGAGGTATTCGGCGATCGTCTTCCGCTGGCCGAGCAGTACTGCGCCGCGCTGGCGACCGCGGGCGTCGAACGCGGTCTGATCGGTCCGCGGGAGGTGCCGCGGCTCTGGGACCGCCACATCCTCAACTGTGCGGTGCTGGGCGAGTTGATTCCTCTCGGAGCTTCCGTCGTCGACATCGGCAGCGGCGCCGGACTTCCGGGAATTCCACTCGCCATCGCGCGTCCGGATCTGCGCATCACACTCGTCGAGCCGTTGCTGCGGCGCACCAAGTTCCTGGCGGAGTTCGTCGAATCGGCGGGGCTCGAGATCACCGTGGTGCGTGGTCGCGCCGAACAGCCGGACGTTCGAAAGGAAGCGGGCGGTGCGGATTACGTGACTTCCCGTGCGGTCGCTCCCCTCGGGAAATTGGCCAAGTGGTCCCTGCCGCTGGTTCGCGAGCACGGCCATATGTTGGCGCTCAAGGGATCCAGCGTCGCCGAGGAACTAGAGCGGG
This sequence comes from Nocardia sp. AB354, assembly GCF_049538315.1. NCBI lineage: Bacteria > Bacillati > Actinomycetota > Actinomycetes > Mycobacteriales > Nocardiaceae > Nocardia > Nocardia sp. AB354. The sequence continues at coordinate 365,632 of NZ_JBMVFU010000004.1, read as the reverse complement.
ATCAGGTTGAACTGGCACGCGCGGGTGCGGGCCACGCGAAGATTCTCGAATGTGGTGTGGGCATCGTGTCGCCGCCGACCGTCGTGCTCAGTGTCGAGCGTGTGCCCCGCGCGGAGAAGCGGGCGAACAAGGAAGCGAGTCGACGCGCCCGGCGCGCACAGTAACTTTCGTTGTTTCACATGAAACAACGCCTCGCGAGGCCGCTCGAGACGGTCGCAGCGAGTCATTCCGTGCGTGTCGGATAGTGATTGCCGCGGTTCAACTTCCGTATTCTGGCCGGTGCTGGCAAGCTAGTTGTCGTCGAGCGTGAGCGCGCGGTTTCGCGGTTCCCGGCAGCTCCGCGTTCTGCTTGTTCGAGCCATGCGGCGCCGGTGCTGCCTGGGCACGTGTCTGAAGTTCTCGGGGTTAGGAGCCTGTATGTCGAACCGTCCGGCGAATGTTTCACGGGAAACAACATCCCGGGTGCCCGGAATGCTGGACAGTGGCGGCCTCGAGGGAGATGAATTCGCCAAGACCGCATTCGGAAACATCTCCGCCGCCGAAACTCCGATCGCGGCCGAAGCGCATCGCGCCAGCCAGGTCCTGCACCCCGGCTCACTCAACATCCCCAAGCCGCGCGAACAACGCATCATCACCATCGCCAATCAGAAGGGCGGCGTCGGTAAGACGACGACGGCCGTGAATCTCGCTGCCGCGCTGGCACTGCAGGGGATGACGGTGCTCGTCATCGATCTCGATCCTCAGGGCAATGCCAGCACCGCACTCGGCGTGGAGCACCACTCCGGCGTGCCGTCGAGCTACGAACTGCTGATCGGTGAGATCTCGGTGCAGGACGCGATCCAGCGGAGCCCGCACAACGAACGCCTACTGTGCATTCCGGCGACGATCGACCTCGCCGGCGCCGAAATCGAATTGGTCTCCATGGTCGCTCGTGAGGGCCGATTGAAAGCGGCCATTCAAGAAGCCAACCTGGCGGGCTACGACATCGACTACGTGATGATCGACTGCCCGCCTTCTCTCGGCCTGCTGACTGTCAACGCGATGGTGGCGGCCAAGGAAGTGATGATCCCGATCCAGTGCGAGTACTACGCCCTGGAGGGTGTCGGCCAGCTGCTGCGCAATATCGGTCTGGTGCAGGCACATCTGAATCCGGAGCTGCACGTCTCGACCGTCGTCCTCACCATGTACGACGGCCGGACCAAACTCGCCGACCAGGTTGCCGAAGAGGTCCGCGGCCACTTCGGTGACGCGGTGCTGCGCTCGGTGATTCCGCGCAGCGTCAAGGTTTCCGAGGCGCCGGGCTACGGCATGACCGTGCTCGATTACGATCCTGGTTCCCGCGGCGCGATGAGTTATCTCGACGCGGGGCGGGAGATCGCGGCCCGCTCGGCCGTCATCCAGAGCCGAGTGTCGCCGGGCCAGGAAGGCGCGTCGGTCGGTACGGCTGGTGCAGCACAGGAAAGGGGTCGGTAGGCCGATGAGTCAGGCGAAGAAGGGTGGCTTGGGGCGCGGGCTAGCCGCGTTGATTCCGACCGGTCCGGCCGATGTGCAGGGACTCGGAAGCGCGGCAGCCAATGCGGTGATCGGACTCGATCCGATCGGGCCGCATCCCGCGTCGGCCTATCTGCATCGGGTGCCCGATGCGGCCGAGGAGTCGAGCGCCGGTGCGGTGTACCGGGAGATTCCGCCGGATCAGATCGAGCGCAATCCGAAGCAGCCGCGGCAGGTCTTCGAAGAGGATGCGCTCGCCGAACTCGTCCATTCGGTGCGGGAATTCGGTCTGATGCAGCCGATCGTGGTGCGGGTGCTGGAGTCCTCCCCCACTCCGCGCTATCAGCTGGTGATGGGTGAACGGCGATGGCGAGCCTGCCAGGAAGCCGGCCTGGAGACCATCCCGGCGATCGTGCGGGAGACCACCGACGACGCCATGTTGCGCGATGCGCTGCTGGAGAACATCCACCGGGTGCAGCTGAATCCGCTCGAAGAGGCGGCGGCCTATCAGCAGCTGCTGGAGGAGTTCGGCGTCACCCACGAAGAACTGGCGAACCGAATCGGCCGATCCCGACCGGTCGTCACGAATATGATTCGCCTACTGAAGTTGCCGATTCCGGTGCAGCGACGAGTCGCGGCCGGCGTGCTCTCCGCCGGACATGCTCGCGCGCTGCTCGGGTTGGAAGCGGGCGCCGAGGCGCAGGAGCGGTTGGCCGAACGCATCGTCGCCGAGGGGTTGTCGGTTCGTGCGACCGAGGAGGCCGTCACTCTCGCGAACCGCTACCCCGAAGAAGAAGCGAAGCCGACCCTCAAACGGCGGCAGATCTACGCACCGGGGTTGGACAAGGTTGCCGAGCGATTGGCCAATTCGTTCGACACCAGGGTCACGGTGAGTATGGGCAAGAAGAAGGGCAAGATCGTCGTCGAGTTCGGTTCGGTCGACGATTTGGAGCGCATTGTCGGGCTGATGGAGCAACAACAGCTCTGACGAGACAGAACCCTGGGGTTCGGCGAGAAACGTCACTGTGACACCGCTGTTTTTCGCGCCGATCCGAATGTGCCGCGATCGATAAGGGATGGGAAATGAGGCGTTCGCTTTGATCGCATATTCTTGCTGGCGAGAAGATGTTGATGCGGCGTGAGCATAGATGAATCGGAAAGCTGGAGGCTGAGCAGAGCGGTGTCGACCAGCGTGACCGCACTAACCCTCGGCGGACTGGACAAACTTCCCGCACATGCGCGTCGATGCGTGTTCTGGGAGATCGACCCGGCCGTGGCGGCAGACTCTCGTGAATTCAGCGATCCCGTCTTCGAAAAAGAGGCGTGGTTGTCGACGGTCATGCTCGAATGGGGGTCCTGCGGGCAGATCGCGTTGGTCGATGGCCAGCCGGCCGGATGTGCGCTGTATTCGCCGCCGAGTGTGGTGCCGCGCGCGGCGTTGTTCCCCACCTCCCCCGTGAGCCCGGATGCGGTCCTGCTGACCACGCTGCGGGCCGAACCGCCGCACAACGATGGAGATATTGCCCATCGGCTGATTCAGGCCGTAGTCGGCGATCTGATGCGCCGAGGTGTGCGAGCGATCGAGGCCTTCGGAATTCGCACCGATCCGGCCGCGACCGCGCTGCCGGCGCGCGGAGTGCGATCCATGTTCTTCATGGAGCGCATCGACTCGCCGGGCCACGGCATCGCCTCGGCCCCGCGGCCGAAGGCCAATAGGGCCTGCTCTCCCGAGAGCTGCATGATCGACGCGGATTTCCTCGAGGACGTCGGATTCTCGGTGGTGGCCCAGCACCATCGTTTTCCGCGACTGCGGTTGGAACTCGACAGCGATCATCTGTGGAAGGAAGACGTCGAGCGCGCCCTGGACCAGCTGCTGGCCGCCGCCGCGATGCAGGCCCAACCGAGCGTTCCCTGCCATTGACCGAAAAAGAAGGCGCCCCCGGAATCCGATTCCGGGGGCGCCCTCTTGCGGTATGCGGGAACTACATCCGGTCGGCCGCGGCCAATTCCTCCGCCAACAGCTCGGCGAATGTGTAAGTGCCGGTGGGCTGATCGTCCTGGCCGAGCAGATACAGCCGCTTGACCGAGATCAGAATGGCTTCCGCGATCACATCGCGCATCCGGGGATTGGTCAGCACCGAGGCGTCGTATTCATTTGTCAGGTAGCCGATATCGACCTGTACGGTCGGCATCTTCGTCAGACGCAGCAGGTCCCAGGTGCGGGCGTGGGTGCGGCAGTCCTGCAACGAGGTTCGTGCCACGATTTCGCGCTGGATGAATCCCGCCAGCACCTGGCCGATCATCGATACCGAACCGTGCGAATTCCCGAAGTGGAAACTGGCCACGCCGCCCGCGGACGAACTGAGATTCGCCGCACAGCGCAGCGAGATCATCAGATCCGCGTCGAAGGTGTTGGAGGTCTCGGCGCGCTCGGCGTCGGTCGGGTTGGCACCCCACGGGCGGGACAGGAACGTCTCCATGCCGGTGGCGGCCATCCGGCCCTCGAGGCGGCTCGCCAGATCCCAGAGGATCTCGGACTCGTACACGTCGCCGAATTCCGTCGGCACGGCCAAACCCTTGTCCTCGCCGCCCATCCCGGGGTCGATGACGATGCGCTTTCCGGTCAGCTGCGGGCCGGCCCGGTGGACGACCTCCTCCTCGGCGATGCGATGCGGATTGCCGCCGGTGACCCGCGCTCCGAGCAGTTCCAGTGAGCGCAGGGTGTCCGGACCGCAGATGCCGTCCGCGGACAGGCCGATCTCGCGCTGGAAGGCCGTGAGCGCATCGTGGGTATGCGGGCCGAAGTAGCCGTCGATGCGATGGACGTAGAAGCCCAGATCCTGCAGGCGCCGCTGCAGGGTGGCGACATCGTCGCCGTACAGCGGCGCCGAGAGCTGATAGATCAGGGTCCGGGCGCCGAGGCGGTAGGACGCCTCCTTCAGCGCGCGATAGGTCGCGGGCCCGACGACGCCGTCGACCAGCAGGCCTCGCTGCTGCTGGAAAGCGCGTACGGCCGAATCGAGTTCACGATCGAAGACGGCGTCGGAATCCTTCCAGTACTCCCCCTGCCCACCGGACCGGTCGGTCCCGTGCGGGTGTGGATGGAATCCCAGACTTGCCAGGTTGCTCCGGACCTCAGCGACGGCTGGACCAGTATCGCCGTGACGAAGTCGGTGCATGCGTGAGAGCCCTTTCCTTCCGCCAACCCGGGTACCCACTTATGCGATGGCACACACCCTCGCACGACCGGAGCGTCGGTCGATTGTCTCAGACCCGAGCCGTATTTCGGCAATTCTCCGGGTGCCGAAATAGTACACAGCCATCGGGTCCCGGAGTGCCCCCTGGTTCGAACCGCATCGGGGCCCCGGGCCGGACACGCTCGCGACGTGCGGTAACCCGGGGCCTCGAACGGGACGACTCAGATGATGCCCTCGAGTTCGCGCAGCAGGGCGGCCTTACCCTTGGCACCCACGATGCGCTTGGCTTCCTTGCCACCGGAGAACAGGATCATCGTCGGCAATGCCATCACACCGTAGTCACGGGAGCTCGTGGGGTTGGCGTCGGCATCGACCTTCGCGACGGTCAGCTTGTCACCGTGCGCCGCGGCGATCTCCTCCAGCACCGGGGCGACCATCTTGCACGGACCGCACCAGGAGGCCCAGAAGTCGACGAGCACCGGCTTGTCGCTACCGAGCACATCCTGTTCGAAGGTGGCGTCGGTGACGGTCTTGGTGGCTGTTTCGGACATGCGGAACTCCTAGCGGTGTGCGATGACGCGATATTCGAAAGGCTTCGGGGGTGGATCAGCCGGCGGTCACTTCCACCGGGTTGCCGGCGTGATCGAGCGTGTTGCTGGTGATGTCGCCCTTCTCGGCGAGCCAGCGCTCGGCGTCGATCGCCGAACGGCAGCCGGTGCCGGCGGCCGTAATGGCCTGGCGGTAGGTGTGATCGACCAGATCGCCGGCCGCGAAGACGCCGTCCGCCGAGGTCGTGGTGCTGGGCTCGCGTACCTTCACGTAGCCCTCGGCATCGAGATCGACCTGGCCGCGGACCAATTCGCTGCGCGGGTCGTGGCCGATCGCCACGAACAGGCCGGTGGCCGCCAGCTCGGAGGTTTCGCCGGTCTTGGTGTCGCGCAGGGTGAGACTGGTCACGGCAGTGTCGCCGTGCACCTCGACCACCTCGGAGTTCAGACGGAAGCGGATCTTCTCGTTCGCCTTCGCGCGCTCGAGCATGATGCGGGAGGCGCGGAATTCCTCGCGGCGATGCACGATGGTCACGCTGGAGGCGAATTTGGTGAGGAAGGTCGCTTCCTCCATCGCGGAGTCGCCACCGCCGACCACGACGATGTCCTGGCCCTTGAAGAAGAAGCCGTCACAGGTCGCGCAGGCGCTGACCCCGCGGCCCAGCAGCTCCTGCTCCCCCGGCACGCCGAGGTAGCGGGCCGCCGAGCCCATGGCCAGGATGATCGCGTAGGACTGATAGACCTCGCCGCCGACCGTGACCGACTTGATCGGGCCGGAGAGTTCGATCGCCTCGACATCCTCGGTACGGATATCCGCGCCGAAGCGCTTGGCCTGCTCACGCATCTCTTCCATGAGATCGGGGCCCATGATGCCGTCGCGGAAGCCGGGGAAGTTCTCCACCTCGGTCGTCGTCATCAGCGCACCACCGAACTGGGTGCCCTCGAACAGCAAAGGTTCGAGCTCGGCCCGGGCAGCGTAGACCGCGGCGGTATAGCCGGCGGGGCCGGAGCCGACAATGATCAGATCGCGTACAGGCGTGCTCATGATGCCCTTCCGAAGTGTGTTCAACAGGCGTGTCGATCAACAACAGGGTAAACGTAGATGTTCCCGCCGCCGACCTGCTGTGGCCGAGGCCGCGCGCTGTCAGCCGATATCACGCGTATCGAGGATCTGCGGATCCGCTGGGCTGCAACCGGTCCGCACGACCAGTGCGGTGATCTTGGGTGGACGCGGGCCGGTGAGCAGAATCAACACGGCCGATTCACCGCGATATGTGACATTCGTCGAGCCGAGCACCGTGCGGTCCGGGACCGCGGCCTTCACACACCCGGCCATCGCGCCGGGGCCCGACAGCGGGCCGGTGACGTCGTTGCGGCCCATGGCACTGAGTACGGCCGCAGGGGACAGCTCGTCGTCGAGAGCGACGCTGGTGCCGTGTTCGGCGGGCAGTGCGTTCGGCTTCACCGTGCGATCGGTCGCCGCGTCGACGGCGACCAGGGTTCCGGCGATGACGGCCACCGCCGCCGCGGCCGCGGTGAACCAGCGCAATCGCTTCGTGCGGTGACCGTCCAGAGAAATCGGCTCGTCCGGTGACACCGTGCCCGGGACGTCGGCGTCCGGCGGCAGCGGCTCCTCGGGAACCGGCTCCGGCGGTATCGCGTCGAGAGCCGGCATCGGACGGGTCGAGGGTGGCTCACCGTCCGAGCCGTCACGGTGGAGCTGATGGACGGTGGCGACCGGTTGCGGCTGCTCGCCGCGGGACAACTGGTCCAGCAGCGCGTCCAGCCGGGCCGCGACCTCGGTCGGTATCGGGTGCAGGATGCGATCGTCCAGGCTCAGCGCGCGTAATTCGGCGCTCACGCCGTCGAGCGAGTGCAGAAAACGGACGGCGTCGGGATCCCGGCGAACTTGTGGCCACAACAGCTCGGCCTGCTCCGGAGGGACGTTGTCGGCGTGCAACTCGGCCAGCAGATCGGTGGAGAACGGAGGGCGCGGCACGGAACGGGCTGCCATCACACCTCCTGTGTCCGCTTCGTCGCCCCACACCCCGGAACGGCGTCGCCGCGCGGCGAATTCGCCCTTGTCGTCCATCGCCTCTCCGGGTCCGGCCTCATGATGTAGCGCCTGTCATCGCAGCGATGCGGAGGCAGGCACAACGAATATTTGTCCGTCTGTTTGTAAAGACGCTTCTCGGCTACGTCCGGTTCCCCGGATTTCGCAGGAATTCCAATTCCTGTTCCAGCCGTTTTCGGCCACGGGCGCAGCGACTTTTGATCGTCCCCTCGGCGACGCCCAGCAACTGCGCCGCTTCCGCTACGGTATACCCTTCCATGTCGATCGCAACCAGCGCTGCTCGCTGATCGGGCGGCAGCGTGAACAGGGCCGCGGCAACGACCATTTTCACCTCGCGCTGCGCGATGTCGTCGCGTTCCATTGCGGGTTCTGCCACCGATTCGTCCGACAGTGACGTCGCGGGACGGGATTTGTTGCGCCGCATACGATCCAGGCATGCGTTGACCACGATGCGATGCAGCCAGCTGCGTACCTCCGCATCCCCGCGGAAGGTGGCGGCATTGCGATGCGCGGACAGCAGCGCGTCCTGCAGCGAATCGGCGGCATCCTCCGGAGTTCGGCAGGTGCGCAGTGCCAATTGCCAGAGCCGGCTGTAATGGCGGCGGAACAGAATGCCGAAAGCGTCGCGGTCTCCGGCGACATGGGCGGAAAGCAATTCGAAATCGGTGGTTTCGTCCGGATCGATCGAGCGACGACGAACAGCAGACGACTCCGGTGTCCCCCCACTGGCGATCGCTTCGAACGACACACAAACCCCTTGGACAGCGCTCACGGCGGCGCGAAGTCCTACACCGGACCGGCCGCAAATTCCGCATCATCCAGGACCGAGACACCAGATCCCAGGAAGCTCCCCTGCTGAGAGCGCGCTGTGAATCATAACGTTTATTACGAATCGGTAGCAACCAGAGCGAGGTGTTATCACGGGCCGGAACAACCGCCGGCCGCGACGGCAGCAATCAGGAAGCTGCCTCGAAGTGAATGTCGCCGATCGACGACTGGAACTGGCCGCCGTTGTTGGCCAGCTGGGTGATCCAGATCAGGATGTAGCGGGCCGGCTGGTCGGACTGCACCGGGATCGTGGTGGTGCCGTCGGCCAGGGTGGCCTGGCCGACGAGCTGGGTCTGATCCAGGGTGGGAACCGCGGTGGGCGAGGTACGCACCTCGACCACCGTGCCCGGCGACGCGGAATCGATGACGACCTTGCTCACCTTGCTGGGCCCGGGCAGCGTCGCGAGCACCCCGATCCCCTTCTTCAAGGCCGGGAACTGCTGGAAGTACTGATCGGTGTGCCAGGTGGTGGTCGGATTGCCGTCCAGCAGGGCCGACACGTTGCCGGGACTGTCCGGGGTCCCCTCCGGGGAGTACACCGAGACGCCCGTCGCCTGCAGCGGAAGTCCGGCGGCCGTGGTCGGCGCGGGTCCCGCCGACTGCGCGGCCGGCGTCGTCGGTGCGACGCTGGCCGTGGTCAGGCCCAGTTTGCGCTGTTCGTTGAGCGGTTCGTCGGCCGAACCCGGCGCGAAGATACTCAGCAGCCACCAGATGATCACGCCGACGACCAGCGCCGCGAGCACACCCAGAGCGACCAGGATCCACAGCATGCGCTGCGACCGCTCGCGCTCGGCGGCGAGCAGTTCCGGATCGGCGAGGCTTTCGTCCGGATTCGCGACCGCGCGCTGGCCCAGGCGCAGGACCGGGATGAAGTCGGTCTTCTGGTCGACGACCGAGGCCTGCTCGAGCACGTGTTGTACGGTCGCCGCCGTACGCACGCCCTTATCGGCCTCGAGCGAACGGACGGCCACCGCGGAGATCTCGAACGGCACTTCGGGGCGAATCTGGCGCGGTTCCACCGGAGAGCCGTCGCTTCCGAAATCGGCCAGCTTCAGCCCGCCGACGGTCGCCGCCGAACCGGTGACACCGCCGGTGCGGATCGGCCAGCGGGCGGTGATCAACGCGTAGAGCATCGCGCCGAGGCCGCGCACATCCGATTGCGCGTCGGAATCGGCCAAGGTGCCCGGGAAGGCCAGCACCGCATCGCCGGACGCGCTGATGCGTACCCGGTCCGGATGGTCGATCGAGAGCGATCCGCCGCCCCGATGGGCCAGTTCGGCCGCCGCGGCCAGGGCGCGGATGGCCCGCGCCGCGCCGATCGGCGAGGGCTGGGTCTCGGCCATCTCCCGCAGCGAACGGCCGGGAGTCCACTCCGCGACCACGATGCCGCCGGAACTTCCGCGCACCACGTCGAGCACGCGGGCCAGGCCGGACGAGTTGATCCGGCCCAGGCGCAACGTGCGCGAGAGGATGGCCTGCGGGCCGTCGTGGCCGGGATTGTCGGCGGCCTTCTGATCGGCATCGACGAAGGTGAGCGCGACCTCGCGGTCCAGTTTCACATCCAAGGCCTGCCAGAACCGCAATCCGCGCGCGCCGCCGTGGTCGGCGAGCAGCCGATAGCGGCCACCCGCCACGGAGGCGCCCGGAATCAGTTTGGGACCGCGCGGCACCCGCCGGGCCGGTGGTTCCACCCGCATCGGGGGCATCTCCGGCGAACCGACCGGCAGCATGCCGGTGTCGTAGGCCGGATCCCGCGGCGGCACCGCCGCGGGCGGCACTGCTTCCGCGCCGTTGCCGCCCACCGCGTCCGCGGCGTTCGGCGCGTCGGGGGCATCCCCGTGCACACCGGCCTCGGCGTCGGGCGCCGCAGCGGCGTTCGACGCTTCCGTATGGTCGGATGCGGAGTCCCGAGTGCGGTCGGCCGGCGGAACACTCCCGGGTGGGACGTCGTCGGTGCGCACTGCGCCTGCCGCGTCGGCAGCCTCGGCGGAAGGCTGGCCCTCCGCCGCGTCGTCGCTCACCCTCGCTCCTCCTTCGCCCTGATATGTCGAAGTTTGTGGCGCCGGTGCAGCACCGGCATTTGCGTTTCTCTGCCGAACAGGGTACGGGAACTCGCCCTGACCGGTGCGGTCAACCGCACCAGGACGGATTACCGGCAACACCATCGTCTGGGCGTCGGTATACGGGTCGTAGCGGTAGTAGTACGGAGCTGCGAGATCCGGGCGCGGCAGCACCATCGTGTCGTGCATATCGGCCGCGGTGTCGTCCAAGCCGAGGTCGGGCGCCGGCGGCGTGAAGCCCAGGCGGCGCGACACCGCGACCGTGAGCGCGACGATCTCCGGCACTCCGGCGAGGCGCATCAGGCCGAATGCGACGCCGAACATGACGATCGCGTCCAGGCCGACCCGGAGGACCGAGGCGAGGCCGCCGTCGAGTCGTGAAAGGCCCAGCACCTGATCCATGATCAGCGTCACCGCCGCGCCGGCCACCGAGGCCAGCACGACCCGGGTGACGGTGCGGCCGACGTTGGCCATGCGCAGGTCGCCGAGACTGCGGTGCAACAGCCAGCCGCCGATCACCGCGCCGGTCACGAAGCCCAGGCCGTTGGCCACGCCCAGGGCGATGACCACGTGATCGTCACTGAAGAACACCGGCGTGAGCAGCGACAACACGATCTTGACGCCGGTGATGCCGAGGATGATCCAAGTGGGCGTCCAGGCCTGTTCCCGCGCGTAGAACACCCGCAGATGAATCAGCACCAGCGCGTACGGAATCAGCGTGAACGCCGACCAGGAGACCGCTTCGCCCAGACGACCCGCATCCGAACTACCGAAATGGCCGTATCCGTACAGCGCCTGGCCGATCTGCGGACCCGCGATGGTGAGAAAGGTGACCACCGGGACCAGCGAAATCATGGTCAGACGGGTGGCGACGCCGAGGTCGTCGACGACCGCCGGATTGTCGTCGGCGGCGGCATTGCGGCTCAGCCGCGGCATGATCGCGGTCAGCAGGGTCACGCCGAGCACGCCGTACGGCAGCTGAAGCAGCAGCCAGGCGTTCTGATAGATGGTCGGGCCCGCGACATCGGCGTGCGAGGAGACCCGGGTGGCGATGGTCCAGCCGATCTGGCTGATGAACACGTACAGGATGATGGCCGCGCCCATTCCGGCGAACTGCTTGAGCCGGGCGTCCACCCCCCACAGCGGGCGCAGATCGATCCCCAGCCGCCGGATGGCCGGCAGCAGGCTCACCATCTGAACGATGACACCGACGGTCACACCGACGCCGAGGACCAGCAGCTTCGGATCGCTCATTCGGACCGGATCGAGGCTGATCTCACCCGGCGTCACCGCGTACAGGGTCAGAATCGCCAGCACGACCACGTTGTTCAGCACCGGCGCCCAGGCGCCGGGTTTGAACACCTGATGTGTGTTCAGGATCGCCATGAGCAGGCCCGACATCCCGTAGAAGAGGATGGCCGGCAGCAGTAGGAAGGCGAGCGCCGTGGTCAGCGCGGTATTCACCTTGCCGTCGTGGGACAGGAAGATGTGGGTGGTCATCACCGGCGCCGCGGCGACGGCGAGGACGGTTCCGATGGCCAGCACCGTGAATGCCGCGGTGACCAAGCGGCGGACGAAGGCGGCGCCGCGGTCGGCGTCCTCTTTCTCCGCGCGGACCAGGGTCGGCACCACGATGGCGGTGAGCACCGCGCCGAGCAGTAGCTCGGAAATCATGGTCGGGATCGTGCTGGAGACCGTGAACGCACTGGCGATGGCCGGGCCGAGCACGGTGACGAGCAGCAGCTGCTTGACGAAGCCGGTGATACGGCTGACCAACGTGGCGACTGCGATGGACCCGGAATCGCGGACCAATCGCGAGGTCGACGACTCTTCCGGTTCCTGCTCGATCACGGCCTGCTGGGCGGTGCGAGGACCTGCCGAATCACCGCGCGCGCGTGTCGGCCGTGGCGTATCGGGGCGCGCCGCAGCCGGACGCTCCGCTGCCGGCCGGCGCCGCGGCTCGGCCGCCTCGGAGGGCGGGATCTGGCGCGGCATCGCCCGCTCCGCGCGGGGCGGGCGAGGGACTCGGTCGACCGGACCGCTCGGCGGGCCCGGCGGATAGGACCGTCGCGGATCCGCACGAGGCACGTCCCGGCGCGGGGTCTCCCGATTCTGAGACTCGCGGTACTCGGGGTCCCGGTACTCGGGGTCCCGGTACCGGGATTCGTGGTCGGAGGGATCGACCGGCGGGCGCGGGCCGCGCTGCGGTGGACGGGGCCGTCCCGGCGGCGGGGTGTCCTGCTGCGGGCGAGCACCGCGATGATCCGTCGGGGGCACTTGACGGAACGGCTCGCTCGGCGGGGCGTTGGGGGGTAGCGGCGGGCGCGGCGCATTCGGCGGCGTCTGGCGGATGGGCGCGCTCGGCGGGCTCTGCCGGCGCGGCGGATTCTGCGGTCCCGGATATCGGGACCCGTCGGGCGGGTTCGGCGGTCCCGGACGGGGCGCTGCTCCCGGCGGAACCTGGCGCGGGACGGCACCTGGTATCGGGCGCATGGGTGCGCTGGGCGGCGTTTGCCGGCGCGGCGGCGGTGTGGGCCGGGCCCCGTTCGGGCCGGGTATCCGGCCGGCCGGGGGTACCTGTGGAATCGGGCCGCTGAGCGGTCGCCGCGGATCGGCCGGATCGGGGCGGGCCTCGTTCGGCAAGCGATGCGGCGGCGCGCCGTTGGGCACGACACCGTTGGCGCCCGAGGGCGGCATCGAGGGATCGGGACTCAGCCGACGCGGTCCACGCTCCCACGGCGCGGCGGGTGCGCGTCGCGGAAACTGCTCGTCGTCGGCCTGATCGGGCACGACGGGGCCGTCGTACTCGGTCACCGGACCTCCGGTCTGCTCGGCATTCGGGCCGGCCCGTGAACCACCCGGTCGGCACGACGAGCCGCTGCGCGATGGTCGCTCACTGTGCCTCGTGACCTGCGGGACACCCGTACCCGGTCGGCACAGTAAGCCGCTGCGCGATTGTTGCTCACTGTGCCTCCTCTTCCTGCAGTACTCGTTTGCGGGCGCGCAGGTATCGGTTCAGCCTGCGTCGTTTTCCGGGGTCCAAACCCTTGTCGGCCGGATCCGGCTGTCCCCGGAAGCGGCGCCACAAGCGGCGACCGGCGAGCAGGAACAGCAGTGCACCGGCACATGCGGTAATTATCGCCAACGCTTGACCGTAAGCGTTCGAACGTACCGAAACCGAGGTGGCGTTGCCGAGAGGCACTCCGGCCGGTGTGGTAAGGGATATCGGAATCACCAGGTTACGGCTGTCGCTCACCTTGGTCGGGATCTGGAACGACCGAGTACCCTCCGCCGGAAGCTGCTGCTCACCGATATCGGTGATATTCGTCTCGGCGGGCGCCCCGATCTTGAACCGGATCCGGATCGCGACCGGCAGATCGTTGCGTGCGACCAGCAGCAACGGGCTCTGCTCCGAGGCCAGCGTGTAGACCCCGCCCGGCGGCAGCACACTCACCGAGGAGAACAAACCGTCCATGGTCCGGGTGGTCTGTTCGAGTCGTCGTTGCGCGACGGTATCGGCTTGCGAATCGGTGCCGGTGCGATCCGAGAGCGTCAGCACCCGGATCAGATCGTCGCGCAGCGGCGTGAGGAACGTCCGCGGCGTCGGCTCCTGCTGAGGGATCTCCACCAGGGCGCTCATCAGATCGTCGATCCGATGTTCCTGCTGCCCGACCGGCGCGACGAATTGGTCCGGCACCGCCTGCGCCACCGCATCACCGGAGTAGTCCAGGTCGTACGGGCGCGGATCGACCGGCTGGGCCAGCAGATCGGCGAACGAACGCGGTGTGGCCAAACCGCTGCGGAACATCAGCTCCAGATGCGAGAGCAACGCTCCCGCCTCGTCGCGGTCGGCGCCCCACTGTTGCGGCGGCATCAGCAGGGTCGCCCGGGGGCGGGTCTCGGTCGTATTCAGCACCGGCCAGGTCAGCGCGCCCAGTGCGTCCTGCAGTCGAGCGGTGCGGGAGTCGTTGGTGACCGCGTAACGCACCCGGTCGGGAGTGAACGCCGGAGTCGGCGGATTCGATCCGACCGCGGCCAGCGCGGTCGCCGACCACATGTCGAAGGTGGCGACCTTCAACCCGGAATCGGGCGCCGGCGGCGTGAGTTCGGGTTTGGCCGGCGCGGCGGCCGGCAGGCGAACCATCTCCGGCACCACCGGTGCGATATCCGCGGCGACGGAGGCGGTACTGCGCACCGTCGCCTCGCCGCGCCCGGAACCCGTTGCGGCGCTGACGGAACCGCTCTCGGCCACGGCATTTCCCGAGAGAACGGCGGTCGTGAAACCGCGCTCGGTCAGCATGGCCGCGGCATCGGCTCCGATGGCTCCGGAGGCGGGCAGGCTCACACCGCGCACGGATTTGACCGACAGCAGCGAATCGACGATATCCGCGGGTGCGGTGATCGCGCGGGCGACCAGATCGGCATCGTGTACGCCGGCCAACGCGGTCGGGTCGACCTGCGCGAACGGCAGCGCCACCGTGCACATCGTCGGCGCCAGCGCACGTAGCCGGTCGAGCCAGGTCCGCGCGGCCTGCGGTCCGGTTCCGTCGCGCGTCGGCCCGTCCGGATCCGACGGCGAGGCCAGCACCCGGTATCCCTCGGTCATCCTCGACACGGTGAGCAGCAGATCCGGGTCCACGGCCAGGCACAGCGATCCGGCCAGCCCGGCGCCCGAGCGGCCGGAATCGTGCGAGGGGTCGGGCCGCAGCGCCGACTCCAGCGCCGAGAGCAGCTGATCCAAGCGGCCACCCGCGGCGAGTTCGCCGGCCAGTTCGTCGTCGGTGAGCAGCGCCTTGCCGTCCACCGACCCGGGAATGCCCGCGACCATGCGGGGCCGGTCGGCCAGGGGCCACAGCATGGTGGTGGCCACCGGCGGCTGCGGTGCGGCCGGAACCGGCTGTGCGCCCTCCGCGGCGGCATCGGAGCCGTTCGGCAGGGCGGGCAGGCCGAGCACCGGCAGCAGGAACCGCGCATCGTCGAGATGTGCCTGATTGCCGTAGGCCGGTTCGCCGTTCACATTCAGCAGCAGCGGATACACGCCTGGTTCGGTGATGCCGAGCGAGTCGGTGACCGGCGGATTGGCGGCCGCGTTGGACATGCCCTCGCGCACCCCGATCCGCAGGGTGAACTGTTTGCGCTGCCCGGGCCCCAGCTGATCGGCGACGTCCTGGAATTGTGCGCTGACCGGAAAATTCGATTGATCCTGACGCAGCGTGGACCGCAATTCGCTGGGTTCGGCGATGGCCGCCCCGCGCTGCACCCGCACGCTGACGTCGTCCACCACGCGATCGCCGATGTTGGTCACCGTGCCGGTCAGCGCGAGGACGGAATCGCTGGTGGTGGTGATCGTGCTCGGCGACACCGAATCGAGCGTGAGCTTGAGGAATTTCGGCGCGGCGGTCGAACCTCCCGACCCGGAGGGCTGCGCATGGCTCGACCCGGCCGACGGCACGCTCAATACGGCGAGCGCCAGCGAGACGAGCAGTAGCACCCAGCGGTGCCCACTGCGACTCGCACGCGTCATTGTCTGCCGCTCTCCATCCGATCTATCAGCCGATTCGCGACCTCGGCCAGACGCCGCTCGTCGGCGTAGGCGAGCCGGGAATCGAGTTCGCTCAACGGCACCCAGGCCACCTTGGTGACCTCGACGTCGGCATCGGAGAGCTCACCCCCCAACGACCGCATCAAGTAATGGTGCACGGTCTTGTGTACCCGACGGCCTTCGGTGACGAACCAGTAGTCGATGCTTCCCAGCTCCGCGACCACCCGGCCGTTGATACCGGTTTCCTCGGCGACCTCCCGGACGGCGGTCTGTTCGGCCGTCTCCCCCTCCTCGATGTGGCCCTTCGGCAGCGACCACAGCAGCCGGCCGCGGCGGTCGGTGCGCCCGATGAGCGCGGCGCAGCGCTGTTCGGCGGGGCCGTCGAGTCCGTCGACGACCAATCCGCCCGCGGAGGTTTCCCGGACGGTGCGCATGCGAGGTTTCGCCGCATTACCGGCCGAACCGCGGCGCCGGGGCTGGCGGCGTCGACTGTTCGCGCGATCGGCCGGAGACACCGGGTCAGTCTAGCCGCGCCGGATCGATGCACTGAACGTGTTCGATGCCGAGTGTCATGCCGCGCCGCGGTGGTGTCGTCCGGCCGGTCCGGGCGGGTACCGGCGGGTGCGTACCAACTAAGCTGCGTTTGGCGTGGTTTCGCCGAAGTCCGTTGACGCAGAAGTGGAGGACGGCACACAAGTGAAAGGAAGGGCCGTGTCCGACCCCGACCATGATCGCCGGACGCGATTGCTTGCCGCGGCGGCGATCACCCTGGGCCGGCTCTCGGATGTGCTGATTCCGCTGGGCGGCCTGTTCGCCGCGCGCGGGCACGAGCTGTACCTGGTCGGCGGTAGCGTGCGCGATGCGGTGCTGGGCCGGCTCGGCACCGATCTGGACTTCACCACCGACGCGCGGCCCGAGGTCGTGCAGGAGATCGTGCGTGGCTGGGCCGACAACCTGTGGGACACCGGCGGTTTGGCGTTCGGCACGGTGAGCGCGTCGAAATCGGGCTGGCAGCTGGAGATCACCACCTTCCGCAGCGACAGCTACGACCGCGTGTCCCGCAACCCGGAGGTGACCTTCGGCGACAACCTCGAGGGCGATCTGGTTCGCCGCGACTTCACGGTCAACGCCATGGCCGTGCGCATCGGCGGGGCCGGTGAGCTGGAATTCGTCGATCCGCTCGACGGCATGGACGCGCTGCTGGCCGGAGTGCTGGATACGCCTGCGGCGCCGGAGGATTCGTTCAACGACGATCCGCTGCGCATGCTGCGCGCCGCCCGCTTCGTCTCCCAGCTCGGCTTCGAGGTGGCGCCGCGGGTGCGAGTGGCGATCGCGCTGATGGCCGACGAGATCCGCCGCATCACCGCCGAGCGGGTCCGTACCGAACTGGACAAGCTGATCGCGGGTGAACATCCGACCGACGGCATCGACATCATGTGCGAGACCGGGCTGGCCGAACGCGTGCTGCCCGAGGTCCCGGCGATGAAACTGGAGATCGACGAACACCATCAGCACAAGGACGTCTACCAGCATTCGCTGACCGTGCTGCGCCAGGCCATAGACCAGGAGCAGGGCGATCCGGATCTGGTGCTGCGCTGGGCCGCGCTGCTGCATGACATAGGTAAACCGCCGACCAAGCGCAACGAGCCCGGTGGCGGCGTCAGCTTCCATCACCACGAGGTCGTCGGCGCGAAGATGGTGCGAAAGCGCATGCGCGCCTTGAAATATCCGAAGCAGTTCACCGAGGACGTGGCGCGGCTGGTGTATCTGCACCTGCGGTTCCACGGCTACGGCAAGGGCCAGTGGACCGACTCGGCGGTGCGCCGCTACGTCACCGATGCCGACGACCTGCTGCCGCGGCTGCACAAATTGGTGCGCGCCGATTGCACCACCCGCAACAAGCGCCGCGCCGCACTGCTGCGCTCGACCTACGACGACCTGGAAGCCCGGATCGAGCGCCTGCAGCAGGAGGAGGATCTGCAGCGGGTGCGCCCGGATCTGGACGGCAACGCGATCATGGAACTGCTCGGCCTGGAGCCGGGGCCGCAGGTCGGCCGTGCCTGGCGCTATCTGAAGGAACTGCGGCTGGATCGCGGCCCGCTCACTCGCGACGAGGCCGAGGCCGCGCTGCTCGAATGGTGGAACGCCGGCGGACAATAGCGTCCGGAATCGGCGGACCGAAACGCCTCAGAACACGATCAGCGTCGTGCCGGCGACGATCGCCGCCCGCATCTGCCCGAGGTCGAACGAGCCGGTGATCTGCGGCAGTTCGAGCCGGAAATGCACCCGGTCGCCCTGCCGGTCGGCCCGCACGATGCGGACGTCGTTGGGCAGGTCCGAGAGGGTGACCGGCGCCACCGTCACCCAGCGCCGCGGCACCCGGACGCCCGACCAGGCGGCCTGATGGACCGCGATCGTGACGAGGTTGTCACTGATCGCGGCGTCGACCAGCGCCTGGAATTTCCGGGTGCGATGACGCGCGCTGATCAGTCCGCTCGGATGCACCTCGAACCGCCAGTCCAGCCGCTTCTCGTTGAGCCACTCGACCAGGGCCACGGTCGTCACGGTGCCGGTGACGTCGAGTCCCGCGGTGCGCACCTTCGTCGGGACGCCCGGGATCAGCCGCACCCCGTGCGCGATCACCGTCATCTCCTCGATCGGATGCCCGTTCCAGCGCAGCTCGGTCAGCACCGTTTTGGTCTGGAAGTGGGCGCCGCGGCGGCGCACCTTGAGGGTTTGCAGAATCGCGGTCAGATCGTGTCCGAGCAGGGTCGCGGTGACCTCCCGGCCGCCGAAGCGACTCAGAATCCCCTCGCTGAGCAGCGTCATCAGCACATCCGGCATGAGTGCGGTGACGGTACCCGCGCCGAGATCCGCCACCGGGTCGAGCCAGGCGGTGGTGAAAGCCGTCCACTGATCCAGCAACTCCGGGTCGAACAGCCGCCGGCCGAGGTCTACTGCACGCGACGGCGACCAGGATTTGGGATCGAAATAGGTGGCCATGATTGATTCGAGAGTACTGGCCGCCGGTGAATACGCCAGGGGCTGTGGATGACATTTCCCGATCGGGCGGCGGCGCGGACCTACGGATCGGCGGGTTCCGGGTCGTTCAGCGTCGCGTGCATCAGGTAGACGTTGTAGCTGTCCCAGGCCGACATCGTGAAGTAGAGGTCCTTACCCGTCGACCAGGGGTGGATGAATCCGCCGTAGGCCTTCGGGTAGTCGTTCGTATCGGCCAGCAGCGTGCCGTCGGTCCAGGTCCCCTGCGGTTCGGTCGCGGTGCGCAGCACGATCGCATGCCGAGCCGGGTCCAGGTACACCATCTGCCACTGTTTGCTCGACTCGTCGTAGCGCACCGACAGTTCGCCCGCGATGCCGGGTATGAGCGGCGTCGCGCGGTTCTCCTGCGCCGGCGCCCAGGTCCCGTCGACCCAGTACTGATACGCGGACTTGTTCAGTACCTCTTGCTTCGGCACCCGAGCCAGGCCGATCATGCCGATGCGGCCGTTGGGCGTGCCGAACATGTAGACGTAGTCGCCGTGCGGCACCATCGTCGTGACCTGGAAGCGATCGATGCCGAACATGTTGTCCCACTTGGTGTACTGATCCTTGACCCAGGTGCTGCCGCCGTCGTCGGAATAGGCCAGACCACCGTTGTTGGTCCACCACATCCCCGGAATCTTGCTCCAGTGATTGACCGACATGTAGCTCATGTACTGCCGGTCGCCGAGCGCGAATCCGGAGGTCGGGATCACGGTGGTCTCGAAGTTCTTGATCTTGCGGCTGTTCAGCAGTTCGGCGGCGTGGCAGCGGCTGTCCTGCACCATGTCGTCGATGATCAGGCCCTTGGACAGGTCCCGTTCGGAGCTGAAGCCGAGCACGTTCGACCGCCAGTCCGGTCCGCCGACCTGGCCGTACTCCCAGCCCTTGCCGAAGGTGTCGCCGAACACCACCGCGACCTGGCCGGGCTTGGTCTCCCACATGATGCCGAGGTCGGTCCCGTCGACCTGCCAGCGCATATCGGTGCGGTTGACCGAGCCGTGGCCGGTCACCTGATTGACCAGCTTCACGTTCTCGACCGTGCGCGGTGCGGGTGCTTCGACGACCGCGCCCGGGTCGATCGACGGGTGCACCGGACGCGGCGGGGTCTCCGGTGCGGGCGGCTCGCCCCCGGGAATCGGGATCGGGATCGGTTCGGGTTCCGGATTGATATTGATGTTCGGCAGATTGAACGGACCGGAATTCGACCCCGAGCCCGTGCCGGAGCCGGACCCGGAACCGGTGCCCGAGCCGTTGTTCGAGCCA
The DNA here is from genome assembly GCF_049538315.1 of Nocardia sp. AB354. Taxonomy (NCBI): domain Bacteria; kingdom Bacillati; phylum Actinomycetota; class Actinomycetes; order Mycobacteriales; family Nocardiaceae; genus Nocardia; species Nocardia sp. AB354. The sequence goes on along the minus strand of NZ_JBMVFU010000004.1, from coordinate 345,587 downwards.
CCGTTCGAGCCACCGTTCGAGCCGGATGCCGAACCGGAGTCGGGTGCGGGCTCGCCCGGCGCGGAAGGGTCCTCGGCCGGCGGTGGTTTCGGCGTATCGCGAATATCCGGGCACGGGTTGCGGCACGGGTCCGCGGGCAGAGGCTGCGGCACGATGCGGGTGTTGTCCGGTCGCGGGCCCGGCACCGGCACGGGCACGATCTCGGGCACCGGCACCGGAATGTCGATTCGCGGCGGAAGGATCGGCGGCGCGGGCGCATTCGGATCGGGCTGGCGGGCCAGCGGATCGAATCCCGTTTCGCCGCAGGCATTCTTCGGCGGTGGCGCCCACGGCGCGAGTTCGGCCGAGGCCGGGACGGGGGCGACCGTGCCGAACAACAGCAGTCCGGTGACCGCGGGCGTGAAAATCGCCGAGGCGCAGCGCTTTCCGTTGCGGGTGGAGCCGCGCGCCGCCGCCGGTCTACCGGCAGCCGCTCTCCCCGTCGCGTTGTTCCCGAACACCGCACTCCTCGACTACCACTCGCACCGCTGGTGACATGCACTGTCAGTCACCGCATCAGCTGGGACCGAGCACAGCGGCTAACAATCTAACCGATCACTCGGGATGCGTCTGCGAACGTCCGGAACCGCGTGGCGCAGGCCGGCGACTGTTGACCGCGATCGCCGCGATACCCAGCGCATACAGTCCGGCGCCGGCCGCCACCACGCCGAGAGAACGGCCGTCGGCGGGAATGATCAGGGCCGTCACCGCGACGGCGACCACGAACGTGATGTTGAAAATCGTGTCCTGCAGGGCGAATACCTGTCCGCGCCGGGCGTCGTCGACATCGATCTGCAGGGTGGCGTCGCCGGTCAGTTTCACCATCTGCCCGGCCAGGCCGAGCAGGAACGCGCCCACCAGCAACAGTTGATGGGCACGGTGTTCGGCCGCACCGGTGGCGACGGTGATCGGCGGGACCAGTGTCGCCTGCACCAGCAGCGCCGCCGACAGACCGGCGACCACCGTGCGCGGGCGCCCGAGCCGCGGAATCAGCAGCGGCGTCAGTACCGCGGCGGCCAGCATGCCCGCGGCGACCGCGGTGATCGCGACCCCGAAGCCGACCAGTCCCGAACCGGCCGAGATCCCGGATTCGTTGGGACGACGCAAAACCAGCACCATGAGCAGGGTGTTCGCACCGAAGACGATGCGGTGGGTGCCGACGCCGATCATCGCGGTGGTGCAATCCCGTGATTCGGCGACCGCCCGGGCACCGGTGCGCAGACCGGTCAGCACGGCCCGCACGGATTCGGCGGCCGCACTGCGCCCGGGTGTTTCTATGCGATGTTCGGGTCCGAGTCGGTGTCGCGCGAAACCGATCGCCGCCACGGCCGAGATCACCGACCCGCAGGCACTGGCCGCCACCGCCACCGCGCTCGCGACATCGCCCGCTCCTATCGCGCCGATGATCGCCACCGCGACCGCGGCTCCCGCACCGGCGCATCCCGATGCCACCGTCGCCAGGACCGAATTCATCGGCACCAGCCAGCGCTGTTCCAGCACCCGGGGCAGCGACGCCGAGATGCCGGCCAGGACGAAGCGGCTGATCCCGACCACCGCCAGCGCCAGCAGCAACAGCGGCGTATCCCGGATTCCGGCCCACAGTCCGACGGCGGTCACCACGATCAGCACCGCGCGCAGCGCATTGGCGACCAACAGCACCATCCGGCGGTCCCAGCGGTCCAGCATCGCTCCGGCATACGGCCCGATCACCGAATACGGCAGCAGCAGCACCGCGAACCCGCCCGCGATCGCCAGCGGATCCGTGGCACGTTCGGGATTGAACAGAATCGCTCCCGACAGTGCGGCCTGAAACATTCCGTCGCCGAACTGTCCGGAGAACCGGATCAGCGCCAGCCGCGGCATTCCGGGCCGGCGGACGGCGGCGGCCACGGCGGCCCGCCGCGCAGCGTCGGGTCGCATTTCGGTTCACCTCCGGATCAATGTGCGGGGCCGGTGCACAGCCACGGTAGAATCTACCCGGCGGCCTCGACAGCAGCTCGAGAGGAGGACCCCCGTTGTCCACACTCACGACACCACACATCGATGTTCATCGCGCCGGCGATCGCATGAAAACCCGTGTGGCATGGCTGGATTCGAAGCATTCGTTCTCGTTCGGCGAGCATTACGATCCGGAGAACACCCATCACGGGCTGCTGCTGGTGAACAACGAGGACATCGTGTTGCCGGGTGAGGGATTCGAAACTCATCCGCATCGCGATATGGAAATTGTCACCTGGGTTCTGAACGGTTCTCTGGTGCATCAGGATTCGCTGGGACATGCCGGTGTCATCTATCCCGGATTGGCGCAGCGAATGAGTGCGGGAACCGGAATTCTGCATTCGGAAAAGAATGATTCGTGGCGACTCCCCCCCGAACAGGGCGGCACGTCGCCGCATTCCGAACCGGTTCATTTCGTGCAGATGTGGGTAGTACCGGACGAGCCGGGAATTACTCCGGGATATCAGCAACTGGAAATCAACGACGAACTGGACCGCGGCGGCCTGATCACGGTCGCCACGGGGATGCCGCGCTACCGCGATCGAACCGCGATCGCGATCAGCAGCAGCCATTCCGCCCTGCACGTCGGGCGCATGCCCGGCGCGGCGGGAACCGGTGCGGGGCAGGCGATCACCCTGCCCGAGGCGCCCTACCTGCATGTCTTCGTCGCCCGCGGCGAGGTGGAGATGGAGGGGGTCGGAACCCTCTACGAGGGCGACGCGGTGCGGATGACGCGCAGTGGCGGGCAGCGCATCGTCGCCGAAGTTCCGGCGGAAGTCCTGGTGTGGGAAATGCACGCACGTCTCGGCGGCCAATAGAGTCGGCAGACGCGGCCGTCGAGGGCCCGTGCGTCCGAGGAGAGGACAGCGATGACCGAGAATCCACCGCCCGGGAACTTTCCCCCGCCGGAACCGTATCCGCAGTCGGGCGGCGAACAACCCGGACGCTCGGGCGAGTACCCCGGTCGTTCCGGCGAGTATCCCGGCCACTCCGGCGAGTATCCCCAGCAACCGGGGCAGTACCCACAACAACCCGGCCAGTACGGCCAGCAGCCGGGGCAGTACGGCCAGCAGCCGGGACAGTATCCGGGCGGATATCCCCCGCCGCCGGCCGGCGGCTACCCCGGCCCGCCGGGACAGGGCACGTGGGAGCAGCCCAAGGGCAAGGGGCTGGCCATCACGGCGCTGGTCCTCGGCATCATCGCCCTGCTGACCTGCTGGACAGTGGTGGGCGGAATCCTGTTCGGCCTGGTCGCCCTGATCTTCGGCATCATCGCGACGGTCAAGGCGCGGCGCGGAACCGCGGCCGGGGGTGGTATGGCGATGGCCGGCCTGGTCCTGGGCCTGCTCGGGCTCATCGCCGGAATCGTGATCGCCGCGATCGGGGTCAACTTCTTCGTCAACAACGGCGGCAAGGATTTCCTCGACTGCGTGAACAAGGCCAACGGCGATCAGTCGAAGATCGATCAGTGCCAACGTGATTGGAATCAGACGCTGGAGAACAAGTACAGCGTGACGCTGAGCCCGCGGCCGACCTCCTGATCGGCCGGATCAGTACGGGTCCGGCCGGCACTGGCGGGTTGCGGTGAGCACCTCGGCCAGTTCCGGCCGGTAGTCGCTGTGCGGCGAATCGATCCACACCCGGTATCCGGTGCGTTCGTCGGCGGGTGAGGGCAGCACGATGGTGGTGCCCGGGGCCACCAGTGCGGCGCAGCGATGGAACATATCGGAAGCGATCGCGGCGTCGGTGGCCGATTCGTCGACGTGTCCGGTGAGAAACGTCCAGCGTGCCGATCGCGGATGTCCGATGATCGGCCCGCGATGTCCACGCACGGTGAGGTATTCGCGAATGGGGGCTCCGAGGGCGGCCGGCACGGTGATCGCGCCGACCGGGCCTATTTCCAACAGGATGCGACCTCGTACCGGTTCGACGATCCCGTAGAGCCCGTTCTCTTTGCGGTAGCGACGACAGCGGACCAGCGCTTCCTGGGTGACAGCGCGCGGCGCGGTGGTGATGGTGGTGATATTCGGTTCGATCGCGCCGGCCATCGGGTCGCGCGTGCTCATGGCGAACCTCGTCTCGTCGTCGAGTGCAGTGCCACCGATACGCAGACCGTATCGCCGTACAGTTGAAATGACAATAGTCACGGGCGTGTCGCGGCGGCCGGCGTAGCATCTGCCCGCATGGCCCCTCCCTCGCCAGTGGTCGCTCGGTGGGAATTGGTCCTTCGCCTGCGCGAACTTCGCGAACAACGTGGCTTCGATTCCGCCGGCTTCGCCCGCGCGGTCGGCTTCACCCCGGCTAATTGGTCGCATGTCGAGAAGGGCCGCCGGGTGCTGACCGCCAACACCATCGGCCCGGTGCTGGATCTGCTCGCGGTCGGCGAACAGGAACGCGCGGAACTGCTCGCCTTGCTGTCCGCCGGGCGAGAGCGCGGCTGGTGGACGCGATCGGGTCTGATCGGGCCGGAACTACAGCGCTACTACGGGATGGAATACGGCGCAGACCGTATCCGCAGTTACGACAGCCTCGTGATTCCGGGCCTGCTGCAGACCGAGGCGTATGCGCGGGCGCTGATCGCCGCGGATGTGATGATCCGCCCGGCGCAGATCGAACAGCTGGTCGCGATGCGGATGCGGCGCCGCAAGCGGTTGCACGGACACGACCCGGTCGCGCTCACCGCAGTGGTCGGCGAGGCGACGCTGTTGCAGCAGGTCGGCGGGCAGGCCGTGCTGTGCGCGCAGCTGGAGTATCTGGCCGGGCTGTTGCGCACCAGGCCGAACGTGGACATCCGGGTCATCCCGTTCGCGGCTCCCGACGGCGCGATCCTCGGCGGGGCGAGTTTTCATCTGCTGGACTTCGCCTCCGAGCACCTGCCTACCTTCGGCTGGGCCGAGAGCGCCGTCTTCGGCGGACCGGTCGACCATCCCGACCAGGTGCACGATCTGGCGTTCGCATTCGTGCGAGCGCTCGATCAATCCCTCACTCGCACAGAGTCATTGGCGCTGATCGAGAAATACGCAGCTGTGTAAACTCCTGCCCATGCCCACCCCCGCGAGGTACCGGCCGGAGATCACGTCCTGGTTCACCTCCACGCGCACCAACAACGGCAATCAGTGTGTCGAGGTGCGGTTCGACGGTGACGCGGTGCTGATCCGCGACAGCAAATACCGCCGCGACCCCGCGAACAGCCCCGAACTCGAGCCGGTGATCACCGTCGGCGCGCCCGCCTGGATGGCATTCCTCCGCACGGTCGTGCACGGTGGCAGCGAGGGTGACCTGCACGTTCGCCCGGCCGCGGACGGCGCCGCGGAACTGGTCCACGGCACCACCGAGCTGTCCTTCACCCCCGGCGAGTGGCAGGCGTTCATGGCCGGCGCGCGTGACGGGGAATTCGACCGCATCCCGGTGGCGACCGCCGCGCAGGGGTGAATGCGGCGGCGGCGCGCCGCCGTCGTCGGCATACTGGAGGTCGTGACTTTCGACGTGACGACTCCCTCGGGCATCGATCTGACCTATCGCGACGACGCTGTGCGGGTGCAGGACGACCTGTTCGCGCACGTCAACGGCAAATGGCTGGACACGTACGACATTCCCGCCGATCGCGCGGTCGACGGAGCGTTCCGTACCCTCTACGACCAGGCCGAACTGGATGTCAAGAAGATCATCCAGGATCTGGCGGCCGGAACCGCGGCCTCGGTGCCGGACGAGGAAGAGGCGCGCAAGATCGCCGATCTCTACAACAGCTTCATGGACGAGGAGGCGGTGGAGGCCGCCGCGCTCACCCCGATCGCCGCGGAATTGGCGGCGGTGCGCGAGGTGAGCGATCGCGCCGAATTCGCCACGCTGCTGGGCCGGCTGCAACGCACCGGTGTGGGCGGGGCGGTCGGCGCCTACGTCGATACCGACGACAAGAATTCGCAGCGCTATCTGATCAACCTGACCCAGTCCGGACTCGGGCTGCCGGACGAATCGTATTACCGCAACGACGATTACGCCGAGATCCGCACCAAATACGTCGAGCACATCCGGCGCATGTTCCAGCTGGCCGCGATCGACTACGACCCGCAGCGCGTCTTCGAACTGGAACGCAAACTGGCCGCCGGACATTGGGACGTGGTGCGCCGCCGCGACGCCGAATTGAGTTACAACCTCACCACTTTCGCCGACCTCGCCGCCGCGAATCCCGAATTCGACTGGGCCGCGTGGACTCACGCGCTGGCCGAGGGCGTCTCGGCCTCGGGACCCGAGTTGTTCGCCGAAGTGATTGTGCGCCAGCCCGATTACGCGCGCACCTTCGCGCAGGTCTGGGCCGCGGAGCCGCTCGAGGACTGGCAGGCGTGGGCGAGCTGGCGGGTGCTGCGGGCGCGAGCGCCGTACCTGACCGCCGCCGTGGTCGAGGAGAGCTTCGACTTCTACGGTCGCACCCTCACCGGCGCCCAGGAGAATCGCGAGCGCTGGAAGCGCGGCGTATCGCTGGTGCAGGATCTGCTCGGCGAAGCGGTGGCGAAAATTTATGTCGCCGAACATTTCCCGCCCGAGGCCAAACAGCGCATGCAGGAGCTGGTGGCGAATCTGATCGAGGCCTACCGCCGCAACATCAGCGAACTGGAGTGGATGAGCCCGCAGACCCGTGAGGCCGCATTGGCCAAGCTGGAGCGCTTCACCCCCAAGATCGGTTACCCCGACACCTGGCGCGACTATTCCGCGGTCCGTGTCGATCCCGCCGATCCGGTGGAGAACTACCGCAGCGGTTACGCCGCCGACCACGACCGCGATCTGAACAAGCTCGGCGGTCCGGTCGATCGTGGCGAATGGTTCATGACGCCGCAGACGGTGAACGCCTACTACAACCCGGGCATGAACGAGATCGTGTTCCCCGCGGCGATTCTGCAACCGCCGTTCTTCGACATGAACGCCGACGACGCCGCCAACTACGGCGGCATCGGTGCCGTGATCGGGCACGAGATCGGCCACGGCTTCGACGATCAGGGCAGTAAATACGACGGCGACGGCAATATGGTCGATTGGTGGACCGAAACCGATCGCTCCGAGTTCGGTAAGCGCACGAAGGCGTTGATCGATCAGTACAACCAGTTCGAACCGAAGGCGCTGCCCGGTCACACCGTCAACGGCGAATTCACCATCGGTGAGAACATCGGCGACCTCGGCGGGCTCTCGATCGCGTTGGAGGCCTACAAGATCGCCCTCGACGGTGCCGAGCCGCCGGTTATCGACGGCCTGACGGGCCTGCAGCGAGTGTTCTTCGGCTGGGCGCAAGTGTGGCGGACCAAGGCGCGCGACGAGGAGGCGATTCGCCGGCTGGCCGTCGACCCGCATTCTCCGCCGGAGTTCCGGTGCAACGGTGTGGTCCGCAATCTGGACGGTTTCCACGAGGCGTTCAGTGTCGAACCGGGTGACACGTTGTATCTGGAACCCACCGAGCGCGTGCGGATCTGGTAGCTAGCGCGGCAGCTTCGGTTCGATCTGCCGGTCGTAGATGGTCTGCAGGCGATCGGTGATATCGGCGAAGGCCGACTTCACATCCCGGTTCTGCAGTCCGATCTGTTCCAGCCCGGTGCCGATGATCTGATCGGCGCCGGGCAGGAACACCCGGGCATAGTCCTGTGAGCGGGTCAGCGGCAGCTGATCGACGGCGGTCGCGAAATTGCGGTTGGCGGCGAGGAATTGCTGTTCCGACGGATCGCGGACCGCCGACTTGCGCACCGGGATGTAGCCGGTGGCCTGCGAAAAGTAGGCGGTGTTCACCGGATTCGTAATGAACTCGACGAAGCGCACGGCATTGGCCTTGCGCTGGTCGGAGATGCGCGACGGAATCGCCAGCCCCGCACCGCCGGTGGTGCATCCCGGCCCGTTCGGATGCGGCAGGAACGCGGTGGCGAAGTCGAGCTTGCCCGCCGCATTGGCGACGATGCCCTTGATGTCGCCGGTGGAGGTGATGGCCGACCCCACCACTCCGGTGCCGAAATCCACGGCCAGCTGGGGGCGGATGGCGGCGTAGCGTTTGCGATTGATCATGTCGCGCAGGAAGTTTCCCGCCTCGGCCGTGCGAGGATCGGAGAACTTCAGTGTCCACCGATCCGAGTAGGCGCCACCGAAGGTCCAGTTCGGTCCCTGAAACGTCCAGGCCAGGTAGTTCTTGGCATCACCCCAGCCGTGCGCCCACTTCCCCGCGCCGATGGCGCGTTGCAGTTCGGGGCCCCATTCGTCGAATTCCTGCCAGCTCTGCGGGCCACGGTCGGGCAGTCCGGCTCGGGCCCACAGGCCGCGGTTGTAGCAGAAGATCTGCGTCGAACGCGCATACGGCAGAGCCCAGAGTTTGTCGTCGAACCGGTAGTCGTCCACGAAGCTGTCGACGTAGTCCGCCAGCGGTACCGCCGCGGCGGCGATGTGTTCGTCGAGCGGTTCGATGGCCTTGTTCAGTGCGTAGTTGAACCACCAGACGTCCGAGAGCACCACGACATCCGGCAGCGCGCCGCCGGTCAGCGCGGCATTGAACTTCTGCGCGACCTCTTCGTAGTTGCGCCCGGCGTCCACCAGCTTCACCGTCAGCTCGGGGTGCTGTGCGTGGAACCGGTTGATCAACTCGGTTTCCTGATTCTTCGAGGTGCCCGGATGGTTCGACCAGAAGATGATCGTGTTCGGGTCGCCGCCGGCTCCGGTGCTGCCGCCCATCCCCGCACACGCTGACAGGGCCGAACCGGTGGCCGCCGAGGCGGCGATGAGAAATCCGCGGCGGGTCAGTGTGCGCGGTCGGGTCACGGCACTCTCCTCGAGCGAATCAGCCTTTGACGGCACCGGTGGTGAGGCCCTTGATCATGTGCCGCTGCAGCAGCACGAACACCACCAGAATCGGCAGCATGGTCAGCAGGGTTCCGGCCATCACCGGCCCCCAGTTGGTGACGCTCGGATTTTCGGTGTTCTGTAGCAGCGTCAATCCGACGGGCAGGGTCGCGACGCCGGCATCGTCGGCCATCAGGAACGGCCACAGGTATTCGTTCCACTCGTTGACGAGCGTAACCACCGCGAACGCCACCATCGTCGGGCCGGACATGGGCAGCACCACCCGGACCAGCAGCTGCCACCAGTTCGCGCCGTCGATGCGGGCCGCCTCGATCACCGAAACGGGCAGGGAGAGAAAATGGTTGCGCATCAGGAAGGTGCCGAACGCCACGCCGCACAGCGGCACGATGATGCCCGGCAGCGTATTGCGCCACCCCACCTGGGCGATCAGGGCGTAGTTGGAGATCACGGTGATCTGGTTGGGCACCATCAGCGCGGCGATGACGGCGAGGAAGATCAGCGTCTTACCCGGAAAGCGCAGGAAGACGAGTCCGTAGGCGCTGAAGACGCCCAGCGCGAATTTGACCGCGGAGACCACGGCGGTGACGATCAGCGAATTACGCAGGAACGTCCAGAACGGCAACGTGGTCGTCGCCTCGTGATAGTTCTCCGGATGCCAACTGCGCGGCCACCACACCGCCGGCTGAGTATAGATATCGGGCCGCGCCTTGAACGAGGTGATCAGAATCCAGAACAGCGGCACCCCGACGACGATCAGCACGCACACCATCGCCGCGTAACCGAAAACCGTCGCCGCCAGGCGTTTCCGAGTGCTCGTCATTCGTCTCGATCCATCACTCGCACCTGAATCAGCGTGATGACCAGCAGCACGATGAACATGATCGTCGCGACCGTGGCACCGTATCCGGCACGGAAATTGCGAAAGCTCTCCTGGTAGACCTGATAGACCATGGTGGTCGTCCCGGTGCCCAGTGGTCCGCCGCGCGTCATCACGTTGATGATGTCGAAGACCTGCAGTGAATTCAGCATGACCGTGATCGACAGGAAGTACGTCGTCGGCCGCAGCTGCGGCAGCAATACCCGGGTGAAGGTGGTCCAGCGTCCGGCGCCGTCGATCGCGGCCGCCTCCAGCAGTTCTCGCCGCACACCCTGCAGTGCGGCGAGATAGATGACGAAGGTGTAGCCCAGGTTCTTCCAGATGTAGGTCACCGTCACCATGAACAGCGCCCAGTGCGGATCCTGATAGAAATCCGGCACGTTCGTGATGCCGACGCGATGCAGCAGGTCCTGCACCAGGCCGAAACCGGGATCGAAGATGAACTGGAACGCCACCCCGACCGCCGCGCCGGAGATCACGAACGGCGCGAAGATCACCGAGCGAACCACATTGCGCCCGAACAGTTTCCGATCCAGCAGCAGCGCCAGCGCGAGGCCCAGCACCATACTGCCGCCGACCGCGAAGGCGGTGAAGATCACGGTATTGCCGACGATCTGCCAGGTGTCCGCCCGCGTCCACCACTCGCGGTAGTTGCGGACTCCGATGAAGTGGGCGAACGGTTCGGCGAGATTCCAGTCGGTGAACGACAGCCGGATGTTGTCGACCAGCGGGCGGTAGACGAACAGCCCGAGCAGCACCAGATTCGGCACCACCAGCACCAGGAACAGCCCGTAGTCGCCCCACGGGCGGTGGCGCAGCCCGCGTGCCCGGTTCGAGGGCAATACCCGTTCGGGCCGTCGACGCACGTTCGCAGCCTGCCGCTCTCGTGCGAACACGCGGTGAAATCCCGACGCCGGGCGCCTGAACGGTGTGCGCGAACTCCCGTCGGGGAGCGTGGTCTCCGACACCCGGGTCATGCGCCGAATACTAAGTGGCCGAGCGCGTCCGGCGGCGGGAATCGGCGACAGCGCCGTGCGGTGAAGGGCGGCAACGACAGCGGCCCCGGAGCGCATTCGCTCCGGGGCCGCTACCGAACAGCGTTTCGGTTCAGCTCCAGTCGCCCATACCGTCGCCTGCGCTGAAGTTTCCGGTGGAATTCGTCACCACCACGGGATCACCCTTCTGCGCGTTCTCGAAGAACCACTGGGCGTCCTCGGTGCTGACGTTGAGGCAGCCGTGGCTGGAGTCGGACACACCCTGCTGGGCGAGCGACCACGGGGCGGCGTGCACGAAGATGCCGCTGTTGGACAGCCGGGTCGCGTACTCGACCTCGAGCTTGTAGCCCTGCGGATCGGTGATCGGAACCCCGTAGGTCGAGGAGTCCATGATCATCTTCCGGTTCTTCTCCCCGACGTAGTAGGTGCCGTTGGGGGTTTCGTGGTCCTTCTTGCCCATCGAGGTCGGCATGGTCTTGATGACCTCGCCGTTGCGGGTGACGGTGATCATGTGGGTCGCGTCGTCGGCCGTGGCGACGACCGCATCGCCCACCTTGTAGGCGACCTTGGTGCCGCCGGCCTCGACGGTGATGTCGGAGTTGGCGGGCCAGAACTCCTCCGGCCGCCACCGCACCTGCTTGTCACCGCGCCAGTAGAAGTGGCCGTGCGTGGCATTGCTGGAGGTGATCCGGATGGCCTTCTCCGCCGCGGCGTGGTCGCCGACCGGATCCTTGAAGTTGATGATGATGGGCTGCGCGACGCCGACCACGTCGCCGTCGCCGGGGCTGATGCTCGGCGCGGCGAAATTCGCCTGCGGCAGCGGCGGCGGGTTCTTCACCGGCGCGGCACCGGGTTCGGGCTGCGGCGCCTGCACGACAGCGGGAGCGCCGGGAACGTCGGGTCCACCGGGCCACAGCGGCGCTGCCGAGGCGGGCGCCATCGCGATGGCACCGGCGGCGGTCACCGCCAGGGAGGTCACCGCGAGGGCTAACAGGCCGGTCCGCTTGGACAGGCTGGTCTCGTCCCGAACGGGCTTCCGACAGGTTGTGGTGCGCACAGCCGTTTCGTCCTCTCCCACCTAGATCGCGCGCCACGGCGCACAGGAATATTCGCGCGCGGGTGCGCGAATGGTCAATCAGGCCCCGGCCCGGCATCCATTACTACATCTCTCGCGGGCATCGGCCAATTGTGTTCCGGCAGTTATGAAGTCCGCATCGCGCGTGTGTGATGCGTCACCACGGGTCGCCGGCGTAGTGGTGACAGGGTGAAAGTCCCGTTCGCATCGGCGAGTCGGATTCGGGGTCCGGACGGGCGGACGAGAGCCGGATCGATACCCAGCAAACCTCATTGTGAGACAAATCACCTCACGGGTGGCGGATTCCCTCCACAGTGAATCGGATTCCGCGGTGTGGACCGGTCGCGATGTTGTGCGGCACCGAGCGCGGAATTCGGCCATGACGATAGCGCGGGAGCAGCGACAGCTCGACTCGGGAAACGATGGTGGCGAGCGCGATCCGCAGTTCGTAGTCGGCCAGGGTGGCGCCGAGACAGCGACGATGGCCGCCGCCGTAGGGCAGGTATTCGAACGGCCCGTACCGGCGGTCCAGGAACCGCTCCGGCCGGAACCGCTCGGGCTCGTCCCACGTACCGGGATCCGAGTGCACGAGCGGAATCGCGACCCCCATCGTGTCCCCTTCGGCCAATTCCACTCCGCACACCGTGTGCGGTCCGGTCAACCGCCGCAGCACGATCGGCACCGGGGGATGCAGTCGCAGCGTCTCCTGACATACGGCATTCAGATACGGCAGACCGGCCAGCTCCTCGGGATCTGCGTCGGGCCCAACGGCACTCAGTTCGGCGCGCAGCCGGGCCAGCGCGCCGCGGTCGCGGTGTAGCCGGAACAGCGCCCACACCAGACTCGTGGCAGTGGTTTCGTGACCGGCCACCAACAGGGTGCGCAGTTGTTCGCGCAGATCGGCGTCGCTCACCCCGCTGCCGTCCTCGTAGCGGGCGCTCGACAGCACGCCCAGCGCGCCGTCATCGGGCGTACCGGCAGCCCGCCGCGCGCCGATGTCGGCGTCGAGCAACGCGTCCAGCCGGGTGCGCGCCCGGGCGAATCTGCCCCACGGCGACATGCCGAATGCGCTGCGCCGCAAGGCGGGCACCAGCATCAGCGGTCCGGTGAAGGCGGTGAGGAATTCGCCGACCGCCGCGGTGTAGGTGTCACGCCGGAGCGGGTCGTCGGCGCCGAAGATCAGCGTGAGGATCACCCGCAGCGTCAGCGCTCGCGCCGCCACCCGCGCATCGATCACCGTCCCCGGCAGCCACGCCGGACCGGTGCCGGCACCGACGAGCTCGTCGCGAGTGCTGTCCCGAATTACCGTGCCGTACTGCGCAATTCGGGCGCGATGAAATGCGGGCGCCAGCACAGTGCGGTCGTTGCGATGGCGCTGATCACGAGCGAGTATCAATGAGGCCGAACCGATAAGCGGTTCAATGGGATTCGGTTGCGGCGGATGCAGAATTCCGATCGGCGACCGGAGTAATTCCTTTGTGCCACCGGGTGTTCCTGTGAACAATACCGCGCCGAATCCCGGGAAGCGGACCAGAAACGGGTCGCCGTCGCACGCGCGACGCAGCCGGAAGTACCGATCGAAATCGATTCCGGCCGCCAGCGCGTGCGCCGCGACCCACCGCGGCTGCCGGGGCGCGGCCCGTTCGCCGGAAATCTGCGGCGTGCGGTCCCGGCCTGCTGTTGCTGCGCGCATACCCAGCACACGAGACAGCCCGGCCCCGGGTTCGAAGCCCCCGCGCGCCGCCGTCAGCCGAGTGCCGCGCGGGCCTCCGCGGCCAATCGGGCCAGGCGCCCGTCGCCGATCGTATTCAGCGAATTACCCAGCCGATTGGTGACGAAGGCGACCGACATGCCCGATTCCGGATCGGCGAACGCACCGGAACCACCCACGCCGTAGTGGCCGAACGCCCGGCGCAGCGGACGCCGGGATGCAATCGGCGGCCGGTGGTATCCCAGCGTGAACGGTACGGGTACGCCGATGACGTAGTCGCGATGTTCGCTGCGTTGCACATGGTTGACGTACTCGATGGTTTCCGGGCGCAGCAGCGGTTGGCTCCAGGTCTCGTCCGGCAGCAGCACCCGGCCTTCATTCGCCAGGGCGCCGTACATCCGGGCCAGGGCACGAGCGGAGAACACCCCGTTGAACCCGGGCATCACCGAGTCGTGGACGCGCGGATCGCCGACCAGCACATCGAAACCGGCCGGCATCCCGGCCTCGGCGATCGCACCGACCGTGCGGCTGCGGGCGATGACCTTCGAGGCGGTATCCCAGCGCAGTCCGGGGATTCGCAACCGCGGGAAGGTGCGGGCGATGCGGTGCCGCTCGGATTCAGGCACCCGGTACCAGAACTCCTCGGTCTGCAGCGGTTCGGCGATCTCGTGCCGCAACACCTCGGTGAACGGCTTGCCGGTCGCGCGCTGCACGATTTCGGCGACCAGCCAGCCGAAGGTGACCGCGTGATATCCCGACCCCTGCAACCGGCGCGGATCCGGTTCGGCGGCCGCCAGCGCCGCGATCATCGCGTCGTAGTCGAGAATGCCGTCGGCGTCGGCGGCCAGGCCGCGCACCTTGTGCAGTCCCGCGCGATGGGTGAGCACCTCGCGCACGGTGATGTCCTGTTTGCCGTTCGCGGCGAATTCCGGCCAGTATTCGGCCACCGGGGCGTCGTAATCGACCAGTCCGCGTTCGGCGATCCGATGCAGCACCGTGGTGACCACACCCTTGCCGGTGGAGAAGCTCAACGCCACCGTGTCGGACTGCCAGCGCTGGTCCGGCGCCGACCATCCGGCCCACACATCGACGACGGGCTGCCCGTGCAGAAAGATCGCGAAGGCGCCCCCGCCCCGGTTGGGTCGCGGGAACAGCCGGAAGAAATGGTGCACGACCGGCACGAATCGCGGGTCGATGACCATCTCCGGTGCGTCGTCGGTCTCGGCGGCCTGCGCCACCCGCGCCGCTTCCGCCTCGGCTGCCTGCTCCGATCGTGCCGAATCCACCGTGTGTCGACCTCCTGCCGCCGCATGCCGCGGCGTCGTTACCCCTACCCGCCAGGGTAGGACAGCCCGGGACTCGTGCTCAGTGTGCGGCGGGGACCTGCCACATCCCGATCGGCGTCGCGAGACAGAGCGCGCCGGTTCGGGAATCCCATGCCAGCGCCGCCGAGCCGAGACAGACCGTGCTGCGCTCACCCGAGACCACCTGCGCCTGCGAGCCGTTCATCGCGAAGGAGAGTCCGATCCGGCCGGGTACATCCTCCGCGGCGAGGGAGGTGAAGGCGAAGGCGTCGGGGCCCATACCGACCGCGACCGGCAGTCCGGCGGCGCCTTCACTGGCCCCGATCCCGCCGCCGGCGCCCAGGCCGAGGGCGACCGCACCCGCGGTTGCCTTGGCATAGCCGACGCCATCGATTCCCGCCGACCGCGCGTGCCCGGAATCGTCGCCCATCGCCCGGCACGCCGTGGCACCGGCGACGATCGTCGTATCGCGGTTGCGGTCGGCATCGCAGTGCACGGCGGTTGCCGAGGCGGTGCCGGTGGCCCAGCACACCGCGGCCCCGGCCGCGACGGCCCACCCTGTAATCGCGCTCATCACCTTCACGGAGTGCTCCTTTCGGGCCGGCAGCCCTCACCATAACCGCACCCCGCGGCGGCCGACCCGATCCGCGCCGCGCGGCCGACCCCGCCCCGGGCACGGAAAACGGGCGGCGACTCCGGTGTGATACCCGAATCGCCGCCCGTTACAAGGGTCGTCGTGCCGCCGATCAGATCGGCGCGAAGCCCGCCCCGGCGCCACCGTGCGCATTCATGTCGTTGACTATCGCCGACATGTTGGTGCCGACCTCGGGCCCGAAGCAGGCCACCGCCAGATAGGCGTTCACCATGCCGACCAGAGTGGTGCCGATGACGACGGGGGCGCCGGAGTCGCCCTCGACGACACACATCTCGGCCCACGTCTCGTCGGTCTGGAAGACGTCGCCGAAGGCCAGGCCACAGGTGTTACCGGTGGTCCGGCCTTCCTTGCAGATGATGCTGGGGAACTGGGCCGGTGCCCCGATCCCGGTGATCGTCACATTGCCGATGCGATTGACCGGAGTGACGTGACCCGGATCGAACTGGATGACCGCATAGTCCAGGTCGTGGTTGGAATAGACGAAATGTCCGATCACGCCCGCGCCGCGGTCCTGTTCGGACCACACCTCGGAACCCGCCTCGCCGCAGTGACCGGCGGTCAGGCCGACCAGGCGGCCACCGGCGTCGTGCCCGATGGTCGTGACGGTGCACTCGAACTGGTTGTCGATGATGATGCCGGAGCCGCCGCCGATCACCGGCGATCCGGGACCGGCTTGCGCGACCCCCGCGCCCGTCCCGAGCAGCGCCGCGCCCAGAGCTACGGCGAAGGCGGCATGAGCCGCCCTGACGAGTTTGTTGAACATTTCCCTCCAGACGTCGGAAGTCCGCACGATATCAGCCTTGTCGTACTACATCCTTGCAGTTGTCGGGCCCGAACGCGCCCGGTATGCGCATGCAGTTTGCTGGATCGATGCCGTGGCCGCGCGACGACACGTGCGAGGCCGACGAGATGCGACACCTGCTCACGACGACCGCTGTTTCGCGGGTACTCGCTATAGGCTTTCGTCAGTATTCGGGGCAAATCTTAATAACGAGAATTTTAATCCGATAAAACAGGTATCGGATCTCGAGTTGGACATTCGATCAGTAAACTAGAACGTGTTCTAGGAAATGGTCGTGTTCTTTGTGATCGATACCAGTCGGGTGCGCCCGATCACAGGCCCGGAACCAACGTGATCTGGGTCTATGACCACAGCCACACTTTGTGGTGTGTTTTTCCTAACTCCGTAGTAAGGTGCCTCAAGCGAAACAGTCGTCGGGGCGGGTAACCGGCGTCGAGAGGGGTAGCCAGTGCAAGTCACCAACGGTCCGGACGGGTCGGGGGCAATTAGTTCACCATCGAGAATGAGTGCCGCGGCGGACTGGACGAAGGCGTACTGGCAGGATCATCCCAAGCGGTCTCTCGAGACCTTCGGTCGACAGATCACGATGGGCTTCTCGGCGGTCGCGGAACTGTTCGTCGCCATCTTCCGTCGTCGCTTCCCGTTCGGTGAATTCGTGCGGCAGTGCGCATTCATGGCCAGCGTCGCAGCGGCCCCCACCTTGCTGGTCGCAATTCCGATCGGCGTCATCGTCTCCATTCAGGTGGGCTCGGTCGCGCAGCAGGTCGGCGCCACCTCCTTCATCGGCGCGGCCAACGGGCTGGGCATCATTCAGCAGGGTGCGCCGCTGGTCACCTCGCTGATGATCGCCGGCGCCGTCGGCTCGGCCATCTGCGCCGACCTCGGCTCCCGCACCATCCGCGAGGAGATCGACGCCATGAAGGTCATGGGCGTCGACCCGATGCGCCGGCTGGTGGCCCCCCGGCTCGGCGCCGCCATGCTGGTGTCGGTGCTGCTGTGCGGCTTCGTGATCTTCGTCGGCTTCCTGACCGGCTACATCTTCAACATCTTCGCCCAGAACGGCACCCCCGGCTCCTATATCGGCACATTCGCGTCGTTCGCGGTGACCAGCGATTTGCTGGTGGCGTTGATCAAATCGCTGATCTTCGGCCTGCTGGCCGCGATCATCGCGTGTGATTCGGGCTTGAACACCCGCGGCGGCCCGGGCGGTGTCGCGAACTCGGTCAACACCGCCGTGGTGCTGTCCGCGCTGATGCTGTTCGGCACGAATCTGATCATCACGCAGATCTACAACGCCCTGTTCCCCCCACAGATGGTTTGAGCCGGTGTCGTCAACTTATGTTCCGCCGCTACTGCGGCCCCTGCAGCGGATCCGCAGCTCCGCCGGCGCCCCGCGGGACTGGCTCGCGCGGGTCGGTCACCAGGTCTTCTTCTTCCTGCGCTCGATCGGCTCGATGCCGTTGGCGCTCAAGCACTATCCGAAGGAAGTCTGGCGGCTGCTCTCGGACGTCACCTGGGGTAACGGCAGCCTGATCGTCGGTGGTGGCACCATCGGCGTGGTTCTGATCCTCAGTGCCTTCGGCGGTATGACCGTCGCCATCCAGGGCTACACCTCGCTGAATCTGCTCGGCTTGAGCCCGCTGACCGGTGCGATTTCCGCCTTCGCGACCACGCGTGAGCTCGGGCCCATGCTCGCCACCCTCGCATTCGCCGCACAGGCGGGCTGCCGCTTCACCGCCCAGCTGGGTTCGATGCGCATCGCCGAGGAGATCGACGCGCTGGAGTCGCAGGCGATCCGGCCGCTGCCCTATCTGGTCAGCACCCGGATGATCGCGGCGATGATCGCGATCGTGCCGCTGTACTGCCTGGCGCTGCCGGTCGCCTACCTGTCGTGTTCCATCACGGTGGGGTTCATCGGCGGCACGGCCTCGGGCACCTTCCAGCACTACTTCTATCAATTCCTGGTACCGCACGACGTGCTGTGGTCGTTGCTGAAAGCCATTCTCTTCGTGGCGATCACGACCTTCATCCAGTGCTACTACGGCTTCTTCGCCTCGGGTGGTCCCGAGGGCGTCGGTGTGGCCGCGGGCCGGGCGATCAAGCTCTGCATCATCGCGGTCGTCTTCGCCGACCTGTTCATGACGCTGGCCATCTGGGGCGTGAACCCGGGCATCAGGATCTCGGGATAGGAGGACCGGTGAATCACAATGCGAAGCCCGTTCGCCGGGCCGACCGGGTGCGGGTGTCCCGCATGGATACAGGGGCCTGAATATGATCATCGATCCGAGTGGCCGCGGACCGACGATGCGGCAGCTGCTCATCGCGGGCGTCTGCGGAATCGTCGTCATCGCCGCCGCGCTGACGCTGCTGATGGCCCGCTACAAGGGCTACATTCTCAATCCGAAGGTGGAGGTCACCGCCAATCTGACCACCACCGGCGACGGCCTGCCCGCCCAGGCCGACGTGAAGTTCCGCGGCGTGCTGGTCGGCGCGGTCAAGGATGTGTCGGTGGCCGCCAAGGGCGAGCTGCAGCAGGTGCACATCAATATGAAGCCGGACTACATCTCCGATATCCCGGCCAACGTCACCGCTCGCGTGGTCCCCAGCAACCTGTTCGCCGTCACCTCGGTCGAACTGGTCTACAACGGTCCCGACAACGCCTCGCTGAAGGCCGGCTCGCAGATCGCCGAGGACCACAGCCAGGGCACCATCGCGCTGCAGGACACGCTCACCACGGTCCGCACGATCCTGAACAAGATCGACCCCATGCAGCTGGGCCGGGTGCTGAGCACCCTGTCCTATGCGCTGGACGGCAGCGGCCGGGTACCCGGCTCCACCGTCGAGCGGCTGAACAACTGGTTCACCCAGGTCCGCGCCGCGGTGCCGGATCCGGAAGGCACGCTGAACGATTTCTCCGCCTCGTTCCACGCGCTCAACCAGTCCGCGCCGGATCTGATGACGACGCTGTCGGAATCGGTGAAGACCGCGCAGACCATCGCCGACAAGCGCAGCGAGCTGGCCGGCCTCATCACCGGCACCTCGGCGACCATCGACAAGGTCAACAACCTGTTCGCCCGCAACCCCGACGTCGGTAAGCAGCTGACCTCGGGCACCGGCGACATGTTCGGGGCGCTCACCGAGGACCCCGACGCGATCCCGCAGGCCATCGCGAACCTGAACGCGTCGGTCCGCAAGCTGAGCACCACCTTCCACTGGGGTCCGCAGCAGCAGATGATCTGGAACGCGGGCCTGACCTTCACGCCGTACAAGCCGTACGACCGGTCCGACTGCCCGCGCTACGGCGACATGGCGGGGCCGAGCTGTGGCACCGCCCCGGTGGTCTCCGATATCGGCCCGCCGACACCGGCGCTGAAGCCGCGCACGCTGGACGCGTCGCAGGGACTGCCGAAGCTGCCGCCGATGCCGGGCCTGCCCGCCATCCCGGGCGTCACGACCGGTGACACCGCGCAGACGGCGGCTCCGCAGCAGGCGCCCAAGCCGGGCAACCCGTTCGCCGGAACTCCGTTGGAGGGTCTGTTCCCGCAGCTGCCGGGCCTGCCGGGTGCGCCCGCGGCCCCCGCGCCGCAGCCGGCTCCGGCCGCTGCTCCGGCGTCGGACGGGCAGAAGCCCACTGCGGGGCCGATCGCCTACTACACCGGACGTGACGCGATGAGCGCGCTGCTCGGCCGGGATCCGACGACTGCCGAATATCTGCTGCTGAGCTCGATCCTGAGGGGTGGAACCTTGCAAGTTTCCGAAAGCGGTGCCAGCTGATGAGAGGAATTCGCAAACCGCTGATCGGGTTCGGTATCTTCGCCCTCGTCTCGATCCTGGTGACCGTGGTCATCTGGAATACGCTGGCGCGCACCGTGAACGGTTCCACCCACAGCTATTCGGCGATCTTCACCGATGTGCTGGGCCTACGGGAGGGCGACGACGTCCGGATGGCCGGCGTGCGCGTCGGCAAGGTCACCGGCATCGAGGTCGAAGGACAGCACCAGGCCAAGGTGTCGTTCATCGTGCAGAGCGATCAGACCGTGTACGGCAACACCAAAGCCCTTGTCCGGTACCAGAATCTGATCGGCCAGCGCTATGTGGCGCTGGCGCCGGGCAACAAGGGCGACAATTCGGCGTTGCGCAACAACGCGACCATCCCGGTCGAGCGCACCGAGCCCTCGTTCGATATCTCGGGTCTGCTCAACGGTTTTCAGCCGCTGTTCGAAACCTTGCAACCCCAGCAGGTGAACGACCTGACCAACACCTTCATCCAGGCGCTGCAGGGCGACAGTGTTTCGCTGAGCTCGTTCATCACCCAGGCCGCCGCACTGGCCGGTGACTTCCAGCGACGCGACGTCATCCTGGCCGACGTGATCACCAAACTGTCGGGCGTGATGTCGGGACTGGCGAAACGAGGTGATGAATTGGAGACACTGGTGACCCAGACCCGTGCCTTGATCGGCGGGCTCTACGAGCAGGGACAATCCCTGCAGGCTTCGACCGTCCAGATCGCGAATGCCACTTCCTCTCTGGTGAACATGGTCGATCAGGTGCAGCCGAAGATCGCGGCCGCGCAGAACTCGAGCACCGCGGCGCTGACCATGCTGATCAACAACGGCTCCAAGCTGGACCAGGCCGCGATCGACCTGCCCGGCATCCTCGCGAACGTCGGTAAGTTCAGCTCCGACGGCGCCTACGCCAACGCGTATCTGTGCACGCTGGACGTCTCGCTGTACGGGGTGCTGTTGCCGCGAGGTCTGGTCAGCCAGATCGGCGGACCCAACCACTCGGCGGTGTGCCGCCCATGACGACCTTCGGTACGCGAATCAGGAATCGTTTCCAGAGCAACCGCTTCTTCTGGCTCGGCGTCATCGGCGCCGTTCTCATCGTGGTGCTGCTCGTGGTGTCCAGCAGTTACAAGAAACTGGGCGTCGGCACCAAGGACGTGCAGGCGGAATTCGTGCAGACGGCCGGCGTCCAGACCGGGGACAAGGTGAACGTCGCCGGTGTGCCGGTCGGCACGGTGGCCGGAGCGAAACTCGAGGGTGACCACGTGCTGATCACCCTGCACGTGAACAACGACGTGAAGCTCGGCCCCGATACCCGTGCCTCCATCAAGATGGCCACGCTGCTGGGTGCGCGCTACGTCGATCTCGACCCGGGCAACGGTAAGGGCTTGCCGGGCAACCGGATTCACAAGTCCAATACCAAGGTGCCCTACGACCTGGCCGACGTGGTGCAGATCGGCACCCCGAAGTTCGAGGCGCTCGACACCGAGAAGCTGGCCGAATCGCTGAAGGTGCTCGGTGACCAGATCGACGGTTCGCCGCAGCTGACCGCGCAGGCGCTCGACAGCGTCGGCGCGCTCGCCAAGACCATCAACGATCGGCGCGACCAGGTCGACGGTCTGCTCAAGGATCTGGACAAGGTCACCAAGATCCTCGGCGACAACCGCAACAGCCTGCTGCTGGTGATCACCCAGGGCGAGGCCATCGCCAGCCGGGTGATGGAACGCCAGGAGCTGCTCAAGCAACTGCTGAACAACACCGCGACCCTGACCAAGCAACTGCAGCAGATCGGCGCGGAGAACAACAACCAGCTCGGCCCGACCATCGAACAGCTGAACACCATGGCCCAGGGTCTGCAGAAGAACAAGGACAACCTGGACAAACTGTTGACGATCATGCCCGCGTCGCTGCGGCAGTTCAACAATGTGTTCGGCAACGGCCCCTACGGTGAGGTCGGTGTGCCGTGGCTGTTCCCGGACAACTGGTTGTGCTTCGCGCGAGTGATCGAGGGGTGCCAGGGATGATCCTGAACAAATGGCTGGCCCGCGCCACCAAGACGGTCGCGATCGGCGCGGCCGTACTGGTGGCCGGCAGCTGCGGATCGGTGCAGAACGCGGTGGGCGGGTCGACCCACATCACCGCTGATTTCCGCAATATCGCCGGCGTTTTCGAGGGCAATCCGATCACCGTGCTGGGGCTCGAGGTCGGCAAGGTCGACAAGATCATCCCCAAGGGTGAGTTCGTCGAGGTGCACATGACGGTGAACCACGACGTGGACATCCCGAAGAATGTGACGGCGGCGATCGTGTCGCCCTCGATCGTGACCAATCGGCACATCGAGCTGACCCCGCGCTACACCGGCGGCCCCAAGCTGCCGGACAACACGCACCTCACGGTGCAGCAGACCCGCACCCCGGTCGAACTGGACACGATGATCAAAACCATCGACCAGTTCACCGCCGCGCTGAAGCCGGCGCCCGGCCAGAGCCAGGGACCGCTGTCGGGCACGCTGCTCTACGACATGGTCAACGGCCAGGGTGAGCGGATCCGCGACACGCTCAACGCGCTGTCGGGGGCGTTGAAGGTCGGCGTCGACAACAAGGACGCCATCTCGACCATCATCATCAAGCTCAACGAGCTGACCTCGATGCTGGCCGACAACGACCAGTCGGTGCGCGAGTTCAGCAACAAGGTCACCCAGATGTCGTCGTTGCTGGCCGAGCAGGCGCCCGGTCTGCAGGCCACGCTGGATCAGCTCAACGACTTCCTGGCCAACACCAGCGGCGTGTTCAGCCAGTACCAGAGCCAGTTGTCGGAGAGCCTCACCGGGCTCACCAAGGTCACCGACCAGCTGCGGCAGAACGCGGCCGGCGTGGTCGAGACCGTCGACGTGGCGCCGCTGCTGCTGCAGAACCTGGACCGTTCGATGGACCGCAACCGCGGCTTCGTCCGCCTGCACGCGGTGCTCGGCACCGCACTGTCCGGCGAGATCGTCAGCCTGTTCTGTGAACGCATTCAGATGAGGGCCGACGGCTGCCGGACCGGCAAGATCGAGGATTTCGGACCCGACCTCGGGTTGTCCGCCGCACTGTTGGGACTGACGAAATGACGGTATCGACGCGCCTGCGGCGCACCTGGCTGGCACTCGGCGTCTCGGCGGCCGTGGCGGCCTCCGGCTGCGGTCTGACCGTGGAGAGTCTGCCGCTGCCCAAACCGGGGCAGTCCGGTGAGACCTATACCCTGCACGCGATCTTCGCCAACGCGCTCAACCTGCCCGATCAGGCCAAGGTCAAGATCGGTGGTTCCGATGTCGGTGTGGTCACCCACATCGCGACCAAGAACTATCAAGCCATCGTCGACATGAACGTCCGCAAGGACATCACGCTGCCGCGCGATTCCACCGCCGAACTGCGCCAGGCCACTCCGCTGGGCGATGTGTTCGTGGCGCTGTCGAAGCCGAAGTCCGACGAGACCACGCCGATGCTGAAGGACGGCGACACCATCGGCATCGACCACACCTCGGCCGGCGCCACCGTCGAGGAGTTGCTGCTCTCGGTCTCGATGCTGTTCAACGGCGGCGGCGTGGCCGCGCTGACCAAGCTGACCTCGGAACTGGATTCGATCGTCGGCGGCCGGCCCGATCAGCTCGCGAGCCTGATCAAGCAGATGACGAGTGTGGTCACCACGCTGCACGCCAACAGCGAGCGCATCGACAGCACGCTCAACGGCTTCGACGCGCTGACCAACACCATCGAGGCCAATCACGACCAGCTGGGTCAGGTGGCGGATTCGCTGCCGCAGATGATCGGCGCCATCGCGGAGAACAACAAGCAGATCGGTGATCTGCTCGGCAAGATCTCCACCACCAGCGCGGCGCTCGGCGATTACGCCGATACCAGCCACGATCAGCTGGCCAGTCTGCTCGAGAACGTGCACAGGCTGATGGACGCGCTGTCGCGAGCCGGCAACGACCTGGGTCCGGCGCTGGACGCACTGCACGAGATCCGGCCGAAGGTCGACGCCTCGTTCAAGGGCAACACCCTAGCCGTCGCCGCGACCCTGACCCAGCTCGACATCGGCCTGCTCACCGACCCGCCGCACAGCAAGTTCTGGGATCTGCGCGATCTGCAGGACATGGCGGGCAGTCTGATCCAGGTGCTGCAGATCGTCTACGGCCGAGTGACAGGGGGCCACCGATGAGCTGGCTGCTGCGACACAAACTGCTGCTGTCCACGATCGGACTGGTGATCGCCTTCGTCGTGGGCGCGACGTACCTGGCGGTGAGCGTGATGCGGATCAATCCGCTGCGCAGCACCTATACGGTCACGGTCGCGCTCGACCGCTCCGGCGGTCTGCAGCCCGGCAACGATGTCACGCTGCGCGGATTCCGCATCGGCAAGGTGAATTCGATCAAGCTGGCGAATCGCGGCGCCTCGATCGCGGCCGAGGCCCAGATCGACACCCGGTACAAGATTCCGAAGGCCACGCAGGTCGTCGTGCACGCCCTCTCGGCCGCCGGTGAGCAGTACATCGACTTCCAGCCCGAAAGCGACAAGGGTCCGTACCTCACCGACGGTTCGGTGATCCCGTTCGACCCGCAGAAGGTGCAGACCCCGACGCCGGTGTCGGCGGTGCTGGAGAACGCCAGCGGGTTCTTCGACCAGATCGACCCGGACCGGTTCAGCACCATCCTCACCGAATTCGACACAGCGCTCAGCGGCGGACCGGATCAGCTGCGGGACATGGTCGATGCGCTGAGCCTGGTGACGGCCGGTCTGGACAATCTGCTGCCGCAGACCACCAACCTGCTCACCAACCTGCGCACCATCGCGTCCACTACGTCGAACGCGCAGCCCGATCTGAGCACCCTGACGCAGAACTCGTCGACGCTGTTCACCCAGTTCAACAACGCCAACGACGAACTGCGCAAGGTGCTGGACCAGGCCCCGGCGCAGATGAAGTCGCTGGGCGCCACGCTGGACGAGACCACCGATCCGATCACCAGCCTCGCGACCAACTTCGTGGCCGTCACCAAGGCGGCGCAGCTGCGGCTGCCGGCGCTGCGGGCGCTGTTCCCGTCGCTGGTCGTCGGGAGTTCGGCGATGGGGGTGCCGGCCCACGACGGAGAGTTCTATACGATCCTCGATATCTGGCCGCGCCCGTTCTGCCAGTACTCGCACGCGCCGGTCGCACCGTATGTCGCGACCGACGGGACGTTCCCGAAGTACAACTATTGCACCAACGCACCTCCGGACCAGCAGATTCGTGGTTCGGCGAACGCGCCGCGGCCCGACGTTCCGAACAACGGAGCGCAGATGCCGTCGGGTGCCGATCCGAACGCTCGGACCCCGAAGCCGGTGCGGTAAGTAGAGTGGCCCGAAACATACGGCGTGGTTTCCACATGCCGGGAAGGTGACAGATCGATTCATGTCCGATGACGACACCGCCAAGGACAAGGCGAACAACGATGCCGAGTCGACCGAGAAGGTCGACGCGGCGCAAGACAGCACCGCCGCGGACGCAACGGTCAAGTTCGAGTCGGACTCGTCGGTTGCTGCCGCCAAGGGTGCCGATACCGCGAAGGCCGCCGACACGGACGAAACGGTGAAGCTCCGGACCGCGGGCCCGACCTCGGCCGATGCGCCGGCCGTCGAGTCGGCGGCCCCGGCGCCGGCGAGCGCCCCTTCCTCCGGGAAGAGCACTCCGTGGGTTCCGATTGTCGCGGCCTTCGCCGCCGGTGTGCTGCTGGTGGCCGCGGTCACCGCGGTGGTGGTCTTCTATCTGAAGGCCGACAATCGCGAGGATCAGCTCTCCGCACGCGATGACTCGACCAAGGCGGCGTGCGATTTCGGCAGGGCCGTGGCCAGCTACGACTCGAAGGATCTCGACGCCTACTTCAAGAGCGTCAACGACCTCTCGACGGGTGAGTGGGGCAAGTTCTTCAGCGGCGCCTCGGACACGCTGAAGCAGGCCATGGTCAGCGTGCAGGCCAAGTCGAAGCTCGACGAGATCCACTGCGCGTGGGAGTCCGGCAACGACAGCCAGGCCAACGTGGTGCTGGTGATCACCCAGGAGCAGACCAACCAGGCCGTCCCGCAGCCGGACAAGCTGACCATCCCGGGCGTCGCCCAGATGGAGAAGCATGACGGTAAGTGGCTGGTCGCGAAGTTCGACTCGCCGGTCACCAAGGGAATGGGCCCGTCCGGTCCGGCTCCGGGTGCGCCGCAGGCGGCCCCGGGTACCAGCCCGCAGGCCAACGGCGGGGCGCAGCCCGCACCGGCTCCGCAGCCGGGTAACTGAATCCGGTTACAACACAACACTTTCCGGCCCCGCGACAGTTTCCGTCGCGGGGCCGGAACGCGTCCGGGGTAACTCGGGTGGTGGAACCGGCAGGGTTCGGGCGGCCGAGGTGCAGCAACCGGGCGCCTCCGGCGGTGGGCCGACCCACCACCGCCGGAAGCCATTCAGGTGGTCTGACGCGTGCCCGGTCAGAAAAGGGTGAGGGCGTCCGCGGTTTCGGCTGTCGCGCGGCCGCGGTTGGGCCGGGACGCCGGCTTGTCGGTGACGACGACCGTCAGCGGCGTCGTCGCGGCGGTGTCGGACATCGTCTCGGTGACTGCGGCGGGGGGCCGCACCGCGGTCGGCAACGGCGGGAGATCGTCGATACCGTTCGGCGTCGCATCGGCCCGGCCCGCGGCGGCGCGGGCGGCCTCACCGGCGAGCTTGTCGGCCTGTTCGTTGTAGTAGTTGCCCACGTGCCCGCGCACCCAGCGGAACCGCACCGGCCCCGGACGAGTGGCGATCGCGTGATCGATCCACTGGACGAGCTCCACATTCTTCACCGCGCTGCCGGTGGCGGTGCGCCAGCCGTTGAGCCGCCAGCTCGGTAGCCATTCCGACGCGCATTTGATCGCGTACAGCGAATCGCTCTCGATGAACAGCGGTTCGGGACCGGGATGCGCCCGAATCGCCTCCAGAACCGCGCGTAGCTCCGCCACCTGGTTGGTGCCGGAGGCCGCGCCGGCGCTGGCCGAACTGCCCTGATGATTGACCCACGCCCAGCCGATGGCGCCGCCGGGATTGCGCAGGCAGGATCCGTCGGTGCTCACGATGATCATGACCGGTACCCTACGCAATCCGGCCGACAAGATCCGTGCCGTGGAATTCTTCGATTTCCCTGCGCAATTGCGTTTCGCTGCGCCGCACCGCCGCCTGGGCCAGCGCATCGATGGCCTTGGCGGCCGGACGGGCCAGCCAGCCGCGCGCCGGCGAATAGTCGGCCTCCGAGGTCAGCACCGACCGGCCGTAGCCGAGCGGATCGAATCGCAGCGTCAGTGTGGCGAGCGCGGGTGCGGGTTCGAGGTCCTGCGACGACGCGGCGGGGTCCTGCGCAGGCGCCACCTTCCCCGGCTGGCGCCTGCGCAGGGTGTACCCGATGACCGCGTTGCGGCGGTATTCGGTGATCTCACAGTCGACCGTGGGATGCCACAGCCCGAGCCGGAACGTCGCCGCGTAGACCGCACCCGGTCCGTGGCCGGCCTCGCCGACGGGTTCGAACGCTGCGATGCCGAACATCCAATCCGGGACGAACAGATGGTTGTCGGTGTACGTGAATGCGACCTCCACCGGAGCCCCGACGTCGCTCGCGTACCTGATGTGGCCCATAGGCCCTCCCTGTTCCACGCTTGCCACAAAAGTACTACAGAATTCCTTTTTATTAAACGGTTACCGGGGAATAACGTGCGCTCCGCACGTCGAGTGGCGGATAACCGCTGACAAGGACAAATGCGGCAAACGACCAGTACGTTTCGAGTGTGCTCGACGGGAGCGGGCACAGACGACAACCGGCCAGGCACCTTGACGGTACCCGGCCGGGAGGGTGTCGAAACGCTATGCCAGCGTGGAATCCGGTGGCGCTGTGGTCAACCCGGCTGCCGCGGTGGGTGAACCGGCTGCCGCCGTGGTCGCCGGGCCCACCGTCGGTTCCGTCGAATCGGTGCCTGCCGGGTCCGCGGGAATCTGCTGTGGATGGTGCGACGGCATTGGAGCCGGCCGCGCGTGCCGCTGGACCTGAACGTCGTGGCGGCCCAGGGGCGGATCGCTCATCGCGACGCTGAACTCACCACTGTGCACGTCGACGTCGGTACGGAATTCGGTCACCGCATTCGGCGCGGCGCCCGGCCGCTGATCCGGGGAGCCGTTCGCGCCCAGTGCCGACGGCACATTCGTGTCGACGGTGACGGCGAACGAATGCTGTTGTGTCCTGGACAGATTCGCCCCGACGTAGGTTTCGCCGGTGAGGTTCAGGCGGCCCCCGACGCCGCCGGGACCGGTTGTCGCCGAGGATGTTTCGGTATTCGGTGAGCGGTCCGCCGATTCGGGCACGAGACGTGCAGGCGTCGCCGCGGCGTCGGCCGCGAAGGCGGGCAGGCGGCGTGAGGCTGCGGCCGCCTCCCACGAACCGGTGGTGGCCGCGCCGGTGTTCGACGACGTGTCGGATTGGCGGGTGTCGGGCGCCGGGACGAGCGTGTCGCCTCGCTCGCCGGAGCCGATGACGGCCGGTAGGCCCGTGCCGCCGATCTGGTTGACGACATAGGTTCCGGCGGCGACGGTCAGGCCGATACTCGCCATTCCGGCGAGCACGACAGCGGTGTATTGCAGAATTTGGCCGGTGGACCGGGACTGCGCGGACTGAGCCATAGCGGTGCGTCCTTCCCTCTCCCCTGGTTCCCCTCGTGGCCGACCCGCACCGTTGAAAGTCGTACGCACGTCCAGGTTACTGCCTGGCGCAAGGGATTCCGAGGCCTGCGGTCAAGATCACAACAGCGGGCGTAGCGGCGTGAAAACCGCTGTTCACCATTCGCTCGGTGCCGGTACGCCGCCGGCCACCGAGCGGTGCGAAGGTTTGCGCCGGATCGACGCCGGGTAACCCGAGAAAGCTGGCGAGCGTCAACTTCGAGCTGCGATCTCGAAGTCCTCCGGCCAACGGCGTCCGGTCGGCCACAAGCACGTCGCAACCTGAGTCGGCGCTCGCCCGCTCGAACCGGAACTTTTCAGGCGAATTGGCCGGCCTCGCGCCCCGATCCCGGGGGCCCGGCGAAGGCCTGTGCGATCGTCAGCCACTGCGCGGCGTCGGTTCCCGTCGCCGTCAACGGCAGATCGTCGCGATGCCGGCGCTGCGTCACCAGCAGGCAGAAGTCCAATGCCGAACCATTCACTCGTTGCGCGGCATCCTCGGGACCCCAGCTCCAGATCGACCCGTCCGGTGCCGTGAGCTCGACTCGGAACGGTTCCGCGGGGGCCTGGCGGCCGTGCACGGTATAGGCGAAATCGCGGGTCCGGACGCCGATATGCGCGATATTGCGCAGGCGCGCCGTCGGGGTCCGCACCGCGCCCAGCGCATCGGCGACGTCCTGACCATGGGCCCAGGTCTCCATCAACCGCGCGCTCACCATCGACATCGGGCTCATCGGCGGTCCGAACCAGGGCAACTTCGTGCCCGCGGGCACCGCGCGCAGCGCCTTGGCCAGACCGGCCCGACCCCGCCGCCACCGCGCGAGCAGTTCGGGCGCCGGTGTGGTCGCCACCTCGGCGGCCGCGTCGTCGACGAAGGTCGCGATCTTCGCGGTCGCCTCGCGCAGCAACTCGGCGAACGCCTCGGCATCGGTCGCCGCGATCGTCGACACCTCGTCGGTCCAGGTCAGATGGGCGATCTGATGGGCGATGGTCCATCCTGGGGCCGGTGTCTCCCGCGCCCAGCCGGCCGGATCCAGTGGCGCGACCAGCCGGTCCAGGTCCGCGCATTCGGCCTCGAAGTCGTCGAGCAGCGCCTCTAGATCAGCCATGACCGAAAGCATGGCAACGCCCCGAAAAAAATGCAAGCATGCGTGCTTGTTTGTCACCAGCCGAAGATCAGCAGGTGCACGCCGCCCACTAGCAGGCCCAGTGCCGCGCCGTGCAGATAGAGCAGCCAGGCGTCCTGTTCGACCGAGGCGTAGAACATCTCCATGAACTCACCGGGCGTGAGCTGCTTGAGCTTCCGCGCCGCGAATTCGTCGATCTTCTTGGCCTGGTCCAAGGCGAAGGCCTCGTCCTGCACCAGGCTCGGCGCCAGGCTCACCGCGGCCCCGGCGGCGCCGACCTGCAGGTTGTCGAACTGCCGCGCACCGAAGGCGGCGCGCACGACCGAGCGCGTGGGTCCCAGCTGGGCGCGGATCTCGTCGGCGATCAGATGCTCCACGAGCTGACGGGTCTTGTCCCCGTTGGGTCCGTCCAGCAGTTCCGCCGCCAGATTCGGCAGGGTCAGCACCTGATAGGCCAGAATCTGGGCGAGGTCGTCGGCGGCCTGCGGTTGCCGCTTGGCCAGCAGTGCCTGCCGCCAGAGGTATTTGTAGCGCGGCTGTGGATCGCCGGGCTCGAACACCATCTTGATGGCGATCATGTTCACCAGCACGCCGATGGTGGCGGCCGCGGCCAGTACCACCAGCCATCCCGGGAGCCAGCCGATCACCGGAATGTCGGAGTGGACATGCATGTACAGCGCCAGCAGGACGCCGAACGGGGCGCCGAGCAGGCCGATCCGCACCATGAACCGCAGCTCCGGCGCGGCGATCGTGGTGGTCAGATCCTTGAGGATCTCCGGATTGGCCTGCAGATAGCGGATGACGAAACTCTTGATGTCGATGAGGTGGTCGACATTGTCACCGAGTTGCTCGAATCCGCGCCGGCACAGTTTCGGCAGTTCGCGGTCGATGCGCTGGTAGAGAATCTGTTTCGCCGGGCGGGGTACGGCTCGCCACAGTTCCGGATTCTCGCGGTACATCACATCGTCGACGATCTGCTGCAACTGTTCGTGCGCGCGGTCGGCGATGTAGTCGGCGATACCTTCCAGATCGAGTTCGTGGATGAAATCGCGCGGGCTGCCGATCCGCATGATTGCCATATCCACGCAGATGCTGGCCATCTTCTCCGCGCGAGCGGGGATGAAGCCTTGGAAACCGAGTTGTCTACCGTCGCCGGAAAACGTCGGCAGCACCTGCACCCGGCGTGGGAAATAGGGGTACAGCACCTTCAGTCCCGGAATCCGGACGCCGCGAAATTGCAACGGCCAGAACAACATCAGCACGCCGGTCCAGTTGGTGAGCCAGCCGGCCACCGCGCTGAAGATCGGGAAGGTGATCAGGTCCACGACGAATTTGGACTGTCCGGTCAGTTGTTCCCAGTCGATGAACACACCGCCGGCGACTACCGCCATCGTGGATCCCCCTTGCGCCGTGCGGACTTGCGAGTTGACTGGGTCCCCACATTCTCACCGGGGCCAGACGGTGTCAATGCGGCGGGGCGGCACTTGCCCTGGTCGGCGGGGCAAACGCACCCCGTTCAGGGGCGCAGGACGAGTCGAATCGGATTGCCCTGTTTGGTTTCCAGCGCCCGCACCGCGTCCGGTGCTTGCGAGAGCGGCAGCACCGCGCTGACCGAGCGGGCGAGATCGAGACGATGCAGCCGCCGCAGCGTCACCAGTTCGGTGACGTGTTCGGGCTGCGAGCCGTAGTGTCCACGCAATTGCTGCTGGAAGAAGCTGAAACCGATGCCCCCGGTGATCGTGATCGGCTTGTCGGTCAGGCCGACCAGAACCAGTCGCCCACCCGGTCCCAGGCAGGTGACGGCCTGTTCGCGCACCGCCGCCACGCCGGCGAAATCGAAGGCGGCCGCCAAGCCGGCGCCCCCGGTCGCGGCGAAAATCTGTGCTCGCAGTTCGGGATCGGCCGGATCGAAGGCCAGATCCGCACCGAAACTGAGCGCCCGTTCTCGTGCCGCCGGCAGCGGATCCACCGCCACGATCGGCGCCGCACCGACCATGCGCAGCAATTGCACCCCGTGGGCGCCGAGGCCGCCCACACCCCAGACGCCGACCGGCTCGGCGGGCCGTACCTGGGCGGTCGCCGTGATCGCGGCCCACGGCGTGGAGACCGCGTCGGGGATGAAGCAGGCCTGCTCGAAGGGCAGATCGTCGGGAATAGGTACGAGGGTGTCGACCCGGGCCAGGGTGTATTCCGCCCACCCGCCGTCGTAGTCGACTCCGCGGGTGAACACCGCGCCGCCGCGTCGTTCGCCGGCCTGCAGCAGCACCCGATCTCCGACCTTCGCGCCCGTCACAGCCGGCCCGAGGGCGTGGACGGTCCCCGCGACCTCGTGGCCGAGTGTCACCACGTCACCGGAGAGCATCACCGGGGTCAGCGTCCCGTCGATGAGATGGACATCGGACAGGCAGACCCCTGCCGCTTCGACCTTGACCAGGACGTGGTCGGGGCCCGGCTCCGGCGTCGGCACGTCATCCAGTTCCAGTCGGCGCTGTGGTCCCAGGTGAAGGCGTGCGGCCAGCATGTCGGGCTACTCCTCTGGATCGGGCGGGCGGACCCGCGGGCCCGGTCGAGTATCGCACCGTCATCGCGGTTCCGTTCGGAGTTGCGTATGGCAGGGCTGCGGACGCCCGGGCGACTCTCCGGGGTTCGGGGATTGTGTGGGACTGCGAGTCCCATATATCCTCGAAGGACCACACCTGCTGGGTGTCGACCGCCGCCGGGGCCGCGCCTCGGCGGATGGGAGCTAGGAGGCCCGATGAGCCACACTGCGAAGCCCGCTCGCCGGGCCGAACGGGTGCGGGGGTCCCGCAGAGCACAGGAGACATCGATGATGCTGTCGAAATCCGTTCGTACCGACATATTCGGCCCGGACTACCGAGAAATGCTGGCGATCCTGTCCGAGGGATCCGTCCATCGCAATTTCGACCCCTATCTCGATATCGATTGGGATTCACCGGAGTTGGCGATCGATCCCGACGATCCGAGATGGGTGCTCTCGCCGGAGCTCGACCCGCTCGGCGGAACCGACTGGTACAGGTCGTTGCCGCTGGAGCGCAGGATCGAGATCGGAAAGTGGCGCACGGCCAACGTGATCAAGGTCGGCGCCGCCTTCGAGAGCATTCTCATCCGCGGCATGATGCAGTACATCATGAAGCTCCCCAACGGATCTCCGGAGTTTCGCTACTGCCTGCACGAGATGACCGAAGAGTGCAATCACATCCAGATGTTCCAGGAGCTGATCAACCGGATCGGCGTGGACGTCCCGGGGATGCGCCCGCTGTTCCGCGCGCTGTCGCCCTTCATCGGCGTGGCCGGCGGCTACGCGCACGCCATCCTGTTCATCGGCATTCTCGGTGGTGAGGAGCCGATCGACCACTATCAGAAGGCGATCATCCGGGAGGGCGAGGCGATGCCCCCCGCGGTGCTGCGCACCATGCAGATCCACATCGCCGAGGAGGCCCGGCACATCTCCTTCGCCGGCGAGTTCCTGAAGGCGCATATCGAGCGGATGAGCCCGTTCGGTAAAGCCATGTGCGCCTTGGCATTTCCGATCACGATGCGCTGGCTGGCCGGTGAGATCATGGCGCCCCCGCGCTCGTTCGCGAAGGAATTCGACATTCCGCGCGAGGTCATCCGGGAGGCGTTCTGGGATGCCCCGCACGCACGGCGGATCCTGTCCGGCTACTTCGGCGATATGCGCAAACTCGCCGACGAGCTGGGGTTGATGAATCCGGTGACCCGCAAGCTGTGGTCGCTGTTGCACGTCGACGGCGAACCGTCGCGGTATCGCGGGGAGCCCGAGCGGCGCAACGCGGCGGCCGCGATGGCGGACAGGTTGCCTGTGGTCGGCTCCCTCGTCGGCTGGTTGGCGGCCTGACCTGCCGGGACCCGGCGGCGCCTGCTCACGGGGTGTCGTCGGCTCCCTCGGCCAGCGCGTTGATCAGTTCGATCAGTGGCAGTTCGGGATCCAGGGTCAATCCGTGGGCGCGCGCCGCGCCGTCGAGCACGCTCCAGGCGTAGCCGGCGACCTCGGATATCAGCTGTTCGCGACTCAGCAGCGGGCTGGGATCGCGTGCCCACCGGCTGACGGTCGCCTCGGTCATCGACACGATGGCGAAGGTCATCGTGTCGGCCGTGGCCTCGTCGACCACGCCGATCACCCCCGCCAGGCTCGACACCAGCAGCCGGGTCCGAGCCGCGATGGTGGCCTTGATGCTGCTGAGCGCGTCCACATCGTCGGGATCCCCCATCGCCGGCCCGCCGCGCGCGAAGTCGTACAGCCGGGGGTGCTCGGTGAGCCAGTCCGCGACCGCGGCGATCGTGCGGTGCAGGATTCGATGGATGGATCCGTCCCAGATATCCAGCGCCGCGTCGACGGTATCGATGAACTGCTCACTGATCGCGGTCCGAGCCCGCCGATCGAGTTCGTCCCGCCCCGAAAACTGCCGGTAGACCACCGATTTGGCCAGCCCCGCCCGCGCGGCGATCTGCTGCATCGAGATCTCGGCGCCCCCGCCGGACTCCTCCAGCAGCTCGATCAACGCCCCGACGATCCGGCTCCGCCGCCGGTCGTTGTGCGTTTGCCACCGCGCCTGCCGGCCCCCGATCGGGGCCGGTTCGGACGGGGAGGGAATCGCCACGCGGTCGAGTTTAAATCACCGACTCCCGCGCGAATGAGCTTCGGTTGCGTCCGGTCCGGGTGCGGGGACGAGGTGAACTTTCCGTGCAAACCTCGACAGAAATGCGAGAAAACCGCCCAAACCGGCGAGGTTTGCACGATCAGTGCAGCGTCAGCCGAGGGTCGGGTTTCAGATGGGTGATCGACGGGTCGCGGTAGGCGACGCCGGGTGCGCTCTCGTGGATCGGGCGGATCGCGTCGAGAACCGCCACCGCGGTGACATGGTCCGCAGGATGGGTTCCGGCGGTGTCGTGGAATTCGACCGTCGCCGTGCCGCGCGCGGTGTCGGTAGCCGTGGTAAGCCGATATCGCAGAGGCGCTGTGTCTTTCGCGCGGGCGGTCCAGGTCGACCGGTAGCTCAGTCGTGAGCCGAGTTCGCGTTCGATGATCACCGTGTCGACGATTCCGGTGTCCGTGGTGACGACTTCGATCGACAGCGTGGCCTCCGGTTCGGACCGCTCACCGAAGACCGCTTCCTCGAGCACCCGCAGTCCGGCTCCGTAGTAGCCGCTCACGGCCGCGGCGGCCGCCTCCGCCCGCGCGGCGGTGGACGTGCCGATGCCGGTGTCTTCCAGGCTGTTCCAGGGATGAATGCCGCATTCGGGAAGTGCGAGCTCCTCCTCGAGTTCCACGCGGCGGATATCGCGGGTGACCTCGGCCAGTGCGCGGGTGATCCGGGCGGCGAGCTGGGTCGGAAAGCCCCCCGTCGCATGGAATGTCGAACCTCCACGCCGGGCGGCGTCCCGAATCTCGGCGAGCCCGTCGACGGGAAGGGCCGAGACGACATCCAGGCCGTCCGCCAGCAAGCGCAGCACCTTCGTGCTCGGATTCTCACCGGTTTCGTCCACGGTCGGCACGTAGACCACGCACTCGGTTTCCGTCGGTGCGGGCTGCGCCGCCGTGATCCGCCCGGCCGATCGCAGATCGGAGCGTGCGTCGATGCGGGCGGCGAGCAGGTCGGAGAGGGCCCCGGTGCCCAGCACCGCGACGGGGATGATCGGGGTGCTCATACGGTCTCCAGCCGATAGCGCGGATCCAGGTCGGGCATCACCACTCCCGGTGGTGCGGAACATAATTCGGGGATCGTGCTCAGCATCGCGCGCACCGAGATGTCGGTCACCGCGGACCAGTCGGCGCTGTGGGCCTCGTCGTCCATCTCGTTGCGCATTTCGATGCGGGACGGGGTGCCGTCGAGGGTGATCACATGGCCGCCGGAGCGGCTGCGCGGATGGTCCGGTCCCAGATGCGCATTGCCGCCACCGACGTGCCAGCATTCGGAATTCGTCATGAACAGGCGGTCGCCGAGGTAGCCGCGATAGGTCATGTGGATCGCGCCGACGCTGCCGGGTTCGATCACGGTTCCGCCCGCTCGCACTCGCTCCCGCGCGGGCACCGGAGAGATGTGGCGTTCCAGCAGGACCGACAGCGGACTCCGCGAGGCGGAGAGCCAGGTCGGCATCGACGGATTGTGATAACTCGCCGCGGAGACGACGTTCTTGCCGGATTCCAGCAGATCGACGACGTCCGCGTCGGCGCCCTGGATCAGCGCGGGCGTGGTCGGGGTATGGACGACGCAATCGGCGTTCAAGGCGAGGATTTCGTCCTTCGAGGTCGTCGCCGCGACCCCCACCGCCGCCAGCCCGGCCAGTTCGCCGATATCCCGGCCGTGCTTGTGCGGACTGAACACCTTGACCCCGACCACCTCGAAGTCCGGCGATTCGAGCGCGGTCCGCAGCGCTCGCCCACCCATGTCCCCGGGCCCCCAGATCACGAGCCGATACGGACGCTCCACAACCGCCTCCTTGCCGTAGGTGACCTGTTTAACATAGTGAGACAGTTCTCGCATCACTCTCTTACGAGTTGCGTAGCCGCCGGTCATACGTCGTTCGCTGCCGGTGAACAGGGGGTTGGAACAACTCGGCACACCATGTAGTTGAGTAGGTAGCGCTCAACCCTGGAGGCGAAGAAACACAGGATCCGGGGCATGCTTTGGAAGGGGCTGAATCTGTGAGTACTCCGCAGCGTCTGCCGGTGCTGTTTCTGACCGATCCGGTCGTGTTGCCGGGCATGGTCGTCCCCATCGAGCTCGACGAATCGGCACAGGCCGCCATCGACGCCGCACGGGCCGCGAAGTCGGATTTCGTGTTGCTCGCACCGCGTCTGAACGAGGGCTATGCCGCCTACGGTGTGATCGCGACCATCGAACAGGTCGGCCGCATGCGCGGCGGCGCCGCTGCCGCGGTGTTGAAGGCCGAGCAGCGGGCGAAGATCGGACACGGCGTCACCGGTCCGGGCGCCGCGCTGTGGGTGGAGGCCGAACCGGTCGACACACCCGCACCCGATGCGCACACGAAGGAGCTGGCCGCCGAATACAAGCAGCTGGTCGTCTCGGTCCTGCAGCGTCGCGAGGCCTGGCAGGTCATCGATGTGGTCAACCGGCTGACCGACCCGTCGGCCCTGGCCGATACCGCCGGCTACGCGCCGTATCTGACCGATGAGCAGAAGCGTGAACTGCTCGACACTCCCGATGTCGCCGAGCGCCTGATTCGGTTGATCGGGTGGACCAAGGACCACATCGCCGAGGTCGAGGTCACCGAGAAGATCAGTGAGGATGTGCGCGAGGGCGTCGAGAAGTCGCAGCGGGAATTCCTGCTGCGCCAGCAGCTCAACGCGATCCGCAAGGAACTGGGCGAAGGCGAGCCCGACGGCGCGGACGACTACCGCACCCGGGTGGAGACCGCCGAGCTGCCCGACAACGTGCGCGAGGCTGCGCTGCGCGAGGTCGACCGGCTCGAGCGCAGCAGCGATCAGAGTCCGGAATCGGGCTGGATCCGCACCTGGCTGGATACCGTCCTGGATCTGCCGTGGTCGGTGAAAACCACCGACAGCACCGATGTTTCGGCTGCTCGCGCGGTGCTGGACGCCGATCACCACGGGCTGGAAGAGGTCAAGGACCGCATGGTCGAATACCTGGCCGTGCGCGCCCGCCGGGCCGCGCGTGGTCTGGAGGTCGTCGGCGGTCGTGGCTCCGGCGCCGTGATGGTGCTGGCCGGCCCTCCCGGTGTCGGTAAGACCTCGCTCGGAGAGAGCGTGGCGCGGGCCCTGGGCCGCAAGTTCGTGCGCGTCGCCCTGGGCGGTGTGCGCGACGAGGCCGAGATCCGCGGTCACCGGCGGACCTACGTCGGTGCCCTGCCCGGCCGGATCGTGCGTGCCATCAAGGAGGCGGGTTCGATGAATCCCGTTGTCCTGCTGGACGAGATCGACAAGGTCGGCTCGGACTTCCGGGGTGATCCGGCGGCCGCGCTGCTCGAGGTGCTGGATCCGGCGCAGAACCACACCTTCCGCGACCACTACCTGGATCTGGACCTGGATCTGTCCGATGTGCTGTTCATCGCGACCGCGAATGTCATGGAGACCATTCCCGGCCCGCTGTTGGACCGCATGGAACTGATCACCGTCGACGGGTACACCGAGGACGACAAGGTGGCCATCGCCCGCGACTTCCTGGTGCCCCGGCAGCTGGAACGGAATGCGCTGACCGCCGAGGAGGTGTCGTTCACCGACGAGGCGCTGCGGGAGATCGCCGCCAACTACACCCGGGAAGCCGGTGTGCGTCAGCTGGAGCGGCTGCTCGCGAAGGCGTTGCGCAAGGCGGCGACCCGGCTGTCGCAGGACGAGTTCGGTGCGGAGACCGGTGCGGCGGACGGCGATTCGGACGCCACGGTGATCGACCTGGGCTACGAGCCTGGCCTCGGTTACGGTGAAAAGCCCGGTGTGGCAGCAGTTTCCGAGCCGCTGGTGATCGCTCTGGGCGATCTGAAGGACTACCTGGGCCGTCCGCGCTTCACCCCCGATTCGGTGGAACGTACCTCGGTCCCCGGTGTGGCGACCGGCCTGGCCGTCACGGGTGCCGGTGGCGACGTCCTCTACATCGAGGCCAATGCCGCCGAGGGCGAACGCTCACTGACCCTGACCGGCCAGCTGGGCGACGTCATGAAGGAATCCGCCCAGATCGCACTGACCTATGTGCGCTCGCATCTGGAAGAGATCGGCATCCAACCGAAGGTGCTGGATCGCAATATCCACATCCACTTCCCGGCGGGTGCGGTGCCCAAGGACGGTCCGTCCGCGGGCGTCACCATGGTCACCGCCCTGGTGTCGCTGGCCCTGGGCCGGCAGGTCCGTGCGGACGTCGGCATGACCGGCGAGGTCACGCTGAACGGCCGGGTCCTGCCGATCGGCGGCGTGAAGCAGAAGCTGCTGGCCGCCCAGCGTGCCGGTTTGAAGACGGTCTTCATCCCGGCCCGCAACGAGCCGGACCTGGACGAGGTCCCCGCCGAGGTGCTCGCCGCACTGGACGTCCGCCCCGTCGCCGACGTGGCCGACATCCTGGCCTACGCCATCGAACCGGTCGCCGAACCGGCCTACGAGGCATTCGCGGCCAGCGCCTGATCCGCAACGATCGGCCAGTCACGAGTCGAGAGGCCGTTCACCTTTCCGGGTGAACGGCCTCTCGCCGTGTTCCGGCCTGCCTCCGGCCGTGCCGGTCACCGGCGCGGGCGGCGCAGCAACCAAGCCCAGAAGGAGCGGCGAGGCGGTTTCGGGTAGCGGGCGCGGATCGAGCCGGAGGTGATCGATCCGTCGATGCGCAGGGTCGGACAGCCGGGCAGCGGTGGTTCGGTCACCCGGTTCTTCGCGCTCCCGCTGACGAAGGACACCCGGTCCAGATCCACCTGCCAGCCGTGCGGCACCGTCAATCGCAGGCTGCCGGAGGCGATTCCGACGTGCAAATCCACGACGGCGTGCGGGCAGATCGCCTCGGTGAAGTCCAGGCGCACCGAACCGGAGGCGGCGGAGACGGTGATCTCGGCGGGCACGATCCACCGACCGTCCTTGCGCAGCGACCCACTGACCGTGCTCAGCACCAGCGGTTCGCGTGCGGCCGCCACCGGCAGATCGGCGGTGACCTCCGCGAGCTCTTCGCGGGTGTTCGCCGCATAAGCGGTGGCCAGGCGCCGGTCGAGCTCGGC
Source organism: Nocardia sp. AB354 (assembly GCF_049538315.1). NCBI lineage: Bacteria > Bacillati > Actinomycetota > Actinomycetes > Mycobacteriales > Nocardiaceae > Nocardia > Nocardia sp. AB354. Next base: position 305,950 of record NZ_JBMVFU010000004.1, on the reverse strand, counting down.
GAGATCGAGGGAGCCGTCGTTCAGGGCCAGGTGCAGCAGCCGCTCCACCTGGGCGCGTTCGTGGTCGGTGATACGGGTACGCACCGCGGGCGCCGGGTCGTGGCGGGCGATGTCCGGGCTGTGGTCCTGGGGTTCGGTCATCGGCACATCCTCTTGGTCGTGATGCCGAAATCCTACGGTCGTTGCGTCGATCCGAACATCCGCCGGCGGCCGATACCAGCGGCCCGCAAGCGATGGACCTACTGCCCGGGTGGACTGCCGCCGCGCTTACGCACCATCCGCGCCGGCATGCGAACCGTTGCCGGGCAACGCACGCTCCACCACGCGCACAGTGCCCTGCGCCACCGCACACAATGTGCTGTAACCCTCGCTGTCACAATAGATCTCGCACCGCGTGACCGCTTGGCGGCGGGTGGCGTCGGTGACCGTGGCCCGTGCCCGCAACCGGCCACCTCGTGCGGGCCGCAGATAGGTGACGGTGAAACCGCCGGTCAGCACATTCGGGCCGAGAGCGGACCCGGCGGCGAAGGTGAGCGCGTTATCGGCCAGATAAGCGAGCACGCCGCCGTGGACGAAACCGAACTGCTGCGCGTGCTCGGGAGCCACCTCGACCACCAATGTGGCCGTCCCGTCGGCGAATTCGGTGATCTCGGTGCCCACGTGCTGCGCGAACGGCTGCGCGGCCAGCACCGCGCGAGCCTGGTCGAACGTCAGTTTCTCCGTCGCCGCACTGTCGGTGGGGCTGTCGGTCCGTGTCGCAGGTTTCATGGTCACGTCCTTTGCTGTCGAATCCGTGGTCATCCGTCGCCGCGCAGCGACTTCCATGCCGCCGCTGCCAATTCGGCCGCGACATCGACCGGCGCGATCCGGATACCGCCCCCGAGCCATTGCCGCGAATACTCCTGTGCCGGCCCCAGCCACAGCGCGTACAGCACGTCGAAGTCCAGTTCGCGCACCGCGCCGTAGCGGGCATGGGTGCGCCACCAGCGCGCGACCGAGGTGAGGAATTCCCGGTTGCTGTCGCTGTCGCGTACTCCGGGCGGCCTCGGTGAAATGAGAATCGTTGCGCGGTATCGGTTGTCGGTCACCCACCGCAGATGCTCGACGACGCCCGCGGTCACGCCCTGCTCGGCATCGGCGCTGTCGGCGATGCTCGTCCAGAAATGCCGCTGGTAGTCGGCCAGCGCGTTGGCCCACACCTGCCGGTACAGATCGGCCTTGTCCGGGAAGTGGTGGTAGAGCGCGCCGACGCTGGCATCGGCGTCGGCCCTGATCCGGCTCAGCGTCGCGTCGAGCGCCCCGTGCTCGGCGAACTGCCGCTCGGCCGCGAGCAGCAACCGATCCCGAATCTTCATGACCAGAATTTAATTCTGTTCTCCGCCGAGCGCAAGGCGCTACCTGCGAAGTTCCCCCGGCTGTCGGTGCCGTGCGGTAAGAACGGACTCGTGGCCAGGTGGCTGTTGCACGTCGACCTCGACCAATTCCAGGCGGCGGTGGAGTTCCGCCGCCATCCCGAGCTGCGCGGGCAGCCGGTGATCGTCGGCGGCAACGGCGACCCGAACGAACCGCGCAAGGTGGTCACGTGCGCGTCGTATCCGGCGCGGGCCTTCGGCGTGCGGGCCGGAATGCCGCTGCGCACCGCCGTCCGCAAGTGTCCGGACGGAGTGTTCCTGCCCTTGGACATGACCACCTACGAGGAGGCCTCCGACGAGGTCATGGAGGTGCTGCGGAGTTTTCCGGTGCGGGTCGAAGTGCTGGGCTGGGACGAGGCCTTCCTCGCCGCCGACACCGACGATCCCGAACAGCTCGCTCGCGAAATCCGCAGTGCGATAGCGACATTGAACCTCACCTGTTCGATAGGTATCGGCGACAACAAATTGCGCGCGAAACTGGCGACCGGATTCGCGAAGAGCGTCGGCAAAGGCACGGACGCCACGGGTGCGAACAGCACGGCTTCGAAGGGCGTGATCCCAGCTTCGGAAGAAGCGGTGGGACAGGAGAATTCGCACAGCGAGGCAGCGGGGGCGCCTCCGGCCGCCGACCTCGGTGCGGGCATCTTCCGGCTCACCGCCGAGAACTGGAACGAGCTCATGGCGCACCGGCCGACCAGCGCGCTGTGGGGTATCGGCAATCGCATCGCGCAGCGAATGGCGGCCCTCGGTATCGACACCGTCGCCCAGCTCGCGGCCGCCGACCGGAATGTCCTGGCCGCCGAATTCGGCCCCACCACCGGGCCCTACCTCTGGGTTCTCGGCCACGGCGCCGGTGACACCGATGTGGTGACCGAGCCGCGAATCCCGGTGGGCCGCAGTAGATCCGAAACCTTCCCGCACGACCTGACCGATCGCGAGGAAATTCGTGCGCAGGTAGCGCGGCTGGCCCGCGAGGTCGCCGAGGAGATGGCGGCGGCCGGCCGGATCGGCACGCGGGTGGGAGTCACCGTGCGTACCAACACCTTCTATACGCGCACCAAGCAGAAGAAGTTGCCCGAACCGACGATCGACGCGGAGGCGATCACCACGGTCGCACTCGAGGTCATCGACCGTTTCGAACTCGATCGGCCGGTCCGGCTGCTCGGGGTGCGACTCGAGCTCGTCCCGCAATAGCCGGGCGCCGCGTTTCCGTGCCGGGATGCCGGATATGCCTCGGTGGTGGCGGCGTCGCGCGCAGTGCGGCCGTTTGTCATGCTGGGCCCGCAGACTCGACCGAAAGGCAGCCATGAGCGAGTACGAGACGATCACCTTCGAGCGGACCGGCCCCGTCGCCCGGATCACCCTGAACCGGCCGAAGGCCGCCAACGGTATCGACCACGTCCTCGGCCGGGAACTGGCCGATATCGCGGGACAGTGCGTGGACGATCCGGCGCTGAAGGTCGTCGTGCTGACCGGTGCGGGCAGGTTCTTCTCCGCCGGTGGCGACCTCAAGGCGATGGCTGCCCAGGGCGGCGGCGCCGGCCACTACGTCAAGGGACTGGCCGACGACCTGCACGAGGCCCTCTCGTCGTTCGCCCGGATGGACGCCCTGCTCGTCGTGGCGGTCAACGGTGTGGCCGCGGGCGCCGGCTTCAGCCTGGCGATGGCCGGTGATCTGGTCCTCGCGGGCGAATCGGCGGCATTCACCATGGCCTACACCCGGGCCGGACTGAGTCCGGACGGCGGTGCCTCCTACTATCTGCCCCGCTTGATCGGCCTGCGCCGCACGCAGGAGCTCATGTTCACCAACCGCACCCTGACCGCGGCCGAGGCGCTGGACTGGAATCTCGTGCATCGCGTGGTGCCGGATGCCGAACTCGCGTCCGCCGTGGACGAAGTGGTCGCGGAATTCGCGGCCGGGCCCCGGCATTCGAATGCCAGCGTCAAGAAGCTGCTGCTGGTGAGCTCCTCGCACACGCTCGAGGAGCAGACCGCACGCGAGGCGGCGTTCATCTCGGCCTGTGCCGATTCGCCCGACGGCGCCGAGGGCATCGCGGCATTCCTCGGCAAGCGCGCCCCCGCCTTCGAGTGAGGGCCTGACCGTCGCCGCGAGCGAGCCCGGTCGTGGGCCACTAGGGTGGGGTGCCATGTTCTCCGCGCCCGGCTTCGCACGCGGGTGGGTCCCGGCGCGGTCGCCTCGTCGGCCGGGCGACGGGCACGAAGACCGCGGCGACGGACCCCCGGACCGCAACGATCGCGGGAGCGCTCCTCTCGGCGCCGTTGCGCAGGTCGTCTCGTCCGGCACCCGATACCGGCCGAGGGAGGTTGCGCCGGTCGGCTCGCCCGCCGTGGACCACGCTGGATCGGCGCCCGCGCTGCGCGTCGTTTCCACCGGTCTGCGCACGGTTATCCGTCGTCCCGTTCTGCTGGTGGCGGTGCTGCTGGTCCTCGCGCAGCTCGGGTTGCGCGGCTGGGTGGCCGGGCGCGGCTATTTCTACTGGGACGACCTCATTCTGGTGGGCCGCGCCGATCGCTATCCGCTCTGGTCCGCCGATTTGCTGCTCTACGACCACGACGGCCATGTCATGCCGCTGGCCTTCGCGACCGCGTGGGTGGTGACCCGCATCGCGCCGCTGCAGTGGGCCGGGCCGGTGGTGACCATGGTGCTGCTGCAGCTCGCGGCCTCGGTCGCGGTGCTGCGCATGTTGCTGGTGCTTCTTCCACGGCGAGCCGGAGCCCTGCGCTGGGCCGTGCTGATTCCGTTGATCGGCTATCTGTTCAGTCCGCTGACCCTTCCGGCATTCGCCTGGTGGGCGGCCTCGCTCAACGCGCTGCCGCTGCAGTTCGCGCTGGCCTGGGTGATCGCGGATGCGGTGCTGCTGGTGCGCACGGGACGCGGACGCTATGCGATCTCCGGTCTGCTGGTGCTGATCGTGGGACTGTTGTTCTTCGAGAAGGCAGTGGTGGTGCCGTTCGTCGCCTTCGCCGTCGCGGTGCTGGAGCGCTATATCGTCGGCGCCCGCACCGTCGGTGCCGCGCATACCGATGAGGCAGAGCCGACGGGTGATCATGCCGGCCCGAGTGCCTGGGCGGCGGTTCGCGACGTGACGCGCGCCGGAGCGGCGCTGTGGGCCGGTTCGGCGTTGATTCTCGCGGGCTGGGTCGCGGCCTATCTCACCGTCGCCGACCACATCGCGGTGGACACCAGCCTGGCCGGGGCGCGGCGACTGCTCCACAGCGCCATCTCCCTGGGGATCGTCCCGACCCTGCTCGGCGGGCCGTGGGTGTGGGCGCGCTGGCTGCCGTCGACACCGTGGGCCACGCCCCCGGGGTGGACCGTCGTGCTCGCCTGGCTGATCCTCGCCGCGGTGGTGCTGGTGACGCTGCGGCTGCGCCGCCGTGTGCTGCCGGTGTGGGTCCTGGTCGCGGGATACGTTCTGGTCGTTCAGCTTCCGATCGTGCTGATCCGCGGCGGGCCGAACACCGCCGCCGAACTCATGCAGTCGCTGCGCTATCCGGCCGATGTCGCCGTGGTGCTGGCGGCGGCGATCGCGCTGCTGCTTGCCGCCCGTCCCCGCCGTCCTCGTTCGGAGAGTCGCGTGGCCGGATCGCGGTTCGCGGCGATCGGGCTGACCGCGGCGTTCGTGGTCAGCAGCGTGTGCACGACCGTATCGTTCGCCCGGTCGTGGGAGATCTCGCCGACGCGCACCTACCTCACGAATGCCCGTGCCGCACTGGCGGATCGCCACGGCGCCCCGCTGCTGGAGCAGGAGGTGCCGTGGGGGGTGCTGACGCCGATGACCTATCCGCAGAACCTCATCGCGCAGGTGCTCGGGCCGATCGCCGGCCCCGGGGCGTTCGGTGTCGCCACGCCGCAGCTGCGGATGCTCACCGACGACGGGACGCTGGTGGACGCGTCGGTGTGGTGGAACCGCCGGATTCTGGCGGGCCCCGAACCCGGCTGCGGATATCGCGTCGACGGCGCCGAACCGGTGGCCCTGTGGCTCGACGGGCCGATGCTGGACCACGGCTGGACCGCGCAGATCAACTATTTCGCCAACCGCGACGGCCGGATCACCGTGGGGCTCGAGCACGGCGACGTTGTGGTGGCGCCGGTGCAAGCAGGCGTGCACACCGTCTTCGTCCATCTCGTCGGTGGCGGTGAGATCGTGCGAATCGGCTCGCGCACACCGGGTTTGGACGTGTGTATCGGGGTGGGACCGGTGGGCGTGGCGGCATTCGGCCGCTGACTGCCATAGCCGTGGGGCATCGCTCCCCCTATGCTCGGACGCATGCAGTTCCAGGCGATGGTTGCGCACGAGACCGACGACGGCGTGGTACTGGCCCGCGAGGAGGTGGGCGAGGATTTCCTCGGGCCGGGCACGGTGACGATCAAGGTGCACTATTCGAGTGCGAACTTCAAGGACGGGCTGGCCATCACCCCGCGCGGCGGTGTGGTGCGCAATTACCCGATCATTCCCGGTATCGACCTGACCGGCGAGGTGGTCGCCTCCGAGGACGCCGCCTTCACGGTGGGTGATCTCGTGATCGCGCACGGGTACGAGATCGGCGTCGCGCACAACGGCGGCTTCGCCGAATACGCGCGCGTGCCGGCCGAATGGGTGGTCAAGCTGGAGGGGCTGAGCCCGCGTGAGGCAGCGGCCCTCGGCACCGCGGGATTCACCGCGGCCATGAGTGTGCAGGCACTGCTCGATCGCGGCCTGAATCCCGGTGACGGGCCGGTGCTGGTGACCGGCGCGACCGGCGGCGTCGGCAGTGTCGCGGTGGACATCCTGTCCGGCCTCGGCTACGAGGTCACCGCCTCCACCGGGAAGACCGATGCCGGCGAGTTGCTGTCCACCCTCGGCGCGGCCGCGGTGATCGGCCGTCTGCCCGAGGATCCGGATGCCAAGCCTCGTCCGCTGGGTAAGGCGCAGTGGGCCGGCGCGGTCGACAGCGTCGGCGGAAAATCGCTGGCCCACATCCTCAGCACCGTCCGCTACGGCGGGTCGGTGGCGGTCAGCGGGCTCACCGGTGGGACCGAACTTCCCACCACCGTCATGCCGTTCATCCTGCGCGGGGTCAGTCTCCTCGGCATCGATTCGGTGAACTTCCCGATCGAGCAGCGGCGCGCGCTGTGGGCCCGGCTCGGCAAGGACCTGAAGCCCCGGCATCTGTCGACGTTGGAGCATGTGGCGCCGATCACCGAGGCGGAAGCGGTACTGCACGCCATTCGCAGCGGTCACCACTCCGGGCGCACCGTCCTCGCGGTGGCCGGCGAATTCTGATCGAGCGGGCGGGCGTCCGGATCGGACGTTCGCCGCTCGCTCACCTCGGTTTTGTACTGATCTATCCAAAATGTGCTAGCGCGCCATGACAACCCGACCGGTGGCACTGCTGTACGGCACCACCGTGACGGCCACCGCCGCGCTGCTGGTCACCTTCGGCTACCTCGGCGCGCTGCTCACCGAGACGACCGGGATCGGCGAGAACTGGGTACCGGTGGTGCAGGGGATCTACGGGCTCGGCTCCTTCGTCGGCATCGCGATCGGCGGACGCACCGCGGATGCCCATCCACTCCGCAGCCTCACCGTCGGCATCTCGGGCCTGGTCCTGGCCTCCGCGGTGCTGGCGCTCACCGCGCACTACTGGCCGGCCGTCGCCGTGGCGTCGTTCCTGCTGGGCGCCTTCGGTTTCGGAACCAATCCGGTGTTGAACAGCCGGGTCTTCACCCTGGCCCCGGCCGCCGGAACACTCGGCGCGGCCGGCAATGTGATGGCGTTCAACGTCGGCATCACGCTCGGCCCCTGGCTGGGCGGACTCGCCATCGGCGCCGGCGCGGATTACTCGGCGGTGGCCTGGATCGGCGCGGGGCTGGGCGTGCTGGCCCTGGGCGTGGTCGGGCTGAGCCGGACCGCGGGCGGAGGTGCGAACCGCACCTCCGCGCTGATCCCTTATGCCGCAGCAACTTCCGTATCGTCGGCGAACTGGGTGCGGTAGAGCTCTGCGTATCTTCCCTCTTCGGCGAGCAGTTGCGCATGACTGCCCCGCTCGACGATCCGGCCGTCCTCGATCACCAGGATCTCGTCCGCATTCCGGATGGTCGACAGCCGGTGCGCGATGACCAGGGCGGTCCGCCCTTCCAGCGCCTCGGTCAGGGCCTCCTGCACCGCGGCCTCGGAGGTGGAATCCAGGGAGGCGGTGGCCTCGTCGAGGATGACGACGCGCGGCTGTTTGAGCAGCAGCCGGGCGATGGTCAACCGCTGGCGTTCGCCGCCGGACAACCGGTATCCGCGTTCGCCGACCACGGTGTCCAGACCGTCGGGCAGCGCGTCGATCACCGTGCGCAACCGTGCCCGCTCCAGTGCATCCCACAACTCCGCCTCGCTCGCCTCGGGCCGGGCGAGCAACAGATTGGCGCGAATGCTGTCGTGGAACAGGTGGCCGTCCTGGGTGACGAGTCCGACCGTGTCCTGAATCGAGCGCGTGCTCAGCTCCCGCACGTCGACACCGTTGAGCTTCACCGCGCCGTCGTCGACGTCGTAGAGCCGCGAAACCAGTTGCGCGATGGTCGATTTGCCCGCGCCCGAGGATCCGACCAGGGCGATCATCCGCCCCGGCTCGGCTTGCAGCGAAATATCGTGCAGCACCTCGCTGCCGCCGCGATGGTCGAGCGTCGAGACATCCTCCAGCGACGCCAGCGAGACCTTGTCGGCCGACGGATAACCGAAACGCACGCGGTCGAATTCGACCGACACCGGTCCCGCCGGAACCGCCACCGCATTCGGCGCATCCTGGATCAGCGGCTTCAGGTCGAGAATCTCGAAGACCCGCTCGAAGCTCACCAGCGCCGACATGATGTCCACCCGAGCGCTGGCCAGCGCCGTCAGCGGGGTGTAGAGCCGGGTCAGCAGCAGCGAGAGCGCGACCACCGCACCGGCATCGAGTTGTCCGCGCAGGGCGTACCAGCCGCCGAGGCCGTAGACCAACGCCACGGCGAGCGCGGATACCAGCGTCAACGCGGTGACGAACACCGTCTGCAGCATCGCCGTCCGCACGCCGATATCGCGTACCCGCCCGGCGCGCACCGCGAATTCCGCGGACTCCTGATCCGGGCGTCCGAACAGTTTCACCAGCGTGGCGCCGGGAGCCGAGAACCGCTCGGTCATCTGGGTGCTCATCGAGGCGTTGAGCTGGGCGGCTTCGCGCTGGATGCTCGCGATCCGGGTGCCCATCTTGCGGGCGGGAAACATGAACAGCGGCAACAGGATCAGTGCCAGCAGGGTGATCTGCCAGGACAGCCGCACCATCACCACCACGGTCAACAGCAGCGTCACGATGTTGGTGACCACGCCGGACAGGGTCGTGCTGAACGCGCGCTGGGCGCCGATCACGTCGTTGTTGAGCCGGCTGACCAGCGCCCCGGTGCGGGTGCGGGTGAAGAAGGCGACGGGCATCTTCTGCACGTGGTCGAACACCGCGGTGCGCAGATCGAGAATCAACCCCTCCCCGATCCGCGCGGACAGCCACCTGATCACGATGCCCAGGCCCGCGTCCAGCACGGCCACCAGTGCGATCACCGCCGCGAGGGTGAGGACCGAGCGCGGCGCGGCATGGCCCACGATGTCGTTGACCACACGCCCGGCCAGCACCGGGTTGGCCACCGTGAGCAATGCCGACGCGATGCTGAAGACCAGGAAGCCGATGAGCTGAGCCCGATGCGGGCGCGCGAATCGCAGAATGCGCGCGGCCGTCTCCCGGCGCAGACCACGCCGCTGCTGAGGTGCGTGCGCCTGCCGGTACAGCTGACTCCACGCGACCGATTCGATGCTCATCCGCATCTCCTTCCGCTGCCGGGTTCATTGAACTCCGGGCCACCGACATTAAGACCTCAACAAAGGTTGAGAGCAAGTAGTCCCGGTTCGCCACGGGCGAAACGCGCCGGGGGAAGGGCGCTGCGGCGCTGCGCTCGGCCGCGGTCCGTCCGCCTCCTAAGGTCGACATCATGTCGTCGAACCACAGCATGCGAGCGATCCAGTACGAGCGAGTGGGTGGACCCGAGGTGCTGACGCAGGTGGAGGTGCCGATTCCGGACCCCGCCGGAGAGCAGGTGCGGGTGGCGATCCGGGCCGCCGGCGTCAATCCGGCCGATTGGAAGATGCGCGCCGGCCTGATGCCCGGTCCGCCCGGATTCCCGCGCCGCGCCGGATTCGAGATCGCGGGCGTGGTCGACGCCGCCGGCCCCGACGCCCGGTTCCGGCCGGGTGACGAGGTGCTGGGCTGGGCACAGGGTGGCGGCTACGCGGAGTACGCGCTGGGCACCCAGCTCGTCGCCAAACCGGCGGAGCTGTCCTTCCCCGAGGCCGCGGCGATCCCGGTCGCCGCCAATACGGCCGGTACCGGACTGGACGAACTGGCCGTGAAGTCGGGCGAGACGGTGGTGGTGAACGGCGCCTCGGGCGCGGTCGGCGCGTTCGTGGTGCAGCTGGCCCGGGCGCGCGGGGCCACGGTCGTCGGCACCGCCTCGGCCGCCAATCAGGAGGTCGTGCGCACGCTGGGTGCGGTGCCGACCACCTACGGTCCCGGCGTCGCCGACCGCGTGCGCGAGCTGGCACCGCACGGGGTCGACGCGGTCTACGACTGTGCCGGTCACGGATTCCTGGACGCCGCAATCGAATTGCGGGGCGGAACCGATCGGATCATCACCATCGCCGACGGCGCCGCCGCCGACAAGGGCGTCACTTTCTTCGCCCGCACCGGCGGCCCCGCCCTCGATATCGTGGCCCGCGTCGCGCAGCTCGTCGCCGCGGGAGAATTCCGCCTGCCCGGCGCCGCACGAACGTACCCCTTGTCCGAGGCCGCCGCCGCCCAGCGCGACAGTGAAACCGGGCACGGACTCGGCAAAATCGTCCTGCTCCCGTAGCCGCTCCGGAGAACTTCGCGTTCTACGCTGGCGATATGACCGACTCCTGGGTGCGGGCCTTGCGGGACCGGATCGACGGCGAGGTCGACGACGATGCCCGACGCCGCGCGGAGTATTCCTCGGACGCCTCGAACTACCGCGTCCTCCCGGCGGCGGTGATCTACCCGCGCGGGGACGAGGATGTGGCCACGGCCATGCGGTTCGCCCGCGAGGAAGGCAGGCCGATCACCGCGCGCGGTGGCGGAACCTCCGTGGCGGGCAATGCGATCGGGCCCGGACTGGTCCTCGACTTCAGCCGGTACATGAACGCCGTACTGTCGATCGACGCCGACCGTCGCTGCGCCCGGGTGCAGCCGGGGGTCGTGCTGTCCGGCCTGCAACAGGCCGTCGGGCGGCACGGCCTGCGACTGGGCCCCGACCCGTCGACGCAGAACCGCTGCACGCTCGGCGGCATGATCGGTAACAATGCCTGCGGCCCCCGCGCGGTGGCCTGGGGGCGCACCTCCGATACCGTGCGTGAGCTGCGCATTCTCGACGGCACCGGCGCCGAGCGCGGCCTGGGCACCGATCTGTCGGTGGTGGCGGGGCTGGCCGAGTTCACCCGTCGCAATCTGGCGACGCTGCGCACCGAGCTGGGCCGGTTCGACCGGCAGGCCTCGGGATACGGACTGCAGCACCTGACTCCCGAACGCGGCGCGTCGATCGCCAAGGCATTCGTCGGGTCCGAGGGCACCTGCGGCCTCGTGCTCGACGCGACCGTCGATCTGGTCCCGTTGCCCAGCGCGACCGCGGCCGCGATCCTCGGATATCCCGATATGCCCGCCGCCGCCGACGACGTGAAAGCCGTCATGGCGGGCCGGCCGATCGCGGTCGAGGGCTTGGACGCCCGCCTGGTGGATGTCGTGCGCGCGCACGGACGCCCGGTACCCGAACTACCCGCCGGCGGTGCGTGGCTGTTCGTCGAATTCGCCGGGGCCACCGCGGAATCCGCCTACGAGAGTGCGGCCGCGGTCACCACCGCCTGCGCCGCACTCGACACCCGGATCGTCACCGACGAGCGAACCGCGGCCCGGCTGTGGCGGATTCGCGCCGACGGCGCCGGCCTCGCCGGGCGCACACCCGCGGGCGAACCGGCCTGGCCGGGCTGGGAGGACGCCGCGGTCCCGCCCGAGCGGCTCGGTGACTACCTTCGCGATTTCGATCGGCTGATGCGTGATCACCGGGTGGACGGCCTGCTGTACGGGCACATCGGTGACGGGTGCATCCACGTCCGGCTGGATCTCCCGATCGCCCGTGCGCCACAACGGTTCCGCGACTTCCTGTTCGACGCCACCGATCTGGTGGTGCGCTACGGCGGATCGGCCTCCGGTGAACACGGGGACGGCCGCGCCCGTTCGGAACTGCTGTCGCGCATGTACTCACCGGACGCCTTGCGTGTATTCGCCGAATTCAAAGGGCTTTTCGATCCGGACGCGATCCTGAACCCAGGCGTTCTGGTCCGCCCCGCACCGGTCGATACCGGTCTGCGTCTGCCCGGGCTGCGCCCGGTCCCGGATGCGGGCGGTTTCGCATTCACCGCCGACGGCGATATCGGCACGGCGGTACACCGCTGCGTCGGGGTCGGAAAATGCCGCGCCGACACTCGCGCGACCGGCGGTTTCATGTGCCCGTCCTACCTCGCCACCGCGGACGAGAAGGACAGCACCAGGGGCCGGTCGCGTGTGTTGCAGGAGGTGGTCCGAGGCGCGCTCGACTGGCGCGACGAGGCGGTCGCGCAGTCGCTGGACCTGTGCCTGTCGTGCCGGGCCTGCTCCTCCGACTGCCCGGCCGGTGTCGATATGGCGACCTACAAATCCGAGACGCTGTATCGCGCGTACCGGGGACGGCCGCGCCCGATCGACCACTATGTGCTCGGCCGGTTGCCGCAGTGGCTGGCGGTGGGCACCAGGATGCCCCGAACCGTGAACGCGCTCACCGGCATTCGATGGTTGCGGCGGGCGGGTATGCGCGTGGCCGGAATGGATCCGCGGCGTCCCGCGCCGCGACTGGCGCCGCGCTCGTTCCGCAGCCGGTGGGCGGACCGCGGAAGCGACCGGCATCCGGACGGCCCGGTGGCGATGCTGTGGATCGACAGCTTCACCGATGCCTTTGCCCCGGAAATCGGCTGGGCCGCAGTGGAACTCGTGGAATCGGCCGGATACCGGGTCCGTATCCCGGAGCGCCGGGTGTGCTGTGGCCTCACCTGGATCAGCACCGGCCAGCTCGACGGGGCGCGACAGCGATTGCGAGCCGCCCTGGACGCACTCGACGACCACGTTCGACAGGGCGGCCAGGTGATCGGCCTGGAGCCTTCGTGCACGGCGGCGCTGCGAGCGGATCTCCCGCAGTTGCTACCCGACGATCCGCGCGCGGCGAGTACCGCCCGGGCCGTGCGCACCCTCGCCGAATTCCTGACGGAGCAACCGGATTGGCAGCCACCGGACCGATCGGGCGAGCCGGTGGTGCTGCAGCCGCATTGTCATCAGCATGCCGTGACAGGGTTCGACGCCGATCGGCGGCTATTGCGGCGAATGGGGGCTGAGATCACCGAAATCAGTGGATGCTGTGGACTTGCCGGGAACTTCGGAATGCAATCCGGACATTACGAGATTTCGGTCGCGGTAGCGGAGGGCGGGTTACTCCCGGCATTACATGCGGCCGATCCGGAGACACCCTTCCTGGCGGACGGATTCTCGTGCCGCACCCAGGCCGATCACCTGGCCGGGCGCCGGGGCCGTCACCTCGCGCAATATCTGACTGATCGATGATTCAGATGGCGGGAGGTCGCGCCGGTGATTCACCGCGCACGCCCGCCGCGCCGAGTGGCGGCGGGCGAGGGCGGTGCCGGGATCAGCTACCGAACGGCAGGGTGCCCGGAGGGATCTGGTAGCCCGAGCTACCGGCGGATACTCCGCCCCACGCGCTGAGCAGCCAATTCAGAATGTTGGTAAGCATGGACACCTCCGTTGTGGCATTGCCGAATGATTGCTGTTGAACCATTCTTCGGCGAAATCGGCGCGCTTAATCATATCGTTACATGCTTGCCCGAAGCCGTGACCCGCGCCATAGGAATACCTGGGAGTTTCCTCGAGACGCGGCTGCCCGGCGGCCGGTTCGGCCCCGACCCCGCGGGTCCCGCCCGGTCGGCCTCGGGCACGGCGCACAATGAGTCGGTGCGAGGACGAAGCAGGCCGATGATCGACTCTCCCCGATCCGGGGTGATCGCCGCCCGGCACAGTCCCTCCCGCACGACTCACGACTCCGCTCGCGCCGAGAGCGACGGGGCGGCCCGCACCGTCACCACATCGCGGCCGATAGCCCTCGCACATACTCTCGCCCCGCTGCGCCGGGGTCAGGGCGACCCGTGCCACCGCGTCACTCCCGACGGCGCCCACTGGCGAGCGTCGCGCATGGCCAGCGGCCCGGTGACCTATCGCCTCGTCCAGTCCGAATCGAATGTCGTGGCGGCACGGGCCTGGGGTCCGGGTGCGGCGGAATTTCTCGAGCACCTGCCCCGCATGCTGTGCGTCGACGAGGAGCTCGACGACTTCGCCCCCGAACATCCCCGCATCGCCGAGGCGCACCGGCGTCATCCCGGCCTGCACATGCTCCGCACCGGACTCGTCTTCGAGGCCTTGGTGCCGGCCGTGCTCGAGCAGCGGGTGCACACCGTCACCGCTCGCGGCTCGTATCGAAAGCTGGTGTGGCAGTACGGCGAACCGGCGCCCGGACCCACGCCCGCGCCGATGCGGGTGCCGCCGTCGGCGCAGACTTGGCGCTACATCCCCTCCTGGGTCTATCACCGCGCCAACGTCGATCCGCAGCGTTCGCGCACGATCGTCACCGCCGCCCGGATGGCCGAGAAGCTGGAAGCCGCCGCGACGATGACGCCGCAGCGGGCTGCCGAGCGGCTGTGCACCGTGCCGGGGATCGGAGTGTGGACGGCCGCGGAGATCGCGCAGCGAGCCCTGGGTGACGCCGATGCGCTGTCGGTCGGTGATTTCCATCTGGCCGCGATCGTCGGCTGGACGCTGCTGGGCCGCCCGCTCGACGACGAGGGCATGGTCGACTACCTGGAACCGCTACGCCCGCACCGCTATCGGGCGATCCGGCTGCTCGAGATTTCGGGGCAGGCGCGCAAGCCGGCGTTCGGCCCGCGGACTCCCCTGGTCGACCACAGCCGGATCTGAGCGGATCAGCGCTGCGCCGTGGCCTGTGCGGCGGTCTGGGCGCGACGCAACGCCTCGGGTACCGGAATGCGGCCGAGGAACATCTCGTCGAAGATCGGGTCGACCGCCTGCAGTGCGGCCACGAAACCCGGTCCGCCACCCGAAGCGATCCGCGGCCCGCGCAGCACATCGAAGAACGGCGACACGTCGATGCCCCGGTCCGCCCAATACTCCCGATACAGCCGCTGATCGGCCATCACGGCCGGAATGGTCTGCCCACCGGCGGCCAGATACCGGTTGCCGGCGGGGCTACCGAGCCAGGCCAGCACCCGCCGCACCGCATCGGGGTGGGCGGTGCGGGCATCGGCGGCGATGCCGATCGCGTTGTCGGTACTCACCCGGCCTGCGGGCCCGGCCGGAATCATCGCGATCCCCCAGCCGAAGCGAGCCTGCTGCGCGATCTGCGCCAGATTGAAACTTCCCGATTGGAACAACGCCAGCTTGCCCTGCAGGAAGGCGTTTTTCGCGAAATCACTGCCGCTGCGGGTATCCGCCGCCGGAGGGGTGAGCCCCGCCCGCACCAGCCCCACGAGATACCCGAAGGCATCCACACCCTGTGGACTGTCGAAGACGTACCGATCCTCATCCTGGAACTGCCCGCCCGCCGATCCCAGATACGGCAGCGAGAGCGACTGGAAATCGTTGGCGGCGTTGTAAGCCCAGGTCGCCGCCGCGGCGATCCGGCGCACAAGCGGTTCGAAGGTATCCGGCCCGTGGGGATTCCAGGTCGCGCGTGCCAATTCCGCGGGGTCGACTCCGGCCGCGCTCAGCAGATCGCGGTTGTAGTAGACCGCCGTACCGCCGTCCACGAATTGCGGTATCGCCCAGAGCTTTCCGTTACGTGTGTACTGCTCCACCGCACCCGGATCCCATTGCCGCACCGCCTCGGGGCCCAGCATCGCGCCGATATCGGCAAGTCGGCCGGCATCGGCGTAATCGGTGTACAGATTCGTCCAGAACAGGTCGTCCACCGTTGCGCCCGCCACGTCGAGACGCAACTTCTGCTGATAGGACGCCCACGGCACCACCGTGATCCGCACCTCGACATCCGGTTCGGCGCGCTGGAATTCGTCCAGTGCGGCGCGATAGGCGGGTACGAAACTCGCATCCCAGATCCGCAGCCGGATCACCGTGCGACCCGATCCGCCCGTACTGTCGTGGCCCAGCCACAGCGCCGCGGTCACCAGCAGCACCACGCCGAGTGCGACGGCCAGCACGCTCAGCGTCGAGGTCTTCACGGCTCTCATTTCAGGGCCGTCCACGCGATGGACCGCAGCACCTGCCGCTGGAAGATCACGAAGAGCACCAGCAGCGGCACGATCGCCAGGGTCGTCGCCGCCATGACCAGCGTCCACTGCTCGTTGTAGTGGGTCTGCAGATCGGCGGTGGCCACCGTGAGCACCTGCCAGCGGCCCGAGCCGGCGACCAGTGGCCACAGGAAGCTGTTCCACTGCGTCACCACGGTGATCACCGCGAGCGTCGCCAGAATGGGACGGCTCGTCGGCACCACGACATGCACGATCACGTCGAGGGTGTTCGCGCCGTCCAGCCGCGCCGCGCCCATCAACTCGCGCGGAATGGCCCGGAAATACTGGCGCAGCAGGAAGATCGCATACGGCGAGCCGAATACGAACGGCAGCACCAGTGCCCAGAACGTGTTCAGCCAACCCAGATGCGCGAACATCAGATACAGCGGAATCAAGGTGACGATCGGCGGCACCATCATCGTCGCCAGGTAGATCCAGAACAGCAGGTCGCGACCGCGGAACTCGGTGCAGCCGAACGCATATGCGGCGGCGATGGAGGTGACCAGCTGCCCGATGGTGATGAACGCGGTCATCAACGCCGTCACCAGCACCGCGCGGCCGAACCCCTGGTCGAACGCCGCGCGGAAGTTGTCCCAGGTCATCGGATCCGGCAGTGCGAGCGGAGATTCCGACGCGAACTGCCCCGGCGTCTTCACGGCCGTGAACGCGCCCAGCGCCAGCGGCGCCACCGTGCACACCGCGCCCGCCAGCAGCAGCAGGTAGGCGAGGGCCGATCGCGCACCCGCCGAACGGCGACGCCGGGCATCAGAATTCATAGCCGGTCCTGGTGCGGAAGTAGCGATGCTGGAGCACGGTGATCGCCAGCATGATCCCGAAGACCACGATCGCCATGACCGCGGCCCGTCCAGGCCGCGCGGCGTCGAACGCTTCCGAAAAAATCTGCATCGCCACCACATTCGTGCGATCGCCCGGACCGCCCTTGGTCAGGGCATACACGGTGTCGAAGGTCTGGAACGCGGTGATGGTCCCGGTTACCAGGACGAAGAACAGAGTGGGGCGCAGCAGCGGCAGTGTCAGCCAGCGAATCCGCCGCCAGCCGGTGGCCCCGTCCAGCGCCCCCGCCTCGTGGATCTCCGGAGGTATCGCCCGCAGCCCCGCGACGAAGAACAGGGCCACATAGCCGAAGTTCGACCAGATGCTCACCGCCGCAACCGAAGGCAGGGCCAGCGCCGGATCCGCCAGCCATTCGATCCGCCGGCCCAGCAGTGCGTTGAGAGCGCCGTCGGTGGGTGCGAACAGCCAGCGCCAGATCACGCCCACCGCCACCGGCGCGCACATCCAGGGCAGCGCGAACAGCACCCGGAACGCGCCACCGGCACGGCGGCGCACCAGCAGCGCGGCCACCGCGAATCCGAGGACGGTCTGCAGCGGCACCACGAGCAGGGTGAGCGCGGCCGTCACCAGGAGGGCATGGCCGAATGCGTCATCGGACAGCACCGAGCGCCAATTGCGCAGGCCCACGAATTCCATGGGCCCGAGCAGATTCCAGCTGTGCAGGCTGAGCCAGCCCACCAGCACGATCGGCAGGATCAGGAAAATCCCGATCCCGAACAGGCTCGGCGCCAGCAGTATCCAACTCGTCACGGCACGACGAACCGCTCGTCGGTTCACAGCAGATGACGCTACCGGTCACCCGGTAGCGGCGTCGCCGCAGCGCCGCGGCGCCGGGCTCGCTCAGTCCAGCGGACCGCCGGCGACGTAGACGACCTGCCCGGAGACGAAGCCGGCTCCCTCGCTGACCAGGAACGACGCGGTATGCGCGATGTCCTCCGGCCGGCCCACGCGCTGCACCGGAATCTGTGCGGCGGCGGCCTTCTGGAAGTCCTCGAACGGCACGCCCACCCGCTCGGCGGTCGCGGCGGTCATATCCGTGACGATGAATCCCGGGGCGATGGCATTGGCCGTGACGCCGAATTTGCCGAGTTCCAGCGCGAGGGTCTTGGTGAAGCCCTGCAGGCCGGCCTTGGCCGCGGAGTAGTTGACCTGGCCGCGGTTGCCCTGCGCCGAACTGCTCGACATGTTCACGATGCGACCCCATTTGGCGTCGACCATGTACTTCTGCACCGCGCGGCTCATGAGGAACGCGCCGCGCAGGTGCACGTTCATCACCGCGTCCCAGTCGTCGACGCTCATCTTGAACAGCAGGTTGTCGCGCAGGATGCCGGCGTTGTTGACCAGGACGGTCGGCGGTCCGAGCTCGTCGGCCAGCTTCGTCACCGCGGCGGCGACGGAATCCTCGTTCGAGACATCGGCGCCCAGCGCGACGGCCCGGCCGCCGGCGTCGGTGATCGCCCGGACGGTGTCGGCGCAGTGCGCCGCGTCCAGGTCGAGTACGCCTACCTGCAGTCCGTCCTGAGCCAGCCGGGTCGCGATCGCGGCACCGATGCCTCGTGCCGCGCCGGTGACGACGGCAACGCGTTCAGCCATTGGCGGTCCTCCTGTACCTCTCGGAACATTCGCTGGGAAGGAACGGTACGCGCCGCTGTTCCACCCACCGCGGCGGCAGCCGCATTTCACCCACCGCGGCGGCAGCCGCTATTCCACCCACCGCGGCGGCAGCCGCTATTCCACCCACAGCGACCAGATGCTGCTGCGCCCCTGTCCTTCGCAGACCAGCGCGTGCCCGTCCGGGGTGCGGGCCGTCTTGTCCAGATTGGGATCGCATTTCGCCCCGCCCTCGTACACGGCGGTCGACACCGAATACGGCCCGGTCCAGCGGTAGCCGCTGCTGCCGTGCAGGCAGAGCAGCGTGCTGCCGTCGGTCGCGGACCCGATCAATCCGGCCTGCGCCTGCGTGCACACCTCGCCCTTGGCCGCCGAGACGGGCCCGGCGGGAGCGGTCGTGGTCGTGGCCGGCGCGGTCGGCGGCGGTGTCACCACCGTCGCCGGTACCGCAGTCCGGGTCGCGGCGGTGTTCGAGGTGACGGTCTCGGTGCTGAGGGCGGCCGGAACCGCGCCCAGCGTGGTGTGCGGCAGGGTGACACCCGAAAGCACCAGCGCCGCAGCGAGAATCAGCACCTCGGCCAGTCCCAGGAGCAGGGCCGACATCGCCATCACCCGTCCGCGCGGATGGCTGAAGGCGATCAGGCCGAATACGATGGCCACCGGGAACAATCCGAGCAGCGCGGCCACCAGCGCGACGATCGCGTACGGATTGACGATCGGCGGCACCTCCACCCGCAGCCGTCCGGTGCGGCGGCGGTTGGGTGCGCCGTCCCATCGGTCCTCCTCGGCGTCGGGCGCCGGCCGCCGCCGGTTCGTCGTGGTTTCCCACCGTTCGTCGGGCGGTTCGGCGACCCGGGGATTGGCGGCCCGGCGCGACGGCGGCGGTTCCCAGCGATCGTCCGCGGCGACGGGCTCGTCGGCCCAGTACTCCTCCTCGGGGACCTCGGGCCAGCGTTCCTCCGCGTACTGGTTGCGGGCCATGTGGTTCCTCTCGGTCGTGCAGGAACCTGGACACGCGGACCCCGCCCGTTACCGAAGAAGAATAGGTGGATCGGCGCGACCCGCAACCCCCGTCTCTTCAGGGCGGGCGTCCGGCGCGCGCGCAGCCGCCGGACGTCATCCCCGAGCGTCCGGCGCGCGCCACTAGACCTCGTCGATCACGTGCTCCCCGACGAATGCGATCCGGATCGCCAGCAGCCAACCGGCAATCGCGAGAACGATGCGGTCGTACAGATCCGGTCCGCTGCGGCGGGCATGGCGTGGGCGGTGGGCGCCACCGCCCACGGGTAGCGGCCGGGTGTCCGGGAGATAGACCGCCGCGCGGTGGCCGCCGTCGACCCGGTGCCGTGCGTGCCGGTGGGCGGCATGCCGGGCGCCTCCCCCGGCGAACGCGGTCACGGGATGGCCCGATCGTCGAGGACGCAGCGGCCCTGTTCGACCAGCACCGCCCGCGCCCGCCGCCTGACCACGCACGTATCGACGGTGCAGTCGAGGTGCAGTTGCATTGCGGCGTGGGCTTGTTCGACGGTCATGATGCCCGGATCGGCGCCGCAGCGCAGCAGTCCGGCGACCGGCAGGTGCAGATTCGTCAGTTGCATTCGGACACCCCCGCCGCGAACCGGCGGCGCGGTGGAGCTGGTGGATCCTGTGGTCCGGTCGCGGCGCGGCCGGTCGAAGCGGACGAAAGTTCGCTGGTCATCAACGACGACCCGATGACATGAACAGCCATGACTCCTCGTTCCTGCATGCGATACCCGACTGTGCTCGGCGAGCCGACTCCGGGGCCCCGCTGCGAGCACACTCTCAGCATCCATCAGATCGTCGCTGCGCGGGGCAGAATCGCCGATCCCGTCCGATTCTCAGCGAACCGCCAGCACCGAATCAGCTTGGGAGAAAAGGACTTTTCGCATCCGTCCGAGCGTCGCCACCTGCGAACACTCCGGGCATGCCGCCGCGCCGCCGCCCGGTATGCGCGCCCCGAATATTTGCCGGCAGATCACGAAACCACACCCGTTTCGCAACGAATCTATGTTTACCCCGGGCCCGTTCGGGTAATCAGAACTACATGGATCGCGGGCTGAGAAATACCTCACCTCGGTACCGCAAACTGCTTCCGGGTGACTGGGTAGAACACCTTATCGTCGGAATGTTGTTCGTGGTATCGGCTGTCGGGGTGTACGTACTGACCGGTGCCATGCTCTCGTCACTGCTGGTAGGAGCGCTGGTTGCGGTAGTCGCGATCGGTGTGGTGACAATGCTGTAGCCGGTCGGCGAACCGACCGGCTACGTGGTTACCGTTATTCGAACAAAGTGAGAAACGGCGGAATCGGAAGCGAAGAAATTCTTCTCCGATTCCGCCGTAGATTTATCGCCGGAACAATTTGTTACCCAGCCAGACGATCGGATCGTATTTGCGATCCACAACCCTTTCCTTCATCGGGATGAGGGCGTTGTCGGTGATCTTGATGTGCTCCGGGCACACCTCCGTGCAGCACTTGGTGATGTTGCAGAAGCCGAGTCCGAACTCCTCCTGCGCCATCTCGCGCCGGTCCGCCACATCCAGCGGATGCATCTCCAACTCGGCCACCCGCATCAGATAGCGCGGTCCGGCGAAGGCGTTCTTGTTGTCCTCGTGGTCGCGCACGACGTGACAAACGTTCTGGCACAGGAAGCATTCGATGCACTTGCGGAACTCCTGCGAGCGTTCCACATCCCGCTGCTGCATGCGGTAGTCGCCCGGCTTCAGATCGGCCGGCGGAGTGAAAGACGGTATTTCCCTGGCCTTCTGATAGTTGAACGACACATCGGTCACCAGATCGCGAATTACCGGGAAGGTGCGCAACGGGGTCACCGTCACCACCTCGTCGGCGGCGAAGGTCGACATTCGGGTCATACACATCAGACGCGGACGGCCGTTCACCTCCGCCGAACAGGAACCACACTTGCCGGCCTTGCAGTTCCAGCGCACCGCCAGATCCGGGGCCTGGGTGGCCTGCAACCGATGAATGATGTCGAGGACGACCTCGCCCTCGTTCACCTCGACGGTGTAGTCCTGCAGTTCGCCCTTGTCGTCGTCACCGCGCCATACGCGGAAGTGGGCATCGTAACCCATTGCTACTCATCCCCTTTCGCGGATGATTCGGCGGCCGCGGGATGAGCGGCGGTCTCCGCCGGGGTGTAATACTTCTCCAGCTCGCTCAACTCGAACAGGGCGAGCAGGTCCGGTCGCATCGGCTTCTGATCCTCCGAGGTGACCACCACCGGCGGCACGGTCTGGCCGACACCGTCCGGATCGGTCCGGCACACCAGCAGCCGATTGCGCCACTGCGGATCCATCTGCGGATGGTCGTCGCGGGTGTGACCACCCCGGCTCTCGGTGCGCAGCAGCGCGGCCTGCGCGACACATTCGCTGACCAGCAACATGTTTCGCAGATCGAGTGCGAGATGCCAGCCGGGATTGAACTGCCGGTGGCCCTCGACGGTCACGCCGTCGTAGCGCTCCCGCAATTCACCCAGGCGCACGATGGCCTGTTCCAGCTCGTGCTCCTTGCGGATGATGCCGACCAGGTCGTTCATCGTCTGCTGCAGATCGGTGTGCAGGGTGTACGGATTTTCTCCGGTCCCCGTGGTCGGCGGATCGAAGGGCGCCAGTGCGGATTTCGCGGCCGCGTCGATATCGGCGTCGGCGACCGCCGGCCGCTGTGCCAGCTGTTCGACATAGCTGGCCGCGCCCAAGCCGGCGCGTCGACCGAAGACCAGCAGGTCCGACAGCGAGTTGCCGCCGAGGCGGTTGGATCCGTGCATACCGCCCGAACATTCTCCGGCTGCGAACAATCCGGGCACGGTGGCCGCGCCGGTATCGGGATCGACCTCGATTCCGCCCATCACGTAGTGGCAGGTCGGCCCGACCTCCATCGGCTCCTTCGTGATGTCGACATCGGCCAGCTCCTTGAACTGGTGATGCATCGACGGCAGCCGCCGCATGATCTCCGCGGCCGGCAGTCTGGAGGCGATGTCGAGGTACACCCCGCCGTGCTGGGTGCCGCGCCCGGCCTTGACCTCTTCGTTGATCGCGCGAGCCACCTCGTCCCGGGGCAGCAGGTCCGGGGTGCGGCGCGCGGAATCGTTGTCGCGCAACCACTGATCGGCTTCGTCCTCGGTCTCGGCGTACTGCCCCTTGAACACCGCCGGGATGTACTCGAACATGAAGCGCTTGCCCTCGGTGTTCTTGAGCACGCCACCGTCACCGCGCACACCCTCGGTGACCAGAATGCCCTTCACACTCGGCGGCCAGACCATGCCGGTCGGATGGAACTGCAGGAATTCCATATTGATCAGCGAGGCGCCGGCGCGCAGTGCGAGCGCGTGGCCGTCGCCGGTGTACTCCCACGAATTCGAGGTGACCTTGTAGGACTTGCCCACCCCGCCGGTGGCCAGGACGACCGCGGGAGTCTCGAACAGGACGAACCGCCCCGACTCCCGCCAGTACCCGAAGGCACCGGAGATGGCATCGCCGTCCTTCAGCAGATCGGTGATCGTGCATTCGGCGAAAACCTTGATCCGAGCCTCGTAGTCGCCGGTCGCGGCATAGTCCTCCTGCTGCAGCGAGACGATCTTCTGCTGCATGGTGCGGATGATCTCGAGGCCGGTGCGGTCGCCGACGTGGGCGAGGCGGGGATAGGTGTGCCCGCCGAAGTTGCGCTGACTGATCCGCCCGTCGGGCGTCCGGTCGAACAGCGCACCGTAGGTCTCCAGCTCCCACACCCGGTCGGGCGCTTCCTGAGCGTGTAGTTCGGCCATGCGCCAGTTGTTGAGGAATTTTCCGCCGCGCATGGTGTCGCGGAAATGCGTCTGCCAGTTGTCCTTCTCGTTGGCATTGCCCATCGAGGCGGCGCAACCGCCTTCGGCCATGACCGTATGGGCCTTGCCGAACAACGATTTACACACCACCGCCACCGACAGACCGTGTTCGCGCGCCTCGATCACCGCACGCAGGCCGGCGCCACCGGCACCGATCACGACGACGTCGTACTTGTGCCGTTCGACTTCAGGCATGAAACGAATACTCCTGGGACACTGAGGAATTGGGCTCTATGGCGTTATCTGTCACCGGAATCAGCCGACGAAACGCAGATCGGAGATGGTCCCGCTGGCGACCAGCATGAGGTAGAAGTCGGTGATCGCCAGGGTGGCCAGCGTGGTCCACGCCAGCTGCATGTGCCGTGTGTTCAACTTCGACACCTGCGTCCACATCCAGTAGCGCACCGGATGGGCGGAGAAGTGTTTGAGACGGCCGCCGGTGATATGCCGGCAGGAGTGGCACGAGATCGTATATGCCCACAGCAGAACGACGTTCACCACCAGGACGATGTTGCCCAGGCCGAAGCCGAAGCCGCCGTCCTTGCCGTGGAACGCCATGACCGCGTCGTAGGTGTTGACCACCGACACGACGACCGCGACATAGAAGAAGTAGCGGTGCACGTTCTGGATGATCAGCGGAAGCCGCGTCTCACCGGTGTATTTACCGTGCGGTTCGGCGACCGCGCAGGCCGGCGGCGAGAACCACACCGCGCGGTAGTAGGCCTTGCGGTAGTAGTAGCAGGTCAACCGGAACAGCAGAAGGAACGGCAGCACCAGGAAACCGAGCGGAATCCACATCGGCAGGTCGCCGACCCAGTGCCCGAAGTGGCTCGAACCTTCGACGCACGAGGTACTCACGCACGGCGAGTAGAACGGCGTCAGATAGTGGTAGTCGGAGACCCAATATGCCGATCGCACAAAGGCTCTCACGGTTGCGTAGATGATGAATGCGGCCAGTCCGAGCACCGTGAGCAGTGGGGGGACCCACCATCGGTCGGTACGCAGAGTGCGTGTGGAAATGGCCGCCCGGCCTTTGCTGAAAACTCCCGTGCCCGCCTCGGGGGCGCGTGTCGGTGCTGCGCTCACTGCAAGCTGCCTCGCTGGTCTACCCCGTGGAACGTCATCGTTACCTCCGGCGTCGAATGTGATGCTGAGCACCATACGACAACCGGGCTATGACTCGAGGCCGGTCCAGGCAAGATCTATCGCCGCCCCGTCCTATGATTTGCGCCACATTTTCTGGGCGCGCGACGGCGGCGGTGCAACGAGTGAATGACGAGCTACTTCAGACCTTCTTCGCGAATACGGTGGGGTGGGAACCGACGGGCCGCAGCGCCGTCACGGCGGAATGGACAGCCGCCGCGACGGCCCGTGCTGCTGGTGAATGTTCGGTTACTTGGTTCGCGGCCGCGAATGGAAGCCGAGGCCTTCGTCCTGCGCGCCCATCCATGCCGCCTCGTCGGACTTGCTGTCCGGCACGTAGATGACCTCCTGCTGGCGGCGGCTGTCCACCTCGGGTGGTGGGGTGTGTTCGAACTCCTCGGCATCGATGGTGAGTCGTTCGAGATCGTTCTCCAGCCGGCGGACCGAATTGGCATCTCCGTAATGGGTGCGCAACGCGCCGACGCATTGCCGGAGCTGTCCGACTGCGAAGCGCAGTTCAGCGATCTCACTGCGTGTCATCGAAACCTCCTGGTGCTTCCGGGCCGATCACCGGCTCGGATCTCGCCCGAGGGCAAGATCAAACCTGTGACGGACCGCACATCGTGATCTACAACACATTACGTGATCATTTGCGTTCTGGCTCGTCGCCCATGGAAAAAGATCTCGTCACCTGCGCTGGATCCGAGTCTCATCCGGCGGCCGGCAGGGTCACCGTCACCGAGGGCGGCTCCACCTCGCCGAGAGGTGCGAGAACCGGAAGTACGGCCGTGACGGCCGGACGGCTCTCGGAGGTCCCGGCCGACGTCCCGAGCGCGCGGTCCACGAGTGCCGCGACGGCCACGGCCACTTCCTCCGCGCGTTCCAGGATCACGCTGTGCCCGGCGCCGTCGAGCCGCACCAGTTCCGAACGGCCGAGTTGCGCGGCGAGTACCACCGAATGCGCGAACGGAATCATGATGTCGGCCGATCCACCGAGGACCAGGGCCGGAAGATCGGACAGCAGTCGCAGCGTCGGCGTCTCGTCGAAGCGGATGAGCGAATCGAGGAAGTAGGCCATGGTGGGCAGTGGGGTGTCGTTGAGCATCGCGGTGGCGAGAGCGGCCATGCGTGGATTCACCCGCCGCGAGCCGAAACTCGCTTCGCGCACCATCGGCTCGAAAACGCGGCGCCCCAATCGCTTCGAGACCTGTAGCGCCCGCGGCGCCCGCTGTACCGCGACCCGCAGTGACGTCACGGTGTGCCGGTTGAGCAATCGGCCCAGCCCCACCGCGGTGATACCGGCGGCCGCTCCGGCGATCAGCCCGACGCCGACCACGCGGGTGCCGATCGTGGCCGGGAACAGGCGAGCGTAGGCCAGGACCACCATCGCACCCATGGAATGGCCGACCAGCACCACCGGACCGGTCGGCGCGACCGCGCGCAGGACCGCGTCGAGATCGTGGCCCAGCTGATCGATGGTGTAGGTCGCGGGATCGGCGCCGGCGGAATCGCCGTGACCGCGGTGGTCGTAGAACACCATCCGGGTGTCCGAGCCCCATTGCCGCAGCAGTTCATCCCGCAGGAACCACCAGGATTCGGTCCGCAGGCAGTGACCGTGGACGAAGACCACCGTCACCGAGGCCGTGGCCGGGCCGAAGGTCCAGGCGGCCAGCGGGGTGCCGTCGTCGGCGCAGACGGTGACGCGGGTGGCGATCGTCGTGGACATGACGTCCTCCTGCAGAGTCCGTTCCTGCCCGGATGTCGTCATTGATTGCCGTCGCGTTAACCGCTCTAACCTGGTGTTATGCAGAAGTTGCACAATTGCTGCCGCTGGGACGCCGACGAACCGGCGGGGCGGTGATCGGGAGAATCTTCGCGTATCTACCGACTTCTGTAGACAGGCGTAGAAAGGCATCGAGACCTTCCCGCCGTACTAGGGCGGAATCTGGCCTATATCGCCCATAGCGTGGCGTTCATGAGCGCAGAGATCCGCAGCTTCCGCATCGATATTCCGCAGTCCGACGTCGATGATCTGCACGAACGCCTCGCCCGGACACGGTGGGCGCCGCAATTGCCCGGCGCGGACGGCAGCCGGGGTGTCCCGGTGGCTCGGCTCCGCGAGCTGGCCGAGTACTGGCGCACCGAATACGACTGGCGGGCAGCGGAATCCCGGCTCAATCGGTTCCCGCAATACCGCACCGAGATCGACGGTCTCGATGTGCATTTCCTGCATGTGCGCTCGCCCGAACCCGAGGCGCTGCCCCTGGTCTTCAACCACGGCTGGCCCAACACCTTCACCGAATTCGCCGATCTCGTCGATCTTCTCGTCGATCCCCGGGCGCACGGTGGCGATCCCGCGCGGGCCTTCCATGTGGTCGTACCGTCGGTGCCGGGATACGGATTCTCGGCGGCGCCTGCCGAAACCGGGTGGAGCACCGAGCGCGTCGGACGGATGTGGGTGGAGCTGATGCGCCGGCTCGGCTACGAGCGGTACGGCGTCCAGGGCGGAGATCTCGGCACCTACGTGGGCACCGCGATGGCCGAGGCGGCGCCGGACCGGGTGGCCGGGCTCTACATCACCGCCGGTCCGGGCTTTCCCACCGAGGCCGATCTCCCGATCCTGACCGACGCGGAACGGGCCGGTTACGAGGCGATGATGGCGGCGGACTGGGTCAACGGCGTGGACCATCACGGCCTGCTGCGTGCGGCGCCGCAGACCTTCTCGATCGGATGGAACGATTCACCCGCCGCCGCACTGGCCTGGATGGTGCAGAAGTACACCGACTTCAGCGCCGCCGGCTCGCTCGAGGCGGCGATCGACCGCGATGCGCTGCTGACCACCGTGAGCATCTACTGGTTCACTCAGAGTTTCGGCACCTCCGCGTGGTCGTATTACGACAGCACCGGCTTCGCCTGGCCCACCGGTTCGGCGCAGGTCCCGACCGGGGTGTACAGCGGTGCGCCGGGTATCCGGCGGCTCGCCGCGCGCACCGCGAAGATCGTGCACTGGCCCGAGGGTAATCCGCCCGGGCACCATTTCATCGCGATGGATCAACCGCGGGCATATGCGGCGGACCTGCGCACCTTCTTCGGTAATCTCGGCTGAGCGCGTTTCATCGGGAAATCTAAGGCTCTCGATCGCTAAAGCTAGACAGCCCTAGATTTCCCGATGGATCGCTACGCGTCGGCCGCCGCGCGCGTGGACGGCAGGAACGGGGTGAGCAGATTGTGCTCGGTGGACGGCCCGAATTCCCATTCCGCGATCCACGGGCCGGTGCCCTCGCTCGGGTCGAGCACGCCCGATTCCAGCCATTCATAGCGGCCCTCGAGCACCTGCCGAGTCAGCGCGGTGTCGGCGTCATCGGTGTTGTCCCAGAGCGCGGCGAAGGCGGCCTCGACCCGCAACCGGGACTGGCGGCAGAAGGTATCGGCCAGTTCCGTCGCCGCGGCCGCGTCCCGGCTGTCCTCGGCGCGCATGGCCTGCGCCCGAACACAGGCCGCCGACATGGCGAACAGCTCCGCGCCGATATCCACGAGGCGGCCCAGGAACCCTTGCCGGTATTCGAGTTTCGCCTGCCAGCGCGCCATCGCGTACATCAGTTCGCGCGCCTGCTTGCGCGACATGCGCTCGACGAAGCGCAGATGTGTTGCCAGCGGGCCGAATTCGGTATATCCGGCAGGGAGGGTGCCACGGCCGACCGCCAACTGCGGGAACCACTTCGCGTAGAAGCCACTCGCCCCGACCGCTGCGGTGGCCTTGTCCTTCAACGCCGCATGACGGTCCACGAGTGCGCCCGCGGCGGCCATGTGCGCATCGGCCATCTCCCGGGCGATCAGCAGCCGCATGATCTCGCTGGAGCCTTCGAAGATCCGATTGATTCGCAGATCGCGCACCAGCTGTTCGGCCGGCACCGCCCGCTCACCCCGGCTGCGCAGGGAGGCGGCGGTCTCGTAGCCGCGCCCGCCGCGTATCTGCACCAGCTCGTCGGCGATGCGACAGCTCATCTCGGAGGCCCACAGTTTGGCCAGTGCGGCTTCGATGCGGATGTCGTTGCGCGCCTCGTCGCACATCGTCCCGGACAGCTCGAGCACCGCCTCCAGCGCGAAAGCGGTTGCGGCGACGAAGGATATCTTCGACGCGACCGCCGCGTGCTCACCGACCGGGCGGCCCCACTGCACGCGCGCCGCCGACCAGCCGCGGCTGATCTTGAGCGACCACTTCGCCGCCGCGGTGCACAGCGCGGGAATCGCCAGCCGTCCGGCATTGAGTGTGGTCAGCGCGATCTTCAGGCCGTCGCCCTCGCGACCGATCAGATTGCGCGCCGGCACCCGGACCTTGTGCATGCGGGTCACACCGTTCTCGATCCCGTGCAGACCCATGAAGGCGTTGCGGCGCTCGACGGTGATGCCGGGGGTGTCGGCCTCCACCACGAAGGCGGATATCCCGCCGCGATGTCCGGGCCCCTTCGGCACCCGCGCCATCACCACCAGCAGTTCGGCGACCACACCGTTGGTCGTCCACAACTTCACTCCGTCGAGTTCGTAGGCCTCGCCGTCGGCGGTCGGGGTCGCGGTACTCGCCATCCGGGCGGGATCGGATCCGACGTCCGGTTCGGTCAGCAGGAAGGCGCTGACCGCGCCCCGCGCGCATCGGGGCAGGAATTCGCGCTTCTGTTCCTCGGTGCCGGCCAACTTCAGCGGTTCCGGCACGCCGATCGACTGATGCGCCGACAGCAGCACGCCCAGGCTCGCGTGTACCGAGCCGACCAGCATCAGCGCCCGGTTGTAGCCGACCTGCGACAGGCCCTGCCCGCCGTATTCCGGCGGGATCTTGAGTCCGAAGCAGCCGAGTTCGGCCAGGCCGCGAACGTAGTCGTCGGGGATCTTCGATTCGGCCTCGATGACCGACCCGTCCAGCGTCTCGCAGAAGGCCCGCAGCCGTTCCAGGTAGGCCTCGGTCCGCGCCGCGTCGTCGGGAGTCGGCTGTGGATACGGATGAATCAGGTCGAGCCGGAACCGGCCGAGGAACATCTGCTTGGCGAACGACGGTTTGGCCCAGGTACTTTCGCGCGACTCCTCGACCAGTGCGCGGGCCTGCTCTTCGGTGGCGTGAACTTTCGCGGCTGTCGCCATGGGACCCTCCCTCGAAACGTGATCAGGATCACATTTGAGTGTAGAAGGCTTGGTTACCCGCCGGTAGGCCTCCGGCGAAATCGGCGGTCGAAGAATTACTGCACGCCGCGCAGGTACCGCCCGAAATGCGGCACCGTGAAGCCGATGGTGCCCCGCTCGGCGGAGTAGATCAGCCCCTTCTTGATGAGTCCGTCCCGGGCCGGAGACAGCGACGCGGGTTTGCGGCCCAGCTCCTGGGCGACCGCCGCGGTCGGCACCGGCCCGTCGTCGCCGGCCAGATCGGCCATCGCCCGCATGTACTCGCGCTCGGCCGGAGTTGCCCGTTCATAGCGGGAGCCGAAGAACCCGACCGCCAACTCCTCCTCGGCCGCGGGGGCCGCCAGTTCCACATCCTCGGCGCCGATCGGGCTGCGGGCGGCCACATCCCACGTGGCCTTACCGTAGGCCTGGACGAAATAGGGGTACCCATCTGCCTTGTCGTACAAGGCTTTCAGGGCCTCCTCGGTGAACTCCACCGCCTCGCGCTCGGCGGGGGCGATCAGCGCGCGGTCCGCGGAATCGCGATCGAGTCGGTCGATGCGGTGGTAGCCGAAAAGGCGCTCGGAATAGCTCTTGGAGGCCGAGAGGACGGCCGGCAGATGTGGCAGGCCCGCGCCCACCACGATCAACGGCGCTGTCTCCTGGCTCAATTCGTGGCAGGCGCCGCAGATCGCGGAGATATCGGCCGGTCCCAGATCCTGCATCTCGTCGATGAACACGGCGATGCCTACGCCGATATCTCGGGCGAGCTGGGCGGCCTCCAGCAGCAACTCCACCAGATCGATCTCGATGTCACCGGAGTCCGCGCGCCCGGTGACGGCCGGGACGTCGATACCGGGCTGCCAGCGTTCCCGCATCCCCTTGTCGGCGGTCGCGCGCAGGGCGAAGGCCTTGAGGATGCCCAGGAAATCGTCGACCATCTCGGGATTGCGGTGGGCGACCGCGATCTGGCGCACCGCCATATGCAGCGCCGATGCCAGCGGGCGCCGCAATTCCTGATCCGGGCGAGCCTCCAGTTTGCCGGTCCCCCAGCCGCGCGAGCGGGCCGTGGACCGAAGTTGGTTCAGCAGCACGGTCTTTCCCACGCCGCGTAGGCCGGTGAGCATCACACTGCGTTCGGGACGCCCGCGCGAGATGCGTTCGAGCACGATGTCGAACGCGTCGAGCTGTTTGTCGCGCCCGGCGAGTTCGGGCGGGCGCTGGCCGGCGCCCGGGGCATACGGATTCCGCACGGGGTCCATGCCCCGACACCGTAGCGCGTTCGCACCGAAATCTCGGGATATATAGGGGATGTCCTAGATTGCGCTATCCGAGCGAATGGCGGCCGCTGTGCGGGGATGACCGGGCGCGAGGGGCTCTCTACGCTGGTGGCTGATCGAGGTCCGAAATGTCCGCAGGAGGGGTCATGTCCACCGATTCGGAAGATCAGCAGTCCGGCGATCGGCCGAACCCCACGGTGGCCGAGGTCGTCGGGTCCTGGGACGTGCCCGCCGGAGCGAGCGTCGCCCGGCAGATTCGCGACAACATCCTGCACGCGATCGCGCAGGGGTACGACGATCCGCAACTGGTGGCGGATCTGGCGGTCGGTCCGCTCGTGATCGCCCTGGGCCGGCTGGAAACAGAACTGGCGGACGCGCGAGGACGCATCGCGGAACTCGAGCGCGCGGTCCGTCCGCACGGTGAGGCGTGAATCGGCCGCCGATGTAATGCCGCCGACGAAATGCCACGGATGTAACGCCCCGGCGACTCGTTTCGATAACGAGGGCAGAGCCGTGGATACCGTGCCGTGATCTCCATAGCAGATGGATTCGACGGGCTGTAATCGGGGGTGGTCCTGGCGTTTTGGCGACACGCGGGCAGACACGCCGTCGTGTGGGGTGGACAACAACACCGAGCCGTCGTAATCTCTTCGTGACTTCGCGGAGTATGTCGCTTCATTAGAGGGGCGGCC
Organism: Nocardia sp. AB354; assembly: GCF_049538315.1. Classification (NCBI taxonomy): domain Bacteria; kingdom Bacillati; phylum Actinomycetota; class Actinomycetes; order Mycobacteriales; family Nocardiaceae; genus Nocardia; species Nocardia sp. AB354. Next base: position 274,448 of record NZ_JBMVFU010000004.1, on the reverse strand, counting down.
CGCTGAGTCACCGCCTAATCAGCAGTCGAGTGGGCAGCTCGATCGCTGAACCGGGGACCCAGGTTACTGGGGTGAATCCTCTTCGGTCGCAAGGTCGATGGGGTAGGACCGATCTTCCCGGTCCGAACCCGTCAGCTAACCCGGTCGGCGCGTGGGCAAGGAAGAAACAGGAGACTCAGCTCGGTGGGTAAACACAGTCTGCAACGGGAATCTCGGCTGCCGAATTCCGTCAAGGGTGCGCTGGTCTGCGGCGCAGTAGCGGCAACAACCGGTGCGATTCCGGCGATTCCGGCCATGGCGGCCACGATCAACGTTCCCGGCGTCGGCAACTTCGACGTTCCGCTGGGTTCGGATTTCGACCAGCAGGTCAGCCAGGCGAACCAGGTGCTCGCCGATCACGCGGATCAGATCAAGGGAGTTCAGCAGGCGCTGAGCTCGCAGGCGATCGCGCCCAGCATCCCCAACGCCGCGCAGAACCCGATGGGTAGCATGTTCGGCCAGCCGCAGCAGCAGCACGGCGTCGGCGACGTCGCTCTCGACGCTGCGCGCAGCAAGATCGGCGCCGACTACGTGTGGGGCGCCTCCGGTCCTTCGAACTTCGACTGCTCCGGTCTGGTGCAGTGGGCGTACAAGCAGGCCGGAATTCAACTGCCGCGGACCAGCTTCGAACAGTCGCATGTCGGCAAGCCGGTCGCCTTCCAGGACCTGAAGCCGGGCGACCTGGTCATCCAGAACGGTGGCGGCCACGTGTCCATGTACGCCGGGGATGGCAAGATTCTCCAGGCGCCGCAGTCGGGTGAGACCGTCAGCTACGCGCATCTGGATCCCGACTCGATCGTCACCGCACGCCGCGTCGCCTAGTCGTTTTCGCTCGACAGCACGGCCCGGCGGTGACCCGCCGGGCCGACTTGTGAGGAGCGAAACTGGAACAGGCACAACCAGCTACAGCTCGGGTCGACTCCTGGATCTGGGCTGTCCGGCTGTTCAAAACGCGATCCGCCGCAGCCACCGCGTGCCGCGGCGGTCATGTGCGTGTCAACGGCACGACGGTCAAACCCGCTCATCAGATCAAGCCCGGTGATGAGGTGCGGGTCCGCAATGCCGGGGCCGAACGCATCGTCGTCGTGGTCCGACCGGTCGTGAAACGCGTCGGCGCTTCGATCGCCACGCAATGCTATATCGACAAGAGCCCTCCGCCACCCGCACCGGAAATCGTCGCCGCGATGCCCAAGCGCGACCGCGGCGCCGGGCGCCCCACCAAGCGCGAACGCCGCGAAACCGATCGGCTACTCGGCCGGGATTCGACCTGAGTTCGCGCGGAGGGCGCCCGCGTCGGTGCCGAATTCCTCGCTGAACTTCCCTGCCCAATAGCGGGTTCGGCATTCGCCCCGGCGCACCTTTCCGCTCGAGGTCTTCGGAATGGCGCCGCGCGGTAGCAACAGCACGTCCGCCGGTGCGATGCCGTGCACGGTCGCCACCGCGGCCCGGACCCGTCGGCCGATATCGCTCGCCTCGGCCGGTGGGCTCACCAACTCGGCGACGACCACGAGGTCCTCGCGTTCACCGGTATCGACACCGAACGCCGCGATATGCCCGGGACGCAGTTCGGGCACGGAGTCGGCGGCGGTGGCTTCGATATCGGCGGGGAAATGGTTGCGGCCGTCGATGACGATCGTGTCGCGCAGGCGGCCCGCGATGTAGAGCCCCCCGTCGTGGAGGAAACCGAGATCTCCGGTGCGCAGCCACGCTCCGGACTGTCCAGGGAGCACTGCGCCGAAGGTGGCCGCGGTCCGCTCGCGCAGCCCCGCATATCCCGCGCCGACATTCGGACCCCGCACCCATATCTCACCGACGGCACCGTCGTCGCACGGTAGGCGCGTTACGGGATCGACGATGCGCACGGTTTGCCCGGCGGAACGGCCGCAGTCGACCAGCGCGATACCGTCGTGGCGCGCGGACGCGACGGTCGCCCGGCCCGAGCTCAGGGCGACGCGGTCGAAGTCGACGCATACCGGTTCCGCCTCCGGGCGCGAGATGGTCACCGGAAGGGTTGCCTCGGCCAGGCCGTATCCCGCGGTGTGGGCCCGGTGACGGAATCCGTACGGGGCGAAGGTGCGAGTGAAGGCGTCCAGAGCGGTGGCGCGGATCGGTTCGGCCCCGTTGAGCAGCAGATCCAGCGAGGACAGATCGAGACTGTCGCGCTCCGCCGCGGTTGTGCCCGAAACGGCCAGTGCCAGACCGAAATTCGGGCTGGCGGTCGCGGCGGCGCGATAGTCGCTGCACGCGCGCAACCATCGGATCGGCCGTTTGGCGAAGTCGGCCGGTGGCATCGTGATCGCATGAACGCCCAGATACAGCGGCAGCGACAGGGCGAAAACCAGGCCCATATCGTGGAAGAACGGCAGCCAGGTGACCATCGGACGGTCGTCGGCCGGTGCCAGAGCCGTACGCAACTGATCGAGTGCCGCCGCGAGATTGGCGTGGGTGATGCACACTCCCGCAGGCGAAGTGGTGGAGCCGGAGGTGTACTGGAGATAGGCGGGATGCGCGCCGGCCGGATCCACTCGGACGTCGCCGGTGCCGGCATGCACATCCACCGTCAGGAGTTCGCCGTACGGCATGGCGTCGGCATCCGGACATTCGGGCGTGCCGGTCGGCAAGCGTGGCGAGACGAGGCTCAGACGCGGCTCGGCGTCGACGAGGATCGTCCGTAGCCGTTCGGCATTGCGGCGCATCGACATCGGAAACAACGGAACCGCGGTGCGGGCGCTGTAGAGGCAGGCGAGAAAGGCGACGACATAGTCGAGACCGTGCTCGCACAGGATCGCGACACGATCACCGGGCGATGTCCGCTCGCGAAGCAGCTCGGCCAATGCGCCTGCCGCACTGTGTAATTCGGACACCGTGACGGTGGTCTCCGTACGCCTACCGCCCGGGTACGACAGCGCGGTGAAGGCCGGATCGTCCGGTGTGTTCGCTGCCCGGTCCGTGACGGTCGCCGCCAAGCGGTTGATCATCGTCGCTCCTGGCGCGGCATTCGAAGCGCCAACGCGGCCGACAACGCCGTGACAGAGGGGTTGTCGAACAGCTCGGCGGTGGCGATCCGCATCCCCAGCCGGTGCTCCAGACGGCGTCGCAGATCTATGGCCAGCAGCGAGGACAGATTCAGTGTCGCGAAATCGGCTTCGGGATCGACGAATTCGACGTCTCGCGACAGTACGTTCGCGACCGTGGCGCGCACGATTCGCTGTACATCCTCGCCCGCGTCGGCAACTAGGGACAGACGTCTGTCGGCCGCGGTGTTTGCCGAGCCCGGCGAGCGTCCAACCGGCAAATCGGCCCCGAGCGAACCCGCGGGAGCCAGCGCCTCGCGCAGTCTGGCCGCGACCGGTCCCGAGTCGTCGGTGGGCGTGTAGTCCAGCGCGAGCACCACCGCCTGCGGGCGCCCGAGAATCGCGGACAGCACGGACATGCCGCGAGCGGCATCGAAAGGGGTGATGCCGGCGGTTCGCAGATGTGCGGCGCCTCCGGCGGAGCGGGCGAGCCCGGCGTCCCAGCTGCCCCAGGCGATGCTGGTCACCGATCGGCCGGTGGCGGCGTGCGCGAGCGCATCCACTGCCGCATTGGCGGCGGCGTACGCGGCTTGTCCGGGTGCCCCGAACAGACCGGTGGCGGAGGAGAACAGGAGGGTGAAGTCGACCGGGTCGCTCGCCGTCAGTTCGAGCAGCGAGGCGGCCGCGGTCGTTTTCGGTTCGAAGTGCAAGGCCAGGGATTCGCCTGTCACGCGGTCGAATTCGGCGTCCTGCAGCACACCGGCGGAATGCACCAGACCTCGGATCGTCGATCCGCACGCTCGGATGTCGTCGAGGGCGTTGGCCAGGTCCGCGCGATCGGCGACATCACAGCGCACGACCACCACGCGGTCCTCGGCGCCGTCGAGCAGCGGCGGCAGCGGTCGCGGACGCCGGGTCAGGACGACCACATCGCGTGCTCCCTGCTCGAGCAGCCACCGCACCGCGGCGGCCCCCAGCGCGCCGAGCCCGCCGGTGACCACGTAGGTGCCGTCGGCGCAGATCGGGACCCCGGAGCCTGCTCCGCCGAGTCGTCGGAACCGCCGCATCAGCGTCCGCGCACCTTCCACGCGCACTTCCGCCGGCCCCCGCGAGTCGAGCACGAGCTCGCGCACGATGTCGGCGCCCGATTCGTCGGACCAGATCAGGCGCACCGGTCGGCCGGATTCCAGCTGCAGGGTCCGGACCAGCGCGGCGACAGCATTGTGTTCGACGGATGCCGGATCCCGCAGCACCACGGTGAGGCTCGCCGTCGTTTCCGCGGCGATCACCTGCTGCAGGACCCGCAAGGCTCGTTCGAGTCCGGGGGCGACCGGACTCGTGTCGGTTCCCGCGCCGAACGCGTCGTGCCGAGGCTCCGAGAGTGTTTCCGCCCAGACCAGCACCACGGCTGTGGGCGCCCGTCCTTGTGCCGCTGCCGCCAAGGCCGTCGACTCGCCGGGCTCGCGGGCGATCCGCTCGGCGGGGAGGTGGCGGTCCAGCGCGCGGGCGATCGACTTCGCGAGGCGCGATTCTCCGACGACCGACGCCCGCTCGACGGTCGGGTGCACCGCCCGCGCGGCGTCCGCGGAGAACGGCACAGCAATCCACTGTTCCTCGCGCAGTACGGAGTTCGCCCACTCCGGTGCCGTGGCGACCGTCGCGTCGTACTCGGCTCGTCCGCGCGCTGCGGTGCGCTCGAGAAGCAGGTTCATTCCCGATCCGGTGGCGACTCCGGAATCAACACCGGCACTCGCGCGTTCGCGCGGCGCATCGTCCGGTACCGCCGCGCGAGTCATCCGGGGCTGGGCGTACAGACCGTCATCGGTGGCAGCGTCGGGACGGTCGCCGTCGAAGTCGGCGTTTCCGGGCGGCCGGTAGACGACCGTGTGCCCGGACGGATCTCTCGCCGCTTGCCGCGAGCCGGAAGCCCTGTCCGCGAATGCTATCCGCACGCCGATCAGTGCCACTGCCGGGGCATCGTCCTGGTCCACCGCGACGACGTCGCACAGCAGCCCGCCCGGCTCGTGCCCGCGCACGAACGCGTGCGCCTCGGTCAGCAGCACACGGGGCGCATCGGAAAGCCATACCGACCCGATGGCTACCGGTACCGCGAGCCCGGCCGCGGGCAGGATTTCCCGGCCGGCGGCGGCGATCAGCTGTAAGCAGCCGTCGAGCGCGGCCGTGGTCAGCGGGATCGAATCGAAAGCTCCGACGGCGCCGCAGTTTCCAGCACGCACGGCGGTTAGCGTCCGGAACCGCGGACCGTAGTCGAGTCCACGGGTGCGCAAGGACGTATAGAACTCGTCGATATCGAGTTCGTCCGCTGTCGTGGCGGAGATGCGATGGTCGTCCACCGTACGCATCCACCCGAGAATGTCGGCGGGCGAGGCGGCGGTCTCCGCCCGCGCCGAGGCCAGCGACACCGGCCCCAGCAGTACGCGCAGATCCGATCCGCTGCGGTAGCCGACCGCGGCGAGATCCGCGATGTCCGTGCGTTCGTGAACCGCGAAGTCGGCCAGCCGGATCGGTCCGGGAACCGAATCCAGCAGGCGCCGAATCCAATACGCGGCGGGCACGGTCGGCACACCGTTCACCACGTGATCGTCCAGTCGTTCGCGGCCGGGATCGGTCGCGGTCCGGGTGAGCAACGGGAAAGTTCTTCGCCGCCAGCGTCGTTCGACCGCAGGACCGGCCGTCGCGCCCTGGATCGACCAATCGACATCACGCCCTCGCAGATACATGGCGCCGACCGTGCGGAGCAGGGCGGTGACCTCGCCGTCGCGATGCGCGGCCGAGAAGACCGCGTCGGCCAGTTCGGGATAGTCGCGCACGGCCGGCGCCAGCACCGGATGCGGTGATATTTCCACGATCGAGGTGTAGCCCCGGCCCACGGCGGATTCGACGGCCGCGTCCAGATCGACGGTGCCACAGAGGTTGTCGATCCAATAGTCGGTATCCATCGCGGCGGAATCGATCACCCGGCCGGATCGTGCCGTCGAGAACACCGGCACGCGGGGGGCCCGCGGCACCGGCGCTCGCAGCGCGGTGGTGAATTCGTCGGCGAGCGCGCGAACCTGCGGACTGTGCGCGGCGAAATCCACCGGCACGGGTCGTACGTAGTACTGCCGCCGCCGCGCTCGCCGCAGCAATGTCTCCATGTATCGCGTGGTCCCGGAGACCACCACCGCCCGGGGCCCGTTCACCGCCGCCACCGCGACCTCCGCGCGCAAGGGCTCGACCAGCCGCCGCGCTTGATCCGGCGTCGCCTCGAGCAGCGCCATCATGCCCTGTCCGGCCAGCCGGCCCAGCGCCCGTGAGCGCACGGTGACCAGATGCGCGGCATCGTCGAGGGACAGGGCGCCCGCGATCACCGCGGCCGCGATTTCGCCGAGGCTGTGCCCGGCCACCGCATCCGGCTCGATTCCCCACGCCGCGAGCAACCGGGCCAGCGCCACCTGGTAGACGAACAGCGCCGGTTGCACCGTCTCGGTGGCGCCGACGCTGTCGGCGAAGCCGTGCCGGGGCGTCCACACTCGCGGCCCGCCCGCATTCGCCACGGCGTCGGCCGTTTCGGCTACCGCCCGGGCGTATTCGGGATACCGGGCCGCCAGCTCGCGCCCCATGTGCGCATGCTGACCACCTTGTCCGGAGAACAGGAAAAGCACTCGTCCGCGCCGTCGCCCACCGACGCCGAGCAGGGCCGGCGAACGGGAGCCGCTCGCGACCGCGCGCAGTGCGTCGCCCGCATCGTCGGGCTCGTCCGCCACGATCGCGGCCCGAACCGGTTGGGGCAGTGCGCGTCCGGTTGCGGCGAGGGTGGACAGCGACATCTCGCCGCCGGCCAGAACGGTCGCGGTGTCACGCAGTTCGTCCTCGTCGCGACCGGTGAGGCCGATGAGCACCGGAGGCCGCGCCTCGCGCACCGGTCCCGGCTCCACCTCCCGCAGGACCACATGCGCATTGGTGCCGCCGAATCCGAACGAACTGACGCCCGCGCATCGCGGCATGCCGGAGTCCGTGGGCCAGCCGACCACTTCACCCGGCACCCGGAGGCCGCGTTCGGACAACCGCAGCAGCGGATTCTCGCGCTGAAAGTTGATGGTGGGCACGATGGTTCCGTGGTGCAGGCACAGCGCCACTTTCGCCAGCCCGGTCACCCCGGCCGCCGCCTCCAGATGGCCGATATTCGATTTGATCGATCCGACATACGGTTTCACCGCGCCGCCCGGCGCATCGAGTACGGTGGCCAGTGCCTCGATCTCCACCGCATCGCCGACCGGTGTTCCGGTGCCGTGACATTCGAAGTATCCGGCGGAGCGGACATCCAAGCCGGCGCGTGCCCACGCTGTGCGGATCACCTGTTGTTGCGCGCGCCCGTTCGGGGCGTAGAGACCGTTCGAGCGGCCGTCGGAACCCACTGCGGCGCCGGCGATCTCGGCGTAGCACCGGTTGCCCTCACGCTGCGCGTCGGCCGTGCGCTGCAATACCAGCACGGTCGCCCCATCGCCGCGAACGTATCCGTCGGCGGCCGCGTCGAACGGCTTGCACCGCCCGTCGGCGGCGAGGAAGCCACCCTGTTCGAGGTACTGCGAAGTGTGCGGCAGCAGCGCGAGATTCACGCCGCCGACGATGGCGTACGGTACGGCGTCGTCGGCCAGCAACCGCACGGCGAGGTCCACCGCCGCGAGCGAGGACGAACACGCGCTGTCGAGGACCACACTCGGTCCGTGCAGATCCAGTGCGTACGAGATCCGATTGGCGATGATGCTCAGCGCGGACCCGGTCACCGCGTAGGGCGCGTCCTGTCCGCCGCTGCCGAGGACGACCGCTCCGTGGTCGAAACCGCAGGCGCCGAAGAGAACCGCCGTATCCGACCCGCCCAGCCGATAGCCGATTCCGGCATCGTCGATCGCTTCGACCGCGACCTCCAGCGCCAGCCGCTGTTGCGGATCCATCAGGGCCGTTTCGCGATCGGAGATCGAGAAGCGGTCGTTGTCGAATTCCGTGATCGAATCCAGATAGCCGCCGCGGCCCGCGCCGTCGCGCCCCGGCGGCGGGTCACCGACTCCGCTGCGGCTCTCGATCAGCAAGCGCCACAATTCGTTCACGCCGGAAGCGCCCGGTACTCGGCATCCGATACCGATGATCGATATCGGTGGCGTGGCGGCTGTCATCGGCGCTCGAGATGGTCGACGAGCCGCTCGATATCCGGGTTGTCGTAGAGCTCGGTGAGCGAGATCTCCACGCCCAGAGCATCTTCCAGCACGCCCGCGAGGCGGGCGAGCTGCGCGGAGCTCAGGCCCAGGTCGGTGAAAGGCACTGTGGTGGAGACGGATTCGGGTGCGGCACCCAGCATGTGCGCGACGGCGGCGACCGCCGCGTCCGCCGAGGTGCCGATCCGTTCCCGCTGCCCCACCGCCATGTCCTCCCCGTATCCGGCGCCGTCGCACGACGGTCGGGTGGCATGTGAGCGCGATTCGCGCAGCGGCTCACAGTGCCGACCGGGTGCGGGTGTCCCGCATAGTGCAGGTTCCCCAGCGATTATGCCGACAAGTCGGGGCCCGGTGAAGAGGTCGAGACAGCTGAGGCCACAGGGGCGAGAGTGACGAGACGAGCCGCGTCCCATGCCGGTCTCGGCTCGCCCCGCACGCCGAATCAGACGACCAGCGAACCCAGTCGCGCGTTGATCAGCGTCTCGGCCTCGTCCACGATGCGCGAGATCAGCTCGGCGCAGGTGGGGATGTCGTCGATCAGACCCTGCACCTGTCCGGCCGACCAGATGCCGGCGTCCAGGTCGCCCTCGTCGAAGACGCGGCGGCCGCGGGCTCCGGCGACCAGATCGCGCACATCCTCGAATTTGCCTCCGGCGGCCTCGATTTCGACCACCTTGCGGCTGATCTCGTTGTCGGCGACCCGGGCGGTGTTGTGCATGGTGCGGAAGATCAGCTGGGTGTCACGCTCGGTGTGGGCGACGATCTGTTCCTTCACCTTCCGATGCACCGGGGACTCCTCGGTGCACAGGAAGCGGGTGCCCATGTTGATGCCGTCGGCGCCCAGAGCCAGCGCCGCGACCAGGCCGCGGGCGTCGGCGAAACCACCCGACGCGATGACAGGGATGTCGAGCGCCTCGGTGGCGGCCGGGATCAGGATCAGGCCGGGCACGTCGTCCTCACCCGGGTGGCCGGCGCATTCGAAACCGTCGATGCTCACGCCGTCGACGCCGATCTTCTGCGCCTTGAGCGCGTGCCGGACGCTGGTGCACTTGTGCAGCACCTTGATTCCGGCTTCCTTGTAGTACGGCAGGAACGGCTCCGGGTTGCTGCCCGCGGTCTCGACGATCTTCACGCCCGATTCGATGATCGCCTGAACGTATTCCTGGTACGGCGGCGGGTTGATCGACGGCAGGATGGTGACGTTGACGCCGAACGGCTTGTCGGTGAGCTGCCGGGTGCGCTCGATCTCGCGCCGCAGATCGTCGGGGGTCGGCTGGGTGAGCGCGGTGATGAAACCGAGCGCCCCGGCGTTGGCGACCGCCGCCACGAGTTCGGCGCGGCCGACGTGCATCATGCCGCCCTGCACGATCGGGTGTTCGATACCGAACATCTCGGTGAATCTGGTGCGCAACATCTGGTTGTCCTCCTGGCCGCGGTACGACTCGGGGCGACGCGCCCGGCATCTCCGGCACCCCTCGATGCCGGTGTGTGCACAGACTGCCGCCCCTCGGGTGCCTGGCCGCGTGCGAGCCGGGCCTGCCCGGATGGCTCGATACTGGCATGGCGACCGCGTCGGAGACAACAGGATGTGAGCGGCAGTTTGCTCCGAAAGTCTCGAAGGATCGCGAACTGAGGTCACTGTGAACTCGGCCAAAGACCCAGGTTATCGCCATGAGTTGGCGCGTTCGTGCGAATGTTCGGTGAACCGGGATTCTCGTATGTAACCCTTGTCACGGCAAAAAGTTAGTTGCTATTCTCGCTGTTGGTTCAGCCGTCGACGCCGCCGGGCCCATTCGGCGGCGAACTCCGACGGTCCGAGAGGAGTTCCTGCATGACCACCGGTGTCCAGACCGACGAACCGATCCGGTCGCGTCGAAACCACTGGAACAACCAGCTCGCCACGCATGCGCTGATGCGCCCGGACGCGGTGGCGATCCGGTTCCGCGGGCAGGACACCACCTGGAAACAGCTGCACGAGCGGTCACTGAAATTCGCCGATGCTCTGGCTCGGCGCGGTGTCGGCTTCGGCGACCGGGTGCTGATTCTGGCGCTCAACTACACCGAGTACCTGGAGGCCGTGTTCGGCATCAACGCGCTGGGCGCGATCGCGGTACCGGTGAACTTCCGGCTCACCCCGCCCGAGGTCGCCTACATCGTGGCCGATTCGGGGGCCGCGGCGATCGTCACCGACTCGCTGCTGCAGCCGCTGGCCACCGGTGTGACGGCGCAGAGCGAGGCGCTGCGTACCTGCGTCGTCATCGGCGGCACCACGGGCGAGGGCGTCATCGGCTACGACGACTTCCTCGCCGAGACCGGCGAACCCCATGTGCCGCAGGACATTCCGGAGGACACTCCGGCGTTGATCATGTACACCTCGGGCACCACCGGCAGCCCCAAGGGCGCGATCCTGTCCTACGAGAATCTGAATGCCCAGGCGCTGACCTGCATTCGGGCGATGAACGCCACCCCCGACAGCATCGGCTTCTGCACCTCGCCGCTGTTCCACATCGCCGGACTGGGCTCCCTCGCCCCGGCGTTCATGCTCGGCTCCAAGACCGTGTTGCATCCGCTCGGCGCGTTCAACGCGACCGAATTCCTCGACGCCATCGAGGCCGAACAGGCCACCACCGCCTTCTGCGTCCCCGCGCAGTGGCAGCTGATCTGCGAGGATCCGACGGTCAAGGAGCGCAAGCTGGCGTTGGAGACGTTGAGCTGGGGAGCGGCGCCCGCCTCGGAGACCGTGCTGCGGGCGATGGCCGAATGCTTCCCGAACGCGCAGAACGTCGCGGTCTTCGGCCAGACCGAGATGTCGCCGATCACCTGCGTACTCGAGGGCAAGGACGCGCTGCGCAAACTGGGCTCGGTCGGTAAGCCCATCCCGACCATCCAGAGCCGCGTCGTCGACGACGAGATGAACGATGTCGCGCCGGGCGAGATCGGCGAGATCGTCTACCGCGGGCCGACCATGATGCAGGGCTACTGGAACAAGCCCGAGGCGACCGCGGAAGCCTTCGCCGGCGGCTGGTTCCACTCCGGTGACCTGGTTCGCCAGGACGAGGAGGGCTTCGTCTGGGTGGTCGACCGCAAGAAGGACATGATCATCTCCGGCGGCGAGAACATCTACTGTGCCGAAGTGGAGAATGTGCTGTTCGCGCATCCGAAGATCCACGAGGCCGCGGTGGTCGGCCGGGCCCACGAGAAGTGGGGCGAGGTGCCGGTGGCCGTGGTCGCGCTGCTCGACGGCGAAACGCTGACCCTCGAGGAGCTGACCCCGTTCCTCAACGAGAACCTCGCCCGGTACAAGCATCCGAAGGATCTGGTGATCGTGCCGGAGCTGCCGCGCAATGCCAGCGGCAAGGTGGTGAAGGTGCAGCTGCGCAAGGAATACGCGGGCTGACCTTCGGGCAAAGGATATGCCCGGCACGGCCGAGAACAGGCCTGCGCCGCATATCCGGTCGTGAACGAGCCGCCGAGTCGACACTCGGCGGCTCGTCGCGGTATCGGCCCCGCGGCCGGGCGTTTCGCTCCGCGAGCGGTGCGAATCAGCCTGCGGCTCAGATCATGTCGTGCTTGGTGAGCCAGTTCATCAGCGGCCAGCCGCAGAAGACCGGCAGCCAGCAGGTCAGTACCCGGTACAGCAGAACGGCCGGCACGCCGATCGCCGCGGGCACGCCGAAGGCGGCCAGACCACCGATCAGCGCCGCCTCCACCGCGCCCACACCACCGGGCGTGGGTGCGGCCGAGGCCAGCGTCCCGCCGATCATCGTCACGACCGTCACGGTCACGAATGTCGTTGCGCCGCCGAATGCTTCGATGGCCGCCCACAGCGCGCCCGCCGCGCCGAGCGTGGTGGTCGCGCAGCCGCCGACGATCATCAGCAGCCGTTTCGGTTCACGCGAGAGCGTGCGCAGTTCCGCGACCACCTCCGCCAGCTGCGGTCGCACCTCGTTGCGCAGCCAGCGCCGCACCGTCGGCACGAACATGGCCGCACCGACCGCGCCCAGCAGACCACCGGCCAGCAGATACAGCACGGTCGCACTCGGCACGAAATGTTCCAGGTTCGCCGAGACACCGGCGGCCACGCTGAAGACGATCAGCAGCACCACGTGCGTGATCACCTGCACCGCCTGGTTCAGTGCCACCGCCGCGGTCGCCTTCACCGTGCCCAGGCCGCTCTTCTGCAGGAATCGCACACTCAGCGCCAGCCCGCCGACCCCGGCGGGCGTGGTGGTCGCGGCGAAGGTGTTGGCGACCTGCATGCCCAGCAGCTTGCGGAAATTCACCGAGGTCCCGGCACATCCCCACAGCGCCATCGCCGCGCCGACATAGGTGGCGGCCGAGATCGTCAAGCCCAGCAGCGCCCACCACCAGTTCGCGGTGCGCAGTTCGGTGAAGAAGGTCGGCACCTGGCTGATGAACGGGTAGGCCACGTACACCAGCGCGATCAGCAGCACCAGCTGCACGATCTGGTTGCGCGAGTAGCGGGTGATCCGCGCGGCCTCGATCCGATCCTTACCGGTTTGCTGGAGTACCTGGGCGCGGACCGTTTTCATCAGTTCGCCGCTGTCGGGCACCGATTTGCGGACCTGGGTGCCGATTCCGTTCTTGGTGAGCCGGCGCGAGGCGTCGAGTACCGCCTGTTCCCCCAGCACGTGAATGGCGGTGGCCACCACCGTTTCCGCCCCGAACAGGGAACTCGTGGTGAGCAACAGCTGCGCGATATCGGCGGAGAAGCGGGAGTCGAAGGCGCCGAATTCCGCCGCCATGAAGCCGCCGAACAGCACCCGCCCCTCGGCGATGCGGATTTCCTCGACTCGCAGATCGCCGTGGGTGATCTGGGCGCGATGCATGTTCTGCAGTGACCGCCAGACGTTGGTCAGCACCACCTCACTGTCGCCGGGGGCCAGCTGCCGGCCCCGGGGCGCGGTGTGCGCGTACAGGGTCCAGCCGCGGCTCAGCGCGGCCACCGTCAGCGGTTTGTTGCTGGCCAGTCCCAGATCGCCGAGCGCGATACCCATCAGTGCGCGATGCTCGACCGCGCGGCGCATCGAGGCGAAGGCGGGGGTGCGTTCGCTGCTGCGGAAGGTCAGCCAGCGCCGGGCCTGCCGCAACATTCCCCAGCTGCGCTGATTCTGTCCGTACATCTCCACGATCAGCTGGCGATGCGGCCCGGTGTCGGCACTCAGCAGCAGCGGTCCGGGACCGGCCGGGCGCAGCACGGTGAATCCGGTGACGGTGTATCCGCGGCCGGCCAGCACCCGGACGGCGGCCTCCAGCGGCACCTCCAATGCCGGAGTGCCGACCAGCAGGACGATCACCGCACCGACGAACCAGCCCACCGCGAGCCCGAACATCGCCCGCGAGGGCACCACCAGACTCACGAACAGGTGCAGCGGCACGAACGCGATCAACAGCGCCCACCACAACCGCCGCCAGGATGCCGGCAGCCAGGGACTGGCCACGGTCAATCCGGCGGCCAGCATCGCGATCCAGCGCGGATCGTCGAGAAATTGCGACAGGAACGTGTCGAGCTGGCGTGGCACCGCCAGATGCCACTGCGGCGCCGAGATTCCGGATTCGGTGATGGACAGCGCCAGGACCGCGATCAGGCCCGCGGTGACGTAGCCGCTGAGCAGTTTCCATTGCATCCGGAAGATCAGGCGAACGAGAATCGCGAAGGGCAATGCCAGAATCGCGATGCCGTAGAGCAGATAGACCAGGTTGGACTGTTCGGGCGTGAGGAAGCCGACGATGTCGGAGACCGATCGCTCCAGGGCTTCCCAGCGCGGCCGGGTGATGAGCGATCCGGCGACCACCACCGCCACCAGCAGGGCGGACAGCACCACGCGAATGATGTCGCTGGTCCGCCTGATCCGCGGCTGCAGCAGACTGCCGGAGACGGGGATCTCCCGCCCGTCTACTCGCATGTCGTATCGAAACTTTCGGATCGAGGGAGCTGCGTCGGTCCCTGGGTCGGCTCGGGTGTGAGTATGCAGGAGGCCGTCCGAGCGCCCGTCGGCAACACGCCGTTCCCCGGGTTCGCGCAGGTGGGCGTGCGCGTACTCCACACGAGCCGACCGAACTCGGGTGGCTGCTCCGCGTCCGGATCTCCGCTCGCTCGGGCCGAGGCCACCGCGCGAGCGCCCGGGTCTTCGCGGACCGGCAGGGCGCAGCGTCACCCGGGCGGTCCCGAGCCGGCCGTGACGGGTTCGAGTGCGTCGGTGTCGCCGACGCTGAAGATACCGCCGGTCATGGTGCCGGTGTCGAGTTCGGCGATCGCGGCCGCGACCAGCTCCGTCGGCACCAGCGCGGGAAAGGAATTGGGGGCGACGGCATTCGCGCGGACCCCGAATTCGGCGAATTCCGCGGCGACATGCCTGGTCAGGTGGTCGAGCGCGGCCTTGGTCGCGGAATACACGGCCTGCCCGCCGGAGTAGACCCGGGATCCGGACAAACTCGAGACGTTGACGATATTGCGATTGCGCGCCCGATTCTCGTCGCCGCGATGCAGCCAGCAACGCTGCGCGAGCCGCGTCGCCAGTCGCAGCGGCACCTCGACGTTCATCGCGAACTGCGGGGCGAGCGCGTCGAGGGCGGTGTCGCCGTCGACCAGGCCGTTCGGCTGCAGATCCAGCTGCGCCGCATTGTTGACCAGCAGATCGACCCCGCCGAATTTCGCCAGTGCCAGATCCACCACTCGCTCGGCCTCGCCCTCGCGGCGCAGATCGGCGCGCACGACGAAGATGCGGGAGTCGTTTTCCGGAACCGGCTGCCAGGGTTCCAGCGGATCGATGAACCATTCCTCCTGGGAGGGCGCGGCCGGAACCCGATTGCGGCAGACGGCCACGATGTCGTAGTCCCGGTAGTACGCGCGGCAGAACGCATCGCCCAATCGCCCACCCGCCCCGGTGAGCAGGCACACTCGACGGCTGTCACCACTGGACAATGCGGTCCCCTCCCCAGCGGCTCGCCGCCTGCTCCTTGGGCCGGTGCAACCACATCACCACACTGTTGCGGGCCGCGGTGTTGGCGCCGAGGAAGGTGTGCCAGGACCGCGGCGTGCATTCGAAGACGACCATCGAATTGTCCAGTGGCGGAACGACCACCGTGGGTGTCGGCTCCGCGGCGCCGATATCGGCGAACAGTCCCGTCTCGCCGCCGTCGCCCGGTTGCCATTCGCCGTTGCCCAGATAGAACAGCACCGCGACGGCGCGCACCATTTCACGCGCCGGCACCCCCGCGGGCCGGGCGCCGGACTTCAGATCGATATCGTCGCCCGGCAGGCCGACCGTGTCCGGCCCGGGCGCCGCCCCCGGGAACCAGGCCGGGGTGAGGTCGTGGTGCGGCCAGCCGCGCGGACTCCCCGGCGGGTGATGATGAAGTGAGCCCTCCACGTCGCCGCTGGCCGGGACGCCGGCGACCCGTTCGATCAGGTCGTGCCAGGCGCGCGACAGGAAGACCTCGAGCGGTCCGTTGCGCATCCGGGTCAGGCTCGCGCCGGAGGCGCCGTAGCCCGCGGCAACCGGACCGAACAGGTCCCGGCGATCGGTGCGCACTCGTTCGAATTCGATCGCGAGCCGCTGGTAGAACTCGGCGACGAAGACGTCGCGGACGTAGACGTGGGGGAAGGGGCGGGTGCGGCGAATCCATCGCCGATGTGCCAGCAGATCGATGAACCAGCGCGGCAACGGCGCCTCGGACAACATACAAGCTCCCTCCCGGACTACCCCGCCGATCTTATTGCCTTCCCGGTACCGCGCCGAGTTCGTCCCGGTTTGTGCAACCATCACCCGGTGGTGCGCGACGTTCGGGTCTGTTTCGTGGGAGATTCTCTGGTTGCGGGACTGGGAGATCCGCAGTGTCTCGGGTGGGCGGGCCGGCTCGCCGGGCGTGCGACAGCGGCAGGAATACCGCTGACCTATTACAACCTCGGGGTGCGACGCCAGACCTCCTCCGATATCGCCGCCCGCTGGGAGGCCGAATGCGGACAGCGATTATCCGGCGAGGTCGACGCGCGGGTCGTCTTCTCCTTCGGCGTCAACGACACGCTGTGGGAAAACGGGGCGATCCGGGTGCCGGCCGACGAGTCCGCGGCCAATCTCCGCCGCATGCTGCGCCGCTGCGCCGAACTCGACTGGACCGTCCTGATGATCGCGCCCCCGCCCTGTATCGACGACGAACAGAACACGCGCACAGTCGAATTGGACGATCGGTTCACCGAAATGTGTTCCGGCGAACAGGTTCAGTATCTTCGCGTTCACCAACCGCTGCGCCACAACGACATCTGGATGCGCGAACTGCGCGTTGGCGACGGCTACCACCCCGGCGCGCCGGGCTACGAGCAACTGGCGGCCATGATCGGCCCGCACTGGCTGCAATGGCTGACCGAACCTCGCACCCGGCTCCCCACGGTGAGCTGATCCGCCGTATTTCTCCGCACCGCGTTTTTCTCCGCACCGATTAGTTAGCGTTGTTCGTCCCGTCTTCATGGTTCGAACGCATCGGCCGACCGGGCCGGTGACAGGTTGCAGAGGAGCAGGTCAATCATGGGGAAGATCGTTGTCGCCGAGTTCGTTTCGCTGGACGGATTCATCCAGGATCCGCTGTGGACCGCACCCTTCTGGTGCGACGGCATCGCGAAGTACAAATCCGGTGAGCTGGAGGCGGTCGACGCCTTGCTGCTGGGCCGCACCACGTATCAGATGTTCGCCGCGTCCTGGCCGGACCACCCGGAAGAGGGTGCGTACAAGGACAAGATGAACAGCATGCCCAAGTATGTGGCGACCGATTCGCTGCGTGAGCTGGAGTGGAACGCTCAGCGCATCGAGGGCGATCTCGCTGCCGGCATCGCGAAACTGCGGACCGAGCAGAACCTGCTGGTCTTCGGCAGCGCTTCGCTGGTGAAGTACCTGCGCGAGCACGAACTGGTCGACGAGTACCGCTTGGTCGTCTACCCCGTCCTGCTGGGCACCGGCCTGCGGCTGTTCGAGTCCGTCGAGCCGGAAGCCACCCTCGCCCTCGCCGAATCCGAGGTGCTCGACAACGGCGTCCTCCTCACCACCTATCGGGTCACCGGCAATTCGGTGGTGCGACCCAGCTTCGGCTGACCGGCCCGCCACTCATTCGCGGTGGCGGACGATATTGAGCACGTTGCCGTCCGGGGCACGGACCAGGAACCGGCGAACTCCCCAGGGCTCGGTGGTGAGGGGATGGACGATCTCGTAGCCGAGGCGTTGCGCCTGCGCATAGGCGGCGTCGACGTCGTCCACCAGCACCGACGCGACGGAGTCCGCGGGCGCGGCCGCGTCCTGCGTGACGAGCTGGATGGTGGCGCCCGTATCCGGGGACGTGTAGCGGGCAACCCAGCCCATATCGAATTCCTCGGTGCTCAGGCCGAGGAATTCGGTGTAGAAATCGCGGGCGGCCTCGATATCGGCCACTCGAAGGTTGGGCAAGATGCGATGGGTGCGCATGCGGTTCTCCTGTCCGCCGGGCATCGGTCGGTAATGCTAGTCCGCCGCGGGGGCGGTGCGGCCCATAATCTCCAGTACCGCCATGGCCGCGTTGTGACCGCCGATTCCGCTCACGCCACCGCCGCGGACCGCGCCGGCACCGCACCGGAAGATGTTGCGATGGCCCGTGCCGACTCCCCACCGAGCGGCGGGCGCGGAATCGTCGTCGGTGCGAAACGGAAAATCCAAGTCGCCGTGGAAGATATGGCCGCGTGGCAGGCCGAGTTCGGCCTCCAATTCCAACGGCGTTCTGGCCTCGATACACGGATCGCCGTTCGCATCCGTGGCGAGACAGCCGGAAAGCGGCTCGGCCAGAACGGCATCCAGTTGTCGCAGCGTCGAAGCCAGCAGTTCGTCGCGTGAGCCGTGCTCGAAAAGAGTTGCCGGAGTGTGCAAACCGAACAGGGTCAGGGTATGCATGCCCTGTTCGGCGGCCTCGGAACCGAGAATCGACGGATCCGTCAGCGTATGGCAGTAGATCTCCGATGGCGGGGCGCTCGGGAATCGCCCGCCGGCCGCCTCGCGATACGCCCGTTCGAGCTGGTCGTATCCCTCCGCGATGTGGAACGTGCCCGAGAACGCCGCGCGCGGATCGATCTCGGTGCGCAGCCGGGGGAGCCGGCGCAGCAGCATGTTCACCTTGAACTGACTGCCCTCGGGCAGCGCGTCGACCGGCTCGCCCAACAGCCGGGCAAGGGTCGCGGGCGCCGCGTTGACCAGGACGTGGCGGGCATCGGCCAGGCCGGATTCGTCCGGCGTGTCGAACCGGACCTGCGCTGTGTCGCCGTCGGTGTCGATCCCGGTCACCGTGCACGACGTGCGCACCCGCGCACCCGCCCGCCGCGCCGCATCGGCGAGGGCATCGGTCAGCGCGCCCATCCCGCCGACCGGCACGTTCCACTCGCCGGTCCCGTTGCCGATCACGTGGTAGAGGAAGCAGCGATTCTGCCGCAACTCCGGATCGTGCGCGTGCGTGAACGTGCCGATCAGCGCATCGGTGAAGACCACCCCGCGCACGGTGTCGTCCCGGAATCGCGCCTCGACGGTTTCGCCGAGCGGCCGCTCGAACAGCATCTCCCAGGCGTCCGGATCGTCGAGCACCCGCTGTAGTTCGGTACGGGTGGGCAGCGGCCGCAGCATGGTCGGAAAGATCCGCTGCGCGGCCCGCGCGGTCGTCGCGTAGAACCGTTGCCACGCCTCGAAATCCGCATCGGATCCGGTGACCCGGCGAAAGCTCTCGCGGGTTCGTCCGGCATCGGCCGTATCGACGAGCAAACCGGTGTCGCCGACCGGCGTGTACGACGAGATCCGCCGCTCGCGGGTCCGGAACCGCAGATCCAGATCCCGGACGATCCGATCCGGAAGCAGACTCACCAGATACGAATACCGCGACAGTCGCGCATCGATCCCGGCGAACACCCGCTCCGACACCGCCGCTCCACCGGTATGGTCCTGCCGCTCGAGGACCAGTACCGACAGTCCGGCGCGCGCCAGGTACGCCGCGGCCACCAGCCCGTTGTGCCCGCCGCCGACGATGACGACGTCATAGGAGTCGCGCATCAGCCCTGGATATCACGAATCCGCGCGACCCGCGTCCGATCCGCCGGGTGTCGCGGACTTGCGCACCAGCAGATATCCGTGCGGGCACCGCTCGTCGGGTTCCGGGGGTCGCACCATCCGGGCCACCGGGACGAACCCGTGCGGCCGCAGCATCTGCGTGAGGCGTTCGGGAGACCACCGCACCACCGGCGCCACCTTGTGGTCGTACGGTTGCCGGTCGGCGCCGTCGTCGGCCGCCTGAAACGCCAGCATGAGATAACCTCCGGCGGCCAGTGCGCGAGCGAATTCCGTGAACAGATCCGGCAATTGCTCCGGCTGCATATGAATGATGCTGTACCAGGCCACAATTGCGCCGAACCCGCCGTCGGCGACGTCCAGCTTCTCCATCGAGCCCTGTTCGAATCGCAGATGCGGATGGACCTCGCGGGCCATCCGGATCATTTCCGCCGAGGCGTCGAGCCCGAAGGCGTTCAGCCCCAACCCATCCAGATATCCGGTGATCCGGCCCGGACCACATCCCAGGTCTGCCACCGGCCCGCGGTCCTCGGCCTGTACCAGCTCCGCGAACAGCCCCAGCATCGCCCGATCGACCGGCGCGTTCACCATCGCATCTCGGAAGAGGTTGGTATAGAGCTCCGCCACCCCGTCGTATGCGGCCGCGACCGCATCGGAATTCGCACTCACTCCGGCAGCCTACCCACGCCGAGCCCGGACCCTTCCGGGTTTCGGCGCGTAGGGTCGCGGCATGGCCACCTCGACGCAGCACCGGGAGGCGGACGGATGAGAACGCTCACCTCCCGCATCGTGTATCGAAATCCCTGGATCGAGGTCCGCGAGGACAGTATTCGCCGCGCCGACGGCTCCACCGGCATCTACGGCGTGGTCCACCGGGCGGAATTCGCGGTGGTGGTGCCGCTGGAGGGCGACCGGCTGCATCTGGTCGAGCAGTTCAGATACCCACTGGGACAACGGTGCTGGGAGTTTCCGGCGGGCGCGCTGCCGGGTGGCGAGTCCGACGACCCGGTCGAGATCGCCCGCCGCGAACTGCGCGAGGAGACCGGTCTGCGCGCCGCCGACCTCACCCACCTCGGCATCCTCGACGCCGCACCGGCCACGCTGGCCCAACGCGGCCACGCCTACCTGGCCACCGGTCTCACCGCGGGCGAACCCGAACGCGAACCCGAAGAACAGGACATGCGGTCCCAGTGGTTCGAGCGCGGCGTCGTGGAACGGATGATCCGCACCGGCGAGATCACCGACTCGCAGACCATCGCCGCCTACGGGCTGCTCCTGCTCCACGAGCGCCGCTGATCCGGCGGTGGTCAACGCCTCCGGGCTCGGAAAACGCTGTCCCGCAGTGTGATCGACTCCCCGTTCGAACGGACGACCGATCGCGTCCGGCTCTCGACCAGCTGAACATCCCAGCGATCCGGCGCCAATCCGGCGGCAATCTGCTCGGCGGTGACGTGCACGTGGGAAGCGGAGGTGTGGGCGGCCGACTCGTGATCCCCGGGGGCGTGGCCGACGATGAACAGCGTTCCGCCCGGCGCCACGGCGGCGGCCAGGCGCTCGAACAGGGCGTCGTTCGAATCGACCGGGTGTACGTAGCATGCGCAGACCAGGTCGAAGCGGTTCTCGCCCGCGTCCCACTGCGTCATATCCGCTGCGTGCCAATCGATTCGGCCGGCGACATCGCGGCCGGCCCGATCGGCGCGCTCCCTGCCGCGCGCGACGGCCGCCGCCGCGATGTCGACGGCGGTGACCCGCCAGCCCTGCCGGGCCAGCCAGATCGCCTCCGCGCCCTCACCGCAGCCGGCGTCCAGGGCCGTGCCGGGCGGCAGGCCGGCGAGTTCGCCGGTGAGGTGGGGATTGGGTTCGCTCTCCGACGCCGAACCGGCGCCGTGATAACGCTGTTCCCAATACTGCCGGTCGAATTCACGCCCGGCGGAGCCGTGCCGATGCTCGTGGTGTGCGTGGTCACCGGTCGGGTCGCCGCCGGTCGGATGGCTGCCGCTCATGTCGGCTCCTTCGGTGGGGTGCGAGTTCACAGGCCGTGGCGCCGATCGCCGAGCACGCGGTCGGCGAGCTCCCTCTCATCGTCGGCGGAGAATCCGCGTCGATGCCGTTCCACCGCCCGGCGCGTCTCCTCCTCCACCAGATCGGCATTGATCTGCGCGGCCGCGAACGCGCCCGCGGCGGCCGCCGCACCCACCTGTGCGCTCAGGTCGGTGACATTGCCCGCCGCCCACACGCCCGGAACGTCGGTGCGGCCCATCGCATCGGTGGCAATGTATTCGCCTGCGCCCGAGGGATGGTCGACAGGCTCGAGACCGAGTTTGCGAAGGATCTCGGATCGCGCGACCATGCGTGGGCCGACGGTGATCACCTCGCGTGCCACCACCGTTCCGTCGGCGAGCCGCACACCGGTGATGTGGTCTCCGGCGACCTCCAGCGCCGCCACTTCCCCCGTGATCACCGGAATGCCCCGCGCGGCAAGCTTTTCCGCCTCCGCGCCGCCGGGTGCGTCCATGGTGTGGGTGAACAGGACGACATCGTCGGTCCACTGCCGGAACAGCAGCGCGCCGTGGACGGACATCGGGCCGTTGGCGATCACCCCGATCCCGCGGTCCCGGACCTCCCATCCGTGGCAGTACGGGCAGTGCACGACATCGCGGCCCCAGCGTTCCCGCAGGCCCGCGATCTCCGGAATCTCGTCGACCAAGCCGGTGGTCACCAGCAGGCGGCGCGCTCGCACGGTCCGCCCGTCCGCGAGTTCGAGGAGAAATTCGCCGTCCTCGCGGACAGCGCCGGTGATCTCACCGGACACGATGTGCCCGCCGTAGCCGCGCACCTCGGTGCGGCCACGGGCGAGCAGTTCCGCCGGCGGCATCCCTTCCCGGCCGAGCAATCCGTGCACCCCGTCGGCCGGGGCGTTGCGGGGTGCGCCGGCGTCGACCACCGCCACCGATCGGCGGGCCCGCGCCAGCATCAACGCGCCGTTCAACCCCGCTGCCCCACCGCCGACGATCACCACGTCGTAGTTGCTGTTCAGCTCATCGGTCACCATGACCACCTCCTGGCGTCCACCGTGCCGGATACGTGGAGAACATGGCAAATATCTTTGCTGAAATGGCAAACTAGGGGCATGGACGAGAACCTGGACCGAGCGCTCGACGCCGTGGGCCCGCGGCTGCGCGCACTGCGGCAACAACGCCAGACCACGCTCGCCGATCTGTCCACGACGACCGGCATCTCGGTGAGCACCCTGTCCCGCCTGGAATCGGGCGACCGCAAGCCGACCCTCGAACTGCTGCTGCCGCTGGCCCGGGCCCACGGCGTCACGCTCGACGAACTCGTCGACGCCCCGCCCACCGGCGACCCGCGCATCCATCTGCGACCGATCACCCGGCACGGGATGACCATGCTGCCGCTGACCCGGCGCGCGGGCGGCATTCAGGCCTACAAGATGGTGATCCACCCCGAGAACCGCCGCGGCGAACCGGATCCGCAGACCCACGAGGGGTACGAGTGGCTCTACGTCCTCAACGGACGTCTCCGCCTGATCCTCGGCGAACACGACCTCGTGCTGGCCCCGGGCGAGGCCGCCGAATTCGATACTCGCGTCCCGCACTGGTTCGGCCCGGCCGACGAACAGTCCGTCGAATTCCTGAGCCTGTTCGGCAAACAGGGCGAGCGCGCCCACGTGCGCGCCCGCCCCAGAGCCGGCGGGGACTAGCGTCCGGCCATATCCAGCGCGGCCAGATGGCTGAACAGCACCGATGCCCCGATCGGATTACCGCCGCCGGGATAGACGGTTCCGCTCACCGCGGCCATGGTGTTACCCGCGGCGTACAGCCCGGGAATCGGGGTGCCGGATTCGTTCAGCACCCGAGCGGTCGTATCGGTGCGCAACCCGCCCTTGGTGCCCAGGTCGGAGATGCCGAAGGCGGCGGCGTGGAAAGGTCCCTTCCGAATCGGCACCAGCGGCGACTTTCCTTCCGAGAAGGCGCGATCGTAGGCCTCGTCACCGCGCCCGAAATCCTCGTCGACGCCGCGGTCGGCGAAGTCGTTGAATCGGTTCACGGTGTCGGCCAGCGCCTGCGCCGCAACGCCGATCTTCTCGGCGAGTTCGTCCAGGGTCGCCGCACTGTGCCGCAGCCCCGCCCGCACATACTCCTCGTGATCGACCATCGGCACGTTGCTGGCCTGCACCGGTGGTACCGGGCCGGCGCTGTCGTCGTAGATCATCCAGAACGGCAGTGTCATGGAACCCCCGTCCAGGCGGGCGATGATGTCGCGGCCCAGCCGGTCGTAGGGTGCGGATTCGTTGACGAAACGCTGTCCCGCCCCGTCGACGAATATGCCCCCGGTGAACCACAGTGCGAACGCCGCACGGCCGTCGGGATGAATCATTCCCGGCGACCACCACGCTTGATCCATCAGATCGGTATCGGCGCCGACCGCCATTCCGGCCTCGTGCGCCCTGCCCTGATTTCCCCAGGGCCCCATGGTGTCCCGCGCTCGTCCGGGGACGCCGAAGCGCCGGCGCAGGTCGTCGTTGCCTTCGAAACCGCCCGCCGCCAGCAGGACTCCCTTGCGGGCCCGGATGGCGACTCGCGTGCCCTCGCGTTGCACGATCGCGCCGACCACCGCGCCGTTCTCGGTGACCAGCTCGACGAGCGGGGTGTTCAGCTGCAGCGAGACGTGGGGGTACTTCGACAGCGCCAGCAGGAACCGCCCGACCAGGGCGCGGCCGCCGATCAGATATTTCGGCTGCGGCTCGCCCAGCCGATCGGTCCCCAGCGGGCCGCGCACGGCTGCGGCGAGTTCCCCCAGCGTCGCGGCGGGCAGCGGCGCCGGAACGATATGACGCTTACCGTCGGTACGAGCCTTCGGCGCCGCCCCGAAATAGTCCGGCCACGGGAACATCTGGAATTCGAAACTGTCGTCGCTCTCCAGGTACTCGATCACCCGGGCGCCGTTGCGGATATAGGTCTCCTGCAGGTCGGCGGGTGTGCGATCACCGACGACCGCGCGGAAATAGGTGAGCGCGTCCTCGAAGGTGTCGTCCACACCGGCCCGCCGCAGCACCGGGTTGCACGGAAACCACACTCCGCCGCCGCCCGAATACGAGGTGGTGCCGCCGAATTTCTCGGTCGCCTCCACCACGGCCACCGAAAGTCCCTCCCGCGCAGCGGTATAGGCGCCGGCCAAACCGCCGCCCGAACCCGCGACCAGTACATCGACTTCTTCGTTCCAGTCCGTCACCGCACACTCCCAGCACTCGTCTGTGCTCACGGTAAGCGCTCGGCGCGCACGCGTCACCGATCATCCCGATGGGCAGGAACGGGGTGGTCGCCGCGGCCGATCCGTGTCACCGCGATACAACCGGCGGTTGTGGCCGCGCGCGTGTCGGTTGTTTGCGCGCCGCCCGGGCCGATTGCTTCGATCCCCTCGATGATGAATCGTTCGCTGGGCACCTCGTTCACCCGGCTCTGGTCCGCCTACGCGGTGAGCACCTTCGGCACCTACCTGGCTCTGGATGCGCTACCCCTGATCGCGATCCGCGTGCTGCACACCGGACCAAGCGCGGTCTCGGCACTGGCCGCCGCCGGTCTCGCGGTCGGCGTGTTGCTCGCCCTGCCGCTCGGTCCCTGGGTCGAGTACCGGCCGAAACGTCCGGTGATGGTCGCGACCGATCTGCTGCGCTTCGCCGCCATGCTCAGTATTCCGGTCGCCTTCGCCTTCGGCGTACTCGGTTACGCGCAACTGCTCGTCGTCTCCGTCGTGGTGGCCGCGGCCGATATCGCCTTCCGCGCGGCGAGTGGCGCCTACCTGAAAAGCGTTGTCTCGCGGGAGGATCTGCTCGCCGCCAACGGCAGATTCGAATCCACCACCTGGACCGCGACCGCGCTGGGGCCGCCGCTGGGCGGTACCGCGATCGGATTGTTCGGTCCGGTCACGACCGTCCTCGCGGACGCGTGCAGCTATCTGCTGTCCGCCGCGGCGCTCGGCTCGATCCGCGCCGGCGAACCGCGTCCGGATCGCGGGAAGGCCGCGCGCACCCGCGCCGCCGATCTGTTCGCGGGCTGGCGCTATCTGCTGGCCCATCCTGGACTGCGGCCGCTGTTTCTCAACTCCGTCGCCGTGAACGGGCTGATCATGGCGACCGCGCCGGTGCTGGCCGTGCTGATGCTCGGTCGCCTCGGCTTTCCGACCTGGCAGTACGGGCTGGCATTCGGAATCCCCTGCCTGGCGGGCCTGCTCGGCTCCCGGCTGTCGCCCCGGCTGGTCCGGCGGTACGGGGAACGCCGGATCGTCCTGGTCGCCGGCAGCCTGAGGGCCTGCTGGCCGATCGGATTGGCAGGGATCACCGCGGGGCTCGATGGTCTGGTGCTGGTGATTCTCGTCGAGGCCGGTCTCATCGCGAGCATCGGGATCTTCAATCCTGTGATGGCGACCTACCGCCTGCAGCGCACGGATCCGGGAGTGGTGGCACGCATGCTGACGGCGTGGTCGATCACCGGAAAGGCCACGACCGCGATACTGACCGCACTCTGGGGCGTGCTGGCGCAACTCACCGGCCCGCGCACCGCACTCGCCGTCGCCGGTGTGCTGTTGCTGGCCACGCCGTTGCTGCTGTTCCGAGGCGGATACGTCGACGCGGACGCCGCGGTGGAACCGCAGCCGGCGCCGGAGCCGATGCGGCAGGGGTGACCGGCGACCCGGGTGATGAGCGACCCGGGTGATGAGTGACACAGTGCCGTGCCGCTGTCCGGCGCCTAAATTCGTTAATTAGCGAAATGCCGAAGGATGGTGGATGTGCGCGACAGCGGATCGGTCCGCGCGGGAGACCTCGCGGAGGTGAGCGAGGCCGAATGCGAGATGCTCGAGGAATGCAAGGCCCTGGCCAACCGGACCAGGCTGCAGATCCTGCACTGGCTCAAAGATCCGCACGCGAATTTCGCTGAGCTGGACCAGGATTCGGCTGAACTCGGCGTGTGCGTCGGACTGATCCAACGGCGGGCCGGAACGTCGGCCTCGACCATCTCCGCCCACCTGGCGGTACTGCAGCGCGCGGGCTTCCTCGTCGCCACCCGGCGCGGGCAGTGGACGTACTACCGCCGCGACGAGGCCCGCATCCGGCACTTCACCGACCGACTACACCGCGTGCTCTGATCCACGCACCCCGAGTACGAAAGGCAGCGACCATGCCTACCGCCACTGGGCCCTCCGCCCTGTCCATCCTCGACCTGGCGTCGGTGGCACCCGGCGCGACCGCGCGCGAGAGTTTCGCCAACAGCGTCGCCCTCGCCCAGGCCGCCGAGCGCAGCGGATATCGGCGCGTCTGGTACGCCGAACACCACAACATGCGCTCGATCGCATCCAGCGCCACCAGCGTGCTCATCGGCCATGTGGCCGAACACACCGAGACCATCCGGCTCGGTGCGGGCGGCATTATGCTGCCCAACCATTCCCCGCTGGTCATCGCCGAACAGTTCGGCACTCTCGAAACGCTCTTCCCCGGCCGCATCGATCTCGGCCTCGGCCGCGCGCCCGGCAGCGATCAGAAGACGATGCTCGCCCTGCGCCGCGATCCGCATTCGGCCGACTCGTTCCCGCAAGACGTTCTGGAGCTGCAGGGATACCTGAGCGGCCGGTCGCGGATCCCCGGGGTGGAGGCCGTGCCGCGTGCGCAAGGCATCGTGCCGCTCTACATTCTGGGTTCCTCGCTGTTCGGCGCCCAGCTCGCGGCGCATCTCGGCCTCCCGTACGCGTTCGCATCGCACTTCGCACCCGACGCACTCCACCAGGCGGTCCAGGTCTACCGCGAGAAGTTCCAAGCCTCCGAACAGCTTTCCGAACCGTATGTGATGGCCGGCGCCAACGTGTTCGCCGCCGAGACCCACGACGCGGCGATCGCGCAGAAGACCGTCTCCTACCGGGCCCGCGCCCGCATGATGATCTCCCGCGGCGCCGGCACGGCGACCTTTACCGACGCGGAGATCGACGCCTTCCTCGCTTCCCCGAACGGCGCCCAGCTGTCCTCGATGACGCGCTACACCGCCGCCGGCACCGCCGACGAAGTGCGCGACTACCTCGACGAATTCGCCGCCTCGATCGGCGCCGACGAGCTGATTCTCGTCCACCACGCCACCGATATCGCCGACCGCGTCCTATCGGTCGAACTGACCGCGTCCGCGATGCTCGCCGAGCGAGCGGCCAACTGAAACGGCCGGGCCCGTTGCTACGGGCCCGGCCGTTGTCGGCTCACCTGGGGTCGGCTACTTCGTGGCCGTCGTGGTCGGCGCCGCCGATGTGGTGGTCGGCTGCGTCGTCGTCGGCTCGGTGGTGGTCGACTGGGTAGTGGGCGGTGCCGTGGTCTCGACCGGGGCCGCGACCTGCGTCCGAGCCGGCGGTTCGGCCGGCGCGACGGTGGTAGTCGTGGTGGCCGGGGCCTGCGTGGTGGTCGGCGCCGTGCTGCTGCTGGTGGTCGTCGGCGTCGCGGTCGTCGGCGCGGGCGCAGTGGTGGTCGGTGCCGGGCTCGTGGTCGTCGCCGCCTTGGCGTCCGCCGCCTTGGTGTCCTGGACGGTCTTGTATGCCGCCTGGACGTCGGCCTGGGTCGGCTGCGACTTCGGGTCGATCTGCTGACCCGCCTGCGCCTGCTGCGCCAGATGGGTGAGCCACGCCGCCGCATACTCGGCCGAGGTCATCGGCTTGCCGTTCGCGGCATCCGAATCGCGCCAGTAGTCGAAGTGGTGACCGGTGCCGTTGGGGCCCAGGGTCAGCTGGTACGGATCACTCATGATCACCGGGATCGTGTTCTGGTTGGTGACGATCAGGCCGATGATCTCGTTGAGCACCTTCTGCGGCAGATAGGCCAGCGGCGCCATCTGATCGGTCGAAATCGACTGTGCCGGAGCGGGTGCGGGCGGATTGTCGCCCGGCTTGTAGCCCGGCTCGGACACCTTCAGCAGCACCTGCAGGAAGGTCTCGTTACTGGCCATCCAATTCGGCTGCGATGCGATGTAGGAGAAGGCGTTCATCGCGATCCGGCCCAGCGTGACCGCCACGTCCTGACCCGTCGCGGGCGTCAGCCCCTCGTTCTGCAAGGCGTCGACGTTCAACTGCCGGCCCACGTTCGCGGCCAGCTGCAGCAGCGAAATGTTCTGCGGCGCAGCGCACGTGAGATCGCCTTCGGAGCAGAAGGAGGCGACCTTGCCGTTCAGCGCACCGAAGTCGCCGGCCTGGTCGGGCAGCGCGCCCTGTCCGGAGATCGGCTTGTTGCCGTTCTGGTAGTTCTGATCGAAACCGTCGGGATGGTTGGGATCCTGGGCGCCGGGGAACGGGCCATCGCCCGCGGTACGACCGGCATCCGCCAGAATCACCACGCCCAGAACATTTTTCGGGTCGACGACATCGTATTTGCCGTCGGCGCCCGGCTGATCGTGGCCGATGCCCATGGCCACGCGGCGCGCGACGTCGGCGCCCTCGCTGTAGCCGACGATGGAGAACTTGGTGTCCGGGCAGGCCTGCGCGATGTCGTGCATGACCTTCTCGGCATTGGCCACACCGGTGTCGACCGCTTGCTCGTAGGTGCTCATATTCGCCGGATACGCGACGTACACCGCGGCATAGGAACCCGGATCGACCTTGTCGGCGGGTGCGTTGACCACCGGATCGACCCAGTGACTGCTGTAATCACTCGACAGCGCCGCCGGCAGCGCATTGCCGTTCGCGTCGACCAGCATGGCCGTCTTGTTCGGGTCCGGGCTGTCGTTGCGACCGGCCACCGAGATGGTCACCATGTCATGACATTCGGTGACCGACGAGGTGAGCCGCGTATCGCGGGTCTCGGGCGTCGCCATCAGGCCCCACGAGGCCGCGACAATGGCCGCCACCCCCAAAACTGCTGGTCCGGCGGCCGCGGAGGCAATGCGGTGCCGTTTGATGAACTCGCGAAGAGCCATGTCCTGATCCCCAATTCGGTCCGACAAGAAAGCGGGACAGGCCCCCCGACGGGCCGTGTGTGTCACGAGAGGTGTCGGGAACCACAGGCCCGGTGTTACCAGCCGGAACAGTTCTGTGATCTGAACCGCGACGTGTAAACACGAAGCCTTCTCGCAGCGATAAGGCCCTTTTCTCCGCCGCGACGACGACCACTTTGACGATCCGGCAAATGTCTTTGCGTTCGGGGCGCGCCACCGGTCACGGTGAGGGCGTGGACGACGGCTTCGAACCGGTAGTGGCAGCGCTGGGACCACGGCTGCGTGAGTTGCGCCGACGTAGTGGCAGGACGCTGGCCGAGCTTTCGGCCGGAACAGCGATTCCGGTCAGCACCCTGTCGCGGCTCGAGTCCGGGCAGCGCAAACCCGGACTCGAACAGTTGCTGGCACTCGCCCGGGCCTACCGGATTCCGCTGGACGAACTGATCGGCGCCCCGGCGAGCGGTGACCCCCGCGTCTATCCACAACCGTTCACACGCGACGGCATGACCGTCATCCCGCTGACTCGCAATCCGGGTGGCCTGCAGGTATTCCGCCAGATCCTGCCCGCCGGAGGCGGTCACCGCGAGCCGGCGCCGCGCTCGCACGAGGGTTACCACTGGCTGTATGTGCTCGACGGCCGGTTGCGCGTGGTGCTCGGCGACCACGACCTGATACTCGGCACCGGCGAGGTCGCCGAATTCGACACCCACCTTCCGCACTGGTTCGGCAACGCCGACGCCCGCCCGGTGGAATTCCTGAGCATCCTCGGTCCCCAGGGCGAACGTTTCCACCTGCGAGCGCGCTACCGCCCGAACTGAATTCGCCAGGCGCGGCGGATCGGTGAATCGCTCGTACCATGGCGTCATGCCTGTCCAGCCGGTGTCGCTGGCCGGTGCCGCGATGGATGTCGCGGTGCCGGCGGGGCGGGGTATGCCGGGAGTGAGTATGGCCGGGTTCCGCGGCAGAGCCGGGGAATCGGTCGCGTTGCAGATGATTCCGTATCCGGCGCTGACGGTTTTCATCGATGTCGGTGACGCGCTGGTCGTGGACGGTGAACGCACGGGCGGAGCTCTGGTGGTCGGCCTGCCTCGCGGCGCGCTGCGGGGATCGGGCCGCGGGGTCGACCTGCTGCAGATCCGGCTCTCACCCGTGATCGCCCACGCGGTGCTCGGTGCGGGTGCGGAACTGAACGGCATGGTGGTCGGGCTCGGCGAACTGTGGGGTGGTGAAGCCGTGCGAATCCAGGAGCAACTGCGGGCCACGCGGTCGTGGGATACGCGCTTCGCGCTCGCGCACGCCGCATTGGCCCGGCGACTCGCCACCGGTCCGGAGCTGGATCCGGAGGTCGAATTCGTTTGGCGGCGAATGGCATACAGCCACGGCCGGGCCCGGATCGAACCGCTGGCGGCCGAGGTCGGCTGGAGCCGTCAGCGGCTGTGGTCGCGCTTTCGCGCCCAGATCGGGATCACGCCCAAACAGTGCGCCCGCCTGGTCCGGTTCGACCACGTGGCCCATCGCCTCGCCGCCGGCCACCGCCCCGCTCGGGTCGCCGCCGACGCCGGTTTCGTCGATCAGTCCCATCTCCATCGCGACATCGTCGACTTCGCGGGAATGACCTCCGCTGCCGTCGCGGCCGCACCATGGCTCTCGGTCGACCACATCGCCTGGCCGCGGCGACTGACCGCTACCCGCGAGCCATGTCCACGAAGCGGCTGAGGTGGAGCTGATGGGCGACGGTGATCGTCGCGGTGGGCCCGTTTCGGTGTTTGCCGAGGATCAGGTCGGCCTCGCCGCCGCGCGGGTCGTCGCGTTCGAACGCGTCGGGGCGGTGCAGCAGGATCACCATGTCGGCGTCCTGCTCCAAACTTCCCGATTCACGCAAATCCGACACCATGGGGCGCTTGTCCGTTCGCTGTTCCGGACCACGGTTCAGCTGACTGATCGCGACCACCGGAACTTCCAGTTCCTTGGCCAGGAGCTTCAGGCTTCGGGAGAATTCCGAGACTTCCTGCTGGCGGGATTCGACCTTCTTACCGGAGGTCATCAGCTGCAGGTAGTCCACCACGACGAGCCGCAGATCGTGGCGCTGCTTGAGGCGGCGCGCCTTCGCTCGGATCTCCATCATGGTCAGGTTCGGCGAATCGTCGACGAACAGCGGCGCCTCACTGATCTCACTCATCCGCCGCGCGAGCTTGGTCCAGTCGTCGTCGCTCATCCGCCCGGCACGCATATCCCCGAGCTTGATCTTCGCCTCCGCCGACAGCAGACGCATCACGATCTCGGTCTTACTCATTTCCAGCGAGAAGATAACGCTCGCCAAGCCGTGCTTGATCGAGCAACTCCGCATGAAATCCATTCCGAGGGTGGAATTGTGCGTGGGGACCATCGAGCGCCCGGCCAGGTAGAGGTGGTCGGGATTGTCGACCTCGACGCAGCGGACCGGGACGCTGGGGATAGGCCGGATGTCGACGATGAACCGTGAGTTCGACCGCGCGGTCCCGGTCGCACCCCGACGCCGCTTGTGCAGCAGATTCTTTCGGCTCAGGCCGAATACCTCGTCGTCGGTCGCGAACGTGAGGGTGTACGCCACCGAACTGTCCGCGGTGCGTCCGCGAACGCTCTTGCTCGATCGGTGGCATCGATATCCGAGGCTGACGATCAGTTCTTCGACATCGGAGACCAATCGTTCGTTCGTCACCGCAAATTGCACGGAACCGCCGTGGGTCACCGTGCCGTCGGTATCGAGCAGTCCGGCCAGCAGCGCTCGCCGCTGCGCTTCGGAGGCTCGCAGATAGGCGGTCGGGATGTGCTTGTTCCCCAGAACACCGATGGTGCGCAACCGTGCCTGCACCGTGCCTGTGGCATTGCGGCAGCCCTGGCACGTCCGCAGACCCGTGGAAGGCCGGCCGCATTGCGGGCAGGTCGGCCGCGGCGAGCGGGCGGACACGAATCGCGACTTGCCACCGCAGGATCGGCCGCAGGTCTTCACCTCGGAGGTGAAGGGCACGAACTCGGCTCCGCACACGACGCAGTTGCGAGGAGAAATGGGAGCGGGATCGGGCAATTGCAGGCTGTAGCGCAACTCGGCACTTGCCGACGGCACCGCAACCAGCCCCTCGTTCTCGATGCGCAGCACGATTTCTGGGTCTGCGGTGGTCAGCTGGGCTGAGGCAGAGGTGCCGTCGCCCAGCCAGGCGCCCAAGGTATATGGCGGAACGAGCAGGTCACGCTCCGGCAGCTGAAGGGGCGCCGCATTGGTGACCGAGTGGTTGAGGCGCGCGTCCGCGGTCGTACAGCGAAGTGTTCCGGCGATATCGGCGGTCGTCCGAACCTCGGCGAATGTCCGCTGGTTCCGGTACCGGTTGTAGCCCGTCGCGGCTTGCTGCGCCGAGCGCCGTGAGGCGCGTGTCTCGGTCAGCCATCGATGTTCGGCGTCTGCGACGATCACCGTGCCGTCGGAGAATTCCACCTCGTAGCAAGGGCGTTCGTGCATCGTCTCGGTCGCTGCTACGACGCGGGTCGGTCGTCCGTGAGCGTCGAGCAGTTCGTCTCCGACCGCCACCTCGCCCATGGTCGTCCAGCCATCCGGGGTGGGTAGCGGGGTATCGAGTGCGAGCGCCTTACCAACTCCGGGTCGAGCCGCGACGATGATCATCTGGCCGGGGTGCAGGCCGTTGGTGACCTCGTCTAGTTCGGTGAAGCCGGTCGGTACGCCGAGGGAGATGCCGCCGCGGCTGGCGATGGAGTCGATTTCGTCCATCGTGGGCTGGAGCAGTTCCTCCAGGGGCAGGAAGTCCTCGGTGGACCGGCGTTCGGTGACCTCGTAGATCTCGGCCTGGGCGCGGTCGACGACCTCGGCGACGTCCTGGCCCTCGGAGCCGGCGTAGCCGAATTGGACGATGCGCGTGCCGGCTTCGACCAGGCGCCGCAGAATCGCCTTCTCCGCAACGATTTCGGCGTAGTAGGAGGCGTTGGCCGCCGTCGGCACGGTTTGGGTCAGGGTGACCAGATACGGCGCGCCGCCGATGCGTTTGAGTTCGCCGCGGCGATCCAGGGTGGCGGCGACGGTGACCGGGTCCGCGGGTTCGCCACGGCCGTAGAGGTCGAGAATCGCGTCGTAGACGGCCTGGTGCGCCGGGCGGTAGAAGTCGCCGGGACGGATGACCTCGACGACGTCGGCGATGGCGTCCTTGCTGAGCAACATGCCGCCCAGAACCGACTGCTCCGCGGCCATATCGTGCGGCGGCTGCCGACCGAAATCCTCGCCGGGCTGATCGTTGTAGTCCGAGTGCCCGCGATCGTCGACGACTGCCACTCGACCGTCCTCTCTCATCGCACCCGGCCTGATCCCACCCGGCTTCGACCCTATTGATGACTTGTTGTACGCCCGGGTACCGACACGTCGGAACATGGCACACCGGACGTCGGCGCGGCCACCACATGATCGGAAATCCGCTGTAGCTAACGATGTCTCGCAGCGAGAACCGCGGCGTTCCCGGCGCGTGATGACGGCGCCTGGAAGAACCTAAGGGACCGAGTTGGGGATCGCCAAACCGTCCTGTGGAAACAACTGTGGATAAACTGGGCACAGTTCACCCGCTGTTGTGTAGGTCTTGTGCATCAACTGGGGATAACCCGGTATGCGCAGTGGCTATGACCAGGTGGAACCACGTTTTTTCGATTTCCCACATGTGGATCGAAATCCCGTCGGCGTGTCATTCAAGATGAACAGCCGGGCGTGTTGGGTAAACACCGCTCTCTCGCGCTATGGCGCAGATCACATTCCAGAAGGTCGGTTCGGCTACTTGTCCACAAATCCCCAGGAGCTGGGTAAAAAGTGCGCACGATGCGTCGGCGACGAGATCCGGTGCCTACCGTCACCATCTAGCAAATCTTTCGCAACTCTATCGTGTCGGATCCGATCCCGCCCCGAAATGCGACAAGAGCCGTTGACGGGCCTGTCCGGCCCGGCGAACGCGCGCAGGCGAAGACCATCCCCGCAGTGACTACGGGGATGGTCTTCGAAGAACTGTGATCCACCGTCCGGAGCGAGCACATCGGCGAACCGATGCGGGACCCCGCCGGACGGCGGAGCGGATATCACTCCGCGGCAGCAACCTGCAGATCGAACTTGGCAATCACGTCGGGGTGCAGGTGCACGGTGACGTTGTGCTTGCCGGTGCTCTTGATGTGCGACTTCGGCAGCTCGATGCTGCGCTTGTCGAGCACCGGGCCGCCGGCGGCCTTGACCGCACCGGCGACGTCGGCGGTGGTGACCGAACCGAACAGCTTGCCGGTGCCGGCGGTCTTCACCGACAGGGACACGCCCTCCAGGCCCTCGATCGCGGCCTTGAGCTCCTTGGCGTGGTCCAGGTCGCGCACGCGGCGAGCGTCCTGCGCCCGGCGGATGCCCTCGACCTGCTTCTCGGCACCGCGGGTGGCGACGATCGCCAGGCCGCGCGGCAGCAGGTAGTTGCGGCCGTAGCCGTCCTTGACCTCCACGGTGTCGCCGGGCGCACCGAGGTTGTCCACATCAGCAGTCAGAATCAGCTTCATCGTCTGCCTCCCGTTCTCAGCGAGCCGTGGACACGTAGGGCAGCAGCGCAACCTCGCGAGAGTTCTTCACCGCGACGGCGATGTCCCGCTGGTGCTGCACGCAGTTGCCGGTGACGCGGCGGGCGCGGATCTTGCCGCGGTCGCTGACGAACTTGCGCAGCAACGCCGTGTCCTTGTAGTCGATGACGGCCCCGGTGCCCGAGCCGTCCTTCTTGGCTTTCTTGTCGTCCTTGCAGAACGCGCAAGCCTTCTTCTTCAGCACCTTTTCGCGTGCCGGTGCTTTGGCCATGGGTCTTCACTCCGTTTGCCTGGGAGCCGCATAGCGCGGGCCCCGATATGTGAGCCGTTCAGAACGGCGGTTCGTCGTCCATCTGGCCGCCTCCGAAGGAGCCGGCCGCGGGAGCGCTGCCCCACGGATCGTCGCCGGCGGAACCCTGTCCGCCGCGACTGCCACCGTTGGAGCCGCCGAAGCCCCCACCAGTGCCGCCGGAATTGCCGCCGAAACCACCGCCGCCGCCACCGCCGCGCGAGGTCTTGTTGACCTTCGCGGTCGCGTAGCGCAGGGAGGGACCGACCTCGTCGACCTCGAGTTCCACGACCGTGCGCTTCTCACCCTCGCGGGTTTCGTAGGAGCGCTGCTTGAGCCGTCCGCTCACGATCACGCGAGCGCCTCGGGTCAGACTCTCGGCGACATTCTCCGCGGCCTCACGCCAAATGTTGCAGCGCAGGAACAGTGCCTCGCCGTCTTTCCATTCGTTGGCGTTGCGGTCGAACACCCGGGGAGTCGAAGCGACGGTGAAATTGGCCACCGCCGCGCCCGCGGGCGTGAATCGAAGTTCCGGATCTGCCGTCAAATTGCCGATGACGGTGATTACGGTGTCGCCTGCCATGGTTCCTCCTGGTCTCCGGTGCGATCAGCTGTGCACTCGCCTGTTGCGCTAGAGCCTAAGGCCAGGCAACGACAAGTGCGGTTTGCTTTCCGGCAGGTATGCCAGGGACCTTACTTCTTGTCCTGCCGCAGCACCTTGGTGCGCAACACCGACTCGTTCAGGCCCAGCTGACGGTCGAGCTCGCTGACCGTGGCCGGCTCGGCGGTCAGGTCGACGACGGCGTAGATGCCCTCGGCGCGCTTCTCGATTTCGTAGGCCAGCCGGCGGCGGCCCCAGAGGTCGACCTTGTCGATCTTGCCGCCCTGCTGCGAGACCACACTGAGCATCTTGTCCAAGTTCGGACCGACAGTGCGCTCGTCCAGGTTCGGATCGAGGATGACCATCACTTCGTAATGACGCACGGGAACCCATCACCTCCTGTGGACTGTGAACGGCCACGGACTTTCCGTGGCAGGAGGGGTCGTTGCGTCAGCAACCCGACAAGGCTACATGAACGGCCGGTCCGGACCCGAATCCGGGGCACCGGGTGCGAAATGGGTCTCCTTCCCGGGGAATAACGCCGTCCGCGGGGTAGCCCACCTATCGTGGTGCACATGCCGATTCGATCCGCCGATCGTGGAAACTCCGGCGGTGGCGACGGCGTGGCTGCGGAGGTGGCCGCGTGGCCGATGCCGTAGTCCGGGCGCGCGCCACCGGCCGGGTCGCGGCCGCGGCCGCGGTGCTGGCCTGCGCGGTGACGCTGATCTTCGCCTATCTCAACAAGGCCCGCTGCGCGGGCGCGCCGTTCGACGGCGACGGGCGCAGTCTGATCTTCGACCGCATCAAGGATGCCGAGGTCTGCTATTCGGACATCCAGTTCCTCTGGCTCGGCCGCGGCATCGACGAGCATCTGTTTCCGTACGTCGGCGGCGGCATCACCCCCGACGGCACGCTGACCGGTGGCGCCGTGGAATATCCGGTGCTAAGCGGACTGCTGATGTGGCTCGGCGCGGCCGGGGTGCACGACGACGCCGGCTTCCTGCTGCACTCGGCCCTGCTGCTGGCGCCGTTCGCCCTGCTGACCGCCTGGATGCTGGGCCGGATGTCGGGAGCCGTCGCGCTGCTGTGGTCGGTGGGCCCGCCGCTGGTGCTCTACGCCTTCCACAACTGGGAACTCCCGGTGGTGTGCACGGCGGTCGGCGCGGTCTACGTGATGACGACGCTGACTCGATATTCGTTGCGCACCAGGGGAATTGTCGCGGCGGTCCTGCTGGGCATCGGGTTCTGCCTGAAGTTGTATCCAGGGATCTTCGTGCTGCCGCTGATGCTCCACATATTTCTCGGCGAGCCGGACCTCGGCGAGCCGCGGCCGGATACCCCCCGCCGCGGCTACGACCCGGGCGGTGCGCTCGCGGCCGCGGGTGCGGCGATCGCGACGGTGGCGGCGATCAACCTGCCCTTCGCGCTGCTCGGCTACGACGGCTGGCGGGCCTCGTTCATTTTTCAGCAGATGCGCCAGGCCGACATCACCACCAACTCCGTCTGGTACTGGGGACTGCGGCCGATGTTCGCGCAGGGGCAGAGCGGGGAGGCGTCGTTCCAGGACGTCGTGGCGACGGCCTCGCCGATCCTGGTGGTCGTCTCGTTCGCGCTGGCTATCTGGTTGGGGTGGAAGCGTTTTCCCGCACTCGGCTACTACCCGTGGGTGGGCGTGAGCGCGGCGATGCTGTGTGGATTCCTGCTGTTCCACAAGGTGCACTCACCGCAGTACACGCTGTGGATACTGCCGTTCTTCGTCCTGCTCGAGGTGCCGTGGGCGGCGATCGGCGCCTATCTGCTGGCCGATCTGGCGCTCGGCATCGGGGTCTTCCGCTACTTCCATGCCCTGGGCAGCGGGACGGGTGCGGACTTCTACGAGAAGCTCGTGCAGTTCGGGGTGTGGGGACGCGCGATACTGCTGGTGTTCTTCTTCTTCGCGTTCGTCCGCGCCCGGCCGCGCGGATATCGGCCGATGGTGTCGCCGGTGACACGCGAACTCGTTCCCGCGCGGTGACTTACGGCTTGCCGTGGCGAGCGCGGAACGACGCGCTCTTGGCGCGGTTGCCGCACAGCGTCATATCGCACCAGCGTCGCGAGCCCGCGCGGGAGGTGTCGAGGTAGAGGCGTGTGCAGGTGTCGCGGCCGCATTGTTTGATCCGATCGCGATCGGGTCCGCCGAGAAGTTCGATCGCCTCGGTCGCGATCCGGGCGAGGGCGTGATCGCAATCGCCGCGCCGGGTCACGCCGGTGTCGGCACGCAGGGCGATCGAGGGTTTCGGCCCGTCGGCGATCCGATTCACCAGCACGCGGTCGGCATCGCGCCACGGCTCGCCGACGCTCGTGGCCAGGGCCAGGCGGTACACCGCTTCGCGCAGTTCGACCGCCCGCGCGAGCGCGGCCGCGTCGCACTGTGCCGCGGAGTCCAGTAGTCCGGCCGCGATCAGCCATTCGTCGAGTGCGGCGGGAGCCGTCAGCAGATCGATGAAACCGGCGTTGCGCTCCTGGACCGTGCCGGCGAAATCCAGGGCCAGGTTGCCGCTGACGAAGGTGAACACCTCCCCATCGTAACCCCCTTGACAGGTTAGTTGTGCCGATGTCAGGGTTGATAACCAGTTGAAGCGGTTACTTGGGAGGCGTCGTGCGGAACCGACTGATGGAGACGGCCGCGCCCGCGGCCTTCGTCGTGATGTGGAGTAGCGCGTTCATCGCCGGCGTCATCGGCGTCGGCTCGGCGCCGCCGATGGTGGTGCTGTTCGCACGCTTCGCCTTCGCCGGGGTGGCCTTGGCCGCGTATGCCGTTGCCGTGCGGGCGACATGGCCGCGTGGCCGGGAACTACTGCATGTCGCCGTCGCCGGCTTGCTCATGCAAATGGTGCAGTTCGGGGCCTTCTACACGGCCATGGCCGATCATGTGTCCGCGGCGGTGATCTCCCTGGTACAGGGATTGAATCCGGTGGTGATCGCACTGTTCGCCGGGACCGTGCTCGGGGAGTCGGTCACCGTGCGGCAATGGATCGGATTCGGTGTCGGCGGCATCGGGGTCGGACTGGCCGTCTTCGATCAATCCCATTTCTCCGCAACGGGTGTGGTGCTGTGTGTGCTCGGTCTGCTGGGCCTGAGTCTCGGCACGGTCCATCAGAAGCGTTTCGCGCCGCAGGTCGACCCTCGCACCAATACCGCTGTGCACGTTCTGGTCAGCGCGCCGGTGGCCGGAATCTTCATGCTCGCGAGCGGCAGTACCCATATCGCCGATCCCCTTCGGTTCGCCGGCTCGCTGGTGTGGATGGTGGCGATCAACGCCGTCGCGTGCTTCCTGTTGCTGAACGCCATGCTGCGGCGCTGGGACGCCACCCGTGTCGGCAAGCTGTTCTTCGTCACCCCGCTGGTCACGGCGGTGCTGGCCTGGCTGCTGATCGCACAACCGTTGCGCCCGCCGACGATTGCGGGCCTCGGCGTCGGCCTGATCGGGATGGTGCTGGCCTCGCTGCGGTCCGGAACCCGGCGGGATGCCGCGCCGGCCGGGGAGCCGACATCGCCGGTACCCGGCGGTGTCCGGGAGCATCGGGCGGGCGTGGCCGCCTGACGTGCGGGCGCGCCCGACCGGGCGTTACTGCGGCTCGCCCTGCGCCGCGCTGATCACGCCGTCGAGCACGTCCCTGGTGCGGACCAAATCCTTGATGCACGTCTCGATGCGCTTGCGTTCGGCGGCAAGGGTTTCCGTGAGCCACGGTGTCGCGGTCGCCGCGGGCGTGCCGTCGGTGTCGTTGATGCACGGGAGCAGTTCGGCGATGGTGCGGCTGTGCAATCCCGCGGCGAACATCTCCTGAATGCGAACGACACGGTCCACGGCCTGCTCACGGTATTCGCGCTGACCGCCGGAGGTCCGGGTCGAGGCGAGCAGACCCTGGCTCTCGTAGTACCGCAACGACCGCACGCTGACGCCCGTGCGTCGTGCCAGTTCACCGATGCGCACCGGTTTCTCCTTGCACCTCACATTGATGTCAGGTTCTACGGTACGCGCATGCTGTTGCTGACCGACTATCACGCACACCACCTGCATCTGCCCAATCGTGTCGTGATGGCGCCGATGACTCGGCTGCGCTCCCGTCCCGACGGTTCACCCACCGCCGATGTGGCGACCTACTACGCCCAGCGTGCGGAGGCCGGACTCATTGTCACCGAGGGCATCTGGCCGCATTCCAGCGGGCAGAGCGAGGCGTGGGTGCCGGGCCTGGCTATTGAGACGCACATCGCCGAATGGCGCCGGGTCACCGACGCCGTCCACGGCGCGGGCGGCCGGATCTTCGCCCAGCTCATGCACGGTGGCCGGTGGGGCCATCCGCTCGCCCGGATCGACGGCACCCTGCCGGCCGGTCCGTCCGCGGTGCCGGCATCCGATCCGGTCCACCTGCTCGACGGCGGGAAGGCCCCGGCGCCGCACCCCCGTGCCATGACCCGCGCCGAGATCGCACAGGCCGTCCAGCACTACGCCGATGCCGCCGCCAACGCGCTCGCCGCCGGATTCGACGGTGTCGAAATCCACGGGGCGAACAGCTATCTCGTTCATCAGTTCCTGGCCGACAACACCAATCTGCGCACCGACGAATACGGCGGCACGATCTCCAATCGCATGCGATTCGCACTCGAGGCCACCGATGCCGTTGCCGCGGTGGCGGGTTCGCATCGAGTCGGGATCCGGCTGTCCCCGGGTAATCCGCAGTTCGGGATGCGCGAGGCAGATCCGGCGCCGCTCTATCGCGCCCTGGTGGGTGAACTCGCCGGGAGAGATCTCGCCTATCTGCACCTCACCGACAACGACGACTATCCGGCGCTCGACGATCTGCGCCCGCGCTGGAACGGCACACTCATCGCCAATGTCGGCGAGAACCGCGCGCCGACCACACCGGCGGCGGCCGAGCGGGTACTCGCCGACGGCCGAGCGGATCTGGTGTCCTTCGGGCGCGCCTTCATCGCAAACCCCGATCTGGTGTCGCGGATTCGGCACGGGCGAGCGCCGGCACCGGTGCGCGAGGATGGTCTCTACGGCCGGGGACCGATCGGATACACGGACTACCCGTCCTGGACCGACCGCGACGAGTGGGTCGCTTGAACGGCGATCACAGCGCCGATGACCGCCCCGTTCGCATGCCGTCGGCTCGCTCATCTCGGGCTTCGTGGCATGCGTTGCGACGGGCATCGGCGTGTTCCATTGTCACAGAACCGCACCCGGTTCGGTGCCGGGGTTCCGGGATTACTGCCAGCGGGCCAGCAACCGGTTCGCCTCGGTGCTCAGTGCGCGTTGCAGGAAAGGCCCGAAACTGACTCGGGCAACACCCAATTCGGCGAACCACGCCCGATCGCCCTGATCCGGCAGACCGATGGCGTTGACGGGCAACGGAAGTTCGGCACAGAGCCGGCGCAGGATCTCCGGATCGCGCTGGCCCACCGGATACAGCACGTCGGCACCCGCGTCGGCCGCCAGCCGCATCCGCTCCAGCACCCGCTCCACGCGATCCGGGGTGTTCTGGTCCTCGCGCAGGAACAGATCGGTGCGGGCGTTGACCACCACGTGCACACCGGCGGCATCGGCCGCCTGCCGCAGTCCGGCAACGAAGTCGGCGTGCTCGCTCGGATCACGCAGGCGGCCACCCTCGCTGTGCACCGAATCCTCGATGTTGAGGCCGACCGCGCCCGCCTCCAGCAGCCCGTCGATCAGTTGTGCCGGCTTCAGGCCGTAGCCGGATTCGATATCGACCGAGACGGGAATGTCCACGGCCGCGGTGATTTCGCGAACCCGGGCCATCGACTCGGGATAGGTCATCCCCTCCTGATCCGATTTGCCCAGCGAATCCGCCAGCGGATGGCTGCCGACGGTCAGTGCGGCGAAACCGGCCGCCTGCACCAGATTCGCCGACCACGCGTCCCAGACGGTCGGCAGAATCG
The DNA here is from genome assembly GCF_049538315.1 of Nocardia sp. AB354. Lineage (NCBI taxonomy): Bacteria > Bacillati > Actinomycetota > Actinomycetes > Mycobacteriales > Nocardiaceae > Nocardia > Nocardia sp. AB354. The sequence continues at coordinate 232,714 of NZ_JBMVFU010000004.1, read as the reverse complement.
CCGGGTCGCCGGGGCGGTGCAACTCGAGGAAGGTGGTCGCCTGCTCGCTCAATGCGGTCATGTGTCGATCCTGGCCCATGAGCGGGTGTTCGCGCCAGAGGCCGGATACGGCGCCCTGGGTTGCAGGGCCGACGGCAACCACGGCAGCGCCGGGTCCTGCGCGCGGTCCAGGATTCCGCCCACCGGATCGTCGGCGCCGTCGCTTCGCACGAGGTCCAGGTCGGGCCGGTAGATCTGGCGGACCACCAACGCGCACAGGCCCACGACCGCGAGGTCGCGGATCAGGACCGCGCTGGTGAACCACTGTTCGGGGACGCCCTTGTCCTCGGTGCCGAGGTAGTAGTACATGCGCGGGAACCACACCAGCGCGTCGATCGTCATCCATGCCAGCAGGATTCGCCGGTGCGGCAGGGCCAGCACCGCCAGCGGCACCAGCCACAGTGAATACTGCGGACTCCACACCTTGTTGGTCAGTAGGAACGCCGCCACCACCAGGAAGGCCAGCTGTGCCACCCGGGGCCGGCGGGCGGCGGTCAGCGCGATGTAGCCGATCACCGCGCAGGCGGCCGCGAACAACACCAGCGACACCGTATTCAGTGCGGTCGGAGTGTCGGAGGAGGCGAGTGGACCGTCGAACCCCTGCCAGCCGGTGAAGGAGGTGACCACGTTGTAGAGCGAATCCGGATCGGCATGGCGTTCACTGTTGAGCCGGAAGAATTCCCACCAGCCCTCGGTGAACGGCACGGCGATGGGCAGATTCACCGCCAGCCAGGCCAGCACCGCCGACACCACCGTCACCAGCGCCGCGCGCAGCGGGCTGATCCGCGCCCCGGCCAGATAGTCGCGCAGCGCGGCGATCACGTTGTTGCCGTTGCGCCGCAGCTGTTCTCGCAGGCCCGGCAAGCGGCCGCGGCCGTCGACGCGCAGGCACAGCACCACGATCGGGCCCAGCAGCAACAGCGGATACAGCTTGGCCGCACCGCCCAGCCCGAGCAGTATCCCGGCCAGGACCGGTCGCCGCCTGGCCCACGCCAGCAGGCCCGTGGCCGCGAAAGCCGTTGCCAGGGCGTCGAAATTGGTGAATATGTGCACGAGCACCAGCGGTGAGAGGGCCACCAGCGCGGCATCCCAGATGCGGCGGCCCGAGAGCATCGCCGACGCCCACACCGTCACCAGCCAGGCCAGTGCCAGTCCCACGGCGACGACGTTGAAATACACCACCACCGACAGCGCCTTCGGCAACGGCAGCGACATCCAGATGTTGGCGACCTCCATCGCCAGGTACTGGTAGAGGCCCGACAGCACCGGATACTCCATGTACCGGGTCTGCAGCTTGCCGTCGGGACCGACCTCGGTCCACTTCTTCTTGTAGGGGAACGCGCCCTCGTCGAGATGCTCGGCGCCGTAGAGCGGCACCGTATCCGAGTAGCACATGGCCACGTACTGGCGGCCGTTGTTCCAGTCGAGGGTGAGATGGCCCTCCGAGGTGGTCGTCTGCTGGATGCAGCCGGCCTTACCGGCCCAGCCGAAGGCGAGGAACACCACCGCGAAGGCCAGCAGGATGCGCAGCGGAGTCCAGAAGCGGGCCCGGCCGATCAGGGCGTGGTCGCCGACCGGGCCGCCGATCGTGCTGCTCAACTGCGCGGTCATCGAATCGGTGCGGCTGGGTTTGTCCCGGCGGGCCGCCGACCTCCGATCCGCCGCGAGGGGCGCCGCGGAAACGAAACCGGTGGCGGTCTCGACACCTTCGTCACCGAACGTCGAGGCCGCCACCGGCTGTTGTTCACTCACGCCACCCGAGGCTACCGGTGACTGTTGGTGTACCCGTCTCCTGTCCCGTCGGTACTGTTGCCGACGCCCGCACCCGGACGCTGGGACCGTGAATTGCCGCTGGTGTCACCGGAGTTGGAGGTGCTCGGTGACGTGCCGTCGGCGGGCGCCACCGGTTGCCCCGGCAGCGGCCCCGTGTCCTGCGACTGCGGCTGGTTCTGCTGCGGTTGTGAGCGCGGGTTCGGCTGGATGCCCGGCACCGGAATGGTGATGCCCGGCAGGATCTCGACCTGCGACGGCTTCACCACGACCGGCGGCTGATACTCCTGCTGTGTGGTGCTCGGCGCGGTGTAGGGCGCCGAGAAGGACGGCACACCGGCCTGACCGCCGATCGCGGCCGGCTTCGGGAAGTTCTCCTTCGGCGTCCCCTCGAGCGCGCCGTCCATGGTGTCCTTCCAGATATCCGACGGCAGGCCGGAGCCGTACATGATCGAGCCGCCGGGCGTCTTCAGCGCGACACCGTCCGCGGTACCCACCCAGACCGCTGTCGACAGCGACGGAGTGAAGCCGATCATCCACGCGTCCTTGTTCTGACCGGTGTCACCGAGCTGGGTCGTACCGGTCTTGGAGCCGGACAGCCGGCCGCCGGCCAGGCCGTGGTTGCGGGAGGATGCGGCGATCGGTTGCATAGCCGACGAGAGGTTGTCGGCGACCGCTGCGGAGATCCGCTGCTCCCCGGCGACCTGTCCGCGGTCGAGCAGCACCTGACCGTCGGCCGTGACGACCTTCTGCACGAAATGCGGCTTGTGATACACACCCGAGGCCGCGATGGTCGCGTACGCGGAGGCCATATCCAGCGGCCGCACCTGGTACTGACCCAGGATGATGCCGTTGTTGGGCCCGGAACCATCGGGTTCGGTCAGGGTCTGGCCCACACCCGGAATCGTGTCGGGGATGCCCATCCGATGCGCCATCGCCGCGATCTTGGCCGGGCCGTCCGGCATATCGAGTTCCATGCGGTAGAAGCTGGTGTTCAGCGACCGCTTGAGTGCCTCGGCGATGGTGCAGGTACCGCAGGTTTCGCCTTCGGCGTTGGTGATCTTGATGCCGTTGACGGTCAGATCGGAACTGTCGTACATCGTCGACAGCGGCTTGCCGAGTTCCAGATTCTCGGCCAGGCCGAAGACCTTGAAGGTCGAGCCGGACTGCAACCCGGCGTTGGCGAAGTCCCAGCCGGTCGCGTTGTCGCCACCGTAATAGGCGCGCACCGCACCGGATTTCGGATCGACCGAGACGACCGCGGTCCGGACCTCGTCGCGTTCACCCTGCATGTTCTTGTGCACGGAATCGATCGCCGCCTGCTGGGCCTTCTGATCGATCGTCGTGGTGATCTGCAGGCCCTCGGTGTTCAGCTGGGTATCGCTGATACCGGCCTCGGACAGCTCGCTGAGCACCTGCCGCTTGATCAAGCCGTTGGGGCCCGCGGTCTTGTTCTCGCTGTCGCTGTTGGCGCTGGACGGCAGGACCTTCGGATACACCATCTTGGCGCGTTCGGCGGCGGGTACGGAACCGGCCTTGACCATGCCGTCGAGGACGTAGTTCCAGCGCTGTTCGGCGCCCTTCGGGTTGTTCTCCGGGTCCAGGCCGTACGGCTGGTTGATGGTGGCGGCCAGCATCGCGCCCTCTTCGACCGTCAACTGTTCGACCGACTTGCCGAAGTAGGCCTTGGCCGCGGCGTCGATACCGAAGGTGCCGCGACCGAACGGAATCGTGTTCAGATACGCGGTGAGGATGTCGTCCTTACTCCACTGCCGCGCCATCTTCGCCGAGATCACCAGCTCGCGCATCTTGCGGCTCAGCGAATGCTGATTGCCGACCATCGCGTTCTTGACGTACTGCTGGGTGATCGTCGAACCACCACCGGCGGTGTCCTTGCCCATCAGGTTGTCGCGCGCGGCGCGGGCGAAACCGCTGATGGAGAAGCCCGGGTTGGAGTAGAAGTCCCGGTCCTCGGCCGCGATCACCGCATTGCGCACGTGCGGCGGGATCTGGTCGATGGTGACGTCGGTCCGGTTGCCTTCCGGCGGAACGATTCTGCTGATCTGCGTGGTGCCGTCGGAGGCCAGGATCGAGGCGACCTGAGGGGTTTTGAGGTCGCCCGGCTGGGGTATCGAGACCGTCGTGTACGCGATCAGGAAGACCGCGCTCGGCACCACGATGGCCAATGCCACCAGGACATAGATCACTCGGCGCACGATGCGCCACGGCGATTTCTTCTTGGTCTTCGGGCCCCTGCCCGCCGATCCACCCGGACCGTCACCGCCGCCGTTGCCCTTGCGCGGCGGCGGACCCGACGGGGGCGTACCTCCGGCGACCGCGCGGCGTCCGCCGGTGCCCGGACCGGATCCGGGGCGCGTCCCGGCGCCACCGGGAGCCGACCGGTTGGCCGCGGTCGAGCGCGGGCCGCGCTGCGCCATCGCCTCACCGAGGGTTCCGGCCGCGATCTTCTGGGTGGCCTGAGGTTTCTGCTCGCCCGGTTTGGCGATCTTCTGCGTTGCCCCCGCACCCGGACGCGATGCCGGGTTCGCGGGACGCCGCGGCGGGCCACCGGCCGGATTCGGCTGACCGCCGCGCACCGTGGGCTGCCCGCCCGTCCGTGGCGGGCCACCGGCCGGGCCGCGCATCGGCGGCGTGCGGTCACCGCCGGGCGGCGGCCCGGGGCGTCGCGGTGGGCCACCGGCCGGATTCGGCGGTCCGCCCGGCTGGCCGCCGCGGGGACCGCCCGGTCCCGGGGGCGGTGCCTGGCGACGCGGCGGTAGCGGCCGGGCGCCGGGCGGGTTGCCGCCTGCCGGACGCGGTGGTTGACCACCGGGTCCGGATTGCGGGCCGCGCGGGGGCCGACCGCCGTTCGGTCCATCGTCGTAAGGCGAAGTCACAGCCTGGATCTCCATAACTCGATACGGTCCGGATAGCTCGGTGCGGGCGTGCGCGGCCGTCGTCGGCCGGTATGGGAACCGCTCCACATATCAGTCGAGTGTGCCCGTCATTCGGCGGCAGTCCGACGAGCGCCGCCACCACGACGGCGCCGCGGTGCCGGGGTGTGCCCCAGCACATACGACTGCACCAGATGATTCCAACTACAGGTCCGGCACACCTCGACCACGTGCACCGAGAACTCTTCCCGAGTCTCGGCCAGCCGCACCAGTTCCTCGGGGGTTCGGGCCGAACCCGCGATCGGTCCCAATCCGTCGCCGTAGACCCACGAAACGAGCGTGAGCTGCTCTTTTCGGCAGATCGGACAGGTGACCTCGCTCCCCCGCCCGTGGAATTTCGCCGCACGCAGCAGGTACGGATTCGCATCACATACCTCGGCGACGTCCACACGGCCCGCATAGACATCGGCCAGCAGCGACCTGCGCCGGAGCGCATAGTCGACCACCTGCCGCTGAATTCGCACGGGTCCCAGAGTACTTGCGTCGGCGGGGACACGGCATGCCACCGAGAGAAGCCACACGTTCCTTTCCACTCACTATATCGGTCCGATATAGTTTGTAATCGCATCCATCGGTTAGGTCTGTTCAATACAGTCAGGAGGTGAGGCCCGTGCTCGAACTCGCGATTCTCGGGCTGCTCCTGGAGTCACCCATGCACGGCTACGAGCTGCGCAAACGGTTGACGGGCCTGTTGGGACCGTTCCGGGCCTTCTCCTACGGGTCGCTGTACCCGACGCTGCGGCGCATGCAGACCGACGGTCTGATCGCCGAGGAGAGTCCGGCCGGCGCGGTCACCCGCCGGGCCCGCCGGGTCTACCAACTGACCGAATCGGGTCGAGAGCGGTTCGGTGAACTGCTCGCCGATACCGGCCCGCAGAACTACACCGATGACGGCTTCGGCGTTCATCTCGCCTTCTTCAGCCGCACCCCCGCCGAGGCGCGGATGCGGATCCTCGAGGGCAGACGACGGCAGGTCGAGGAGCGCCGAGAAGGACTGCGGGAGGCGATCAAACGCGCCAGCGGAACACTGGATCGCTACACCCGCCAGCTCCATCAACTCGGTCTCGAATCAAGCGAGCGCGAAGTGCGCTGGCTCAACGAGTTGATTGCAGCGGAGCAATCAATGAAGGCGGCACCACAGAAAGAGGGAAATGTCGGCCATGAGTGATGTCAACCCGGCTGCCAATGAGATTCGCGTGGCCATCGTCGGCGTGGGCAACTGCGCCTCCTCGCTGGTCCAAGGCGTGCAGTACTACAAGGACGCAGACGAGAACTCGACTGTGCCCGGCCTCATGCACGTCAAGTTCGGCCAGTACCACGTGCGCGATGTGAAGTTCGTCGCCGCATTCGACGTCGACGCGAAGAAGGTCGGATTCGACCTGTCCGATGCGATCTTCGCCAGCGAGAACAACACCATCAAGATCTCCGACGTGCCGCCGACCGGCGTCACCGTCCAGCGGGGCCCGACCCTCGACGGCATCGGCAAGTACTACGCGCAGACCATCGAGCTCTCCGAGGCCGAGCCGGTCGACGTCGTGCAGACGCTGAAGGATGCCAAGGTCGACGTGCTGGTTTCGTACCTGCCCGTCGGTTCGGAAGATGCCGACAAGTTCTACGCGCAGTGTGCCATCGACGCCAACGTCGCATTCGTGAACGCGCTGCCCGTCTTCATCGCCTCCGACCCGGCCTGGGCGCAGAAGTTCGTCGACGCCGGCGTGCCGATCGTGGGTGACGACATCAAGTCTCAGGTCGGCGCGACCATCACCCACCGCGTGATGGCCAAGCTGTTCGAGGACCGCGGCGTGCAGCTGGACCGCACCATGCAGCTCAACGTCGGCGGCAACATGGACTTCAAGAACATGCTCGAGCGCGAGCGCCTGGAGTCCAAGAAGATCTCCAAGACCCAGGCGGTCACCAGCAACCTGAAGAAGGAGCTGGGCGCCAACGACGTGCACATCGGGCCGTCCGACCACGTCGGCTGGCTCGACGACCGCAAGTGGGCCTACGTGCGCCTCGAGGGCCGCGCCTTCGGTGACGTGCCGCTGAACCTGGAGTACAAGCTCGAGGTGTGGGACTCGCCGAACTCGGCCGGCATCATCATTGACGCCGTGCGCGCCGCCAAGATCGCCAAGGACCGCGGCATCGGCGGACCCGTCATCCCGGCCTCGGCCTACCTGATGAAGTCCCCGCCGAAGCAGCTCGCCGACGACGTCGCGCGCACCCAGCTGGAAGCGTTCATCATCGGCGCTGAGTAGTTCGGCCTCGCTTCGCTCGGCGGGTTCGCGGCCCCTAGGGCTCGCCGGCCGCGAACGGGACCTCCTCGAGGTCGGCCCGTGCGGGGTTGCGTCAGGCGCGAATGTCGCTGTGAATATCAGGCTTCGAAATCAGGCTGGGCCCCTGCGGAAATCGCGGGGGCCCAGCCTGATTCGTTGCTTTTCGTTCGGCGGTCAGTCGAGCGACACGTACACCTCGACGGAGGTGGGGCCGGTGTAGCGTTCGATCTCCGCGGTGTGGGAGCGGGTGATCGTGCCGGCGCTTTCGGCCTTGGCGACCTTGGCCCAGGCGGTGCGGAGCAGATCGTAGGGCTTGTCGGAGACGACGAATTTGGCATAGCGGCCCGCGGGAATGCGGGTGATCACGTCGCCGGTGTCGAGTTCGTCGAGTCCGCCGAGTTCGTAGCCGAGGACCGCGACGGCGTGGTCGTCCTGGCCGATGTAGGCCGCGACGCGCGGGACGTTCTTCTCCCGCGACAGATAGCGGTCCCAGGTGAAGTTCACCAGATCCAGATCTCGTGCGGTCACCTCGCGCCCGGCCAGCGGGACGGTGAGTCCCCCGACGAGGCTCGGTTCCAGGGTGACGATTTCGAAGTCCACGAGTCCCTACCTGTTCTCGCCGGAATCGGCTTGGGCCACACCGTTGTTCAACGCGTCGGTCAGCGGATCGCTCTGCAGGGCGACGAACACCTCGACCGTGCGCGCCTCCGGATAGTGCTCGAAATCGCCGGTGTAGGCCCGCACCAGCGCGCCGGCCGCTTCCAGATCCCAGACCGCGCGCCAGATCGAGACGATGGTGTCGCCCAGGTTGTCGCCGGTGCGCAGGAAGCGCGCGAACTTCGCCGCGGGGACGCGGGCCAGCACATCACCGGGCTGCAGATCGTCGAGGCTCTCGCACCGGTAGCCGACGATATGGGTCAGATAGGAACCGATCTCGGGCGCGTGGTCGACATATGCGGTCGCCGGCGGGCCGGGTAACCGGCGCGCCAGAGTTCGCTTCCACGCCTCTTCCACCTTCTGCCGGCGCGGTCCCTCGACCGCCAGCGCCGGGCTGCGTAGCACCGTGCCCGCCACCAGTGTCTCGTGGCGCTCCACCACTTCGAAATCCACCCGTGTCGCCCCTAATGTCTCGTGTTCAACCCCGTTCCACCCTATCGGCGTGTGCTGGATGATGGCCGGATTACTCCAATTCGTTTCATCACAGCGTGCCGGACCGGACCGTCATCCCGGAACCGGGACGGTCAGCCCCGGAAAGATCTCCACCTGCCGCGGCGGCGGGGGTGGTGGTGGCGGTGGCGGCGGAGCGGGCGGAATGACGATCACCGGCGGCGGCTGCTGCTCCGACTGCGACGGCGGTTGCAGGACGTCGAACGGCGCGTTCCCGGTCGGCTGCGGCGCCGCGGTCTGGGGCTCCGGCTCCGTGAACGGCCCCGCCGAATTCGGTGGCGGGGGTGCCGCGAACGGCCCGGCCGCGGCGCTCGGATCGGGATTGGCGAACTGCTCGACCGGAGTGCCGGCGAGCGCGCCGTCCATGGTGCGCTTCCAGATGTCGGACGGCAGCCCGGAGCCGTAGATCATGCCGCCGCCCGCCGTCCGGATCGGCTCCGGCTGATCGGTACCCACCCAGACCGCGGTGGACAGCGACGGGGTGAAACCGATCATCCAGGCGTCCTTGTTCTCGCCGGTGTCTCCGAGCTGCGTCGTCCCGGTCTTGGCCGCCGACGGACGCCCGGCCAGCGTGTGGCCGTTCGAATACGCCGGGATGGGCTGCATCGCCTTGGTGGCCGTATCGGTGATCCCGCGCGGGAAGCGCTGCTGCGGCGGCGGCAGCTGCCCGCCCCCGGGCGCCCCGCGATCGAGCAGTACCCGGCCGTCACCGGCCACCACTCGCTGCACGAAGTACGGCTGGTGATAGCTGCCCGACGCCGCGATGGTGGCATAGGCCGACGCCATATCGATGGGCCGCACCGAGTACACGCCGAGGACGACCGTCGGCGCCGGCTGCCCGTCGGGTTCCGACAGTGAGGTGCCCGGTACGCCCGGGATCTGCTGGGGGATACCGGCTTGGTGGGCGGCATCGGCCACCGCCCGGGGCCCGATGGCTTGGGTGAGCCGGATGAAACTGGTGTTCAGCGAACGCTTGTAGGCCTCGGCGAGACTGCAGGTTCCGCAGGATTCACCCTCGACGTTGGTCACCCGCACCCCGTTGACAACGACCGGCGAACTGTCCAGCTGGGACGTCAGCGTGAAGCCCTGCTGCAGCGCCGCCAGCACGGCGAAGGTCTTGAAGGAGGACCCGGTCTGCAGGGGAGCCTGGGCGAAGTCGTAGCCGACTCCGTCCTCGCCGCCGTAGTAGGCCCGGATCGCACCCGAACGCGGATCGATCGACACCACCGCACTGCGCAGCTGCGGCGGCTGGCCGTCGAGGGTGCGGTGCACCGCGTCCAGCGCGGCCTCCTGCCCTTTGGCGTCGATGGTCGTCGTGATCTGCAGCGCACCGGTGTTGATCTCTTGATCGCTGATCCCCGCCGCGCGCAACTCCTTCAGCACTTGGGTGCGGATCAGCCCGGCGGGGCCGCGGGCGGCGTCGTCGTCGGGTTTGGGTGCGGGCGCGATCGTCGGGAATTGCACCTTGTCGCGTTCGCCGAGTGTCAGCACGCCCATCCCGACCATGCCGTCGAGCACGTAGTTCCACCGGGCTTTCAGCTGGTCGAGGTGCGTCTCGGGGTCCAGGATCGACGGCGTGCGCACCACCGCCGCCAGCACCGCGCCCTCGGCCAGGGTCAGCTGCGAGACCGGTTTGTCGAAGTAGGCGCGCGCGGCCGCCGCGATCCCGTAGGCATCCCGGCCGTAGTAGATGGTGTTGAGGTACGCGGCGAGAATGTCGTCCTTACTCCACTGCCGCGCCATCTTCGCCGAGATCACCAGCTCCCGCATCTTGCGCGACAGGGTGCGCTCCGAGCTGAGGAAGGCGTTCTTGACGTACTGCTGGGTGATGGTGGATCCACCGCCCGCGTCGTCGCGGCCGAGCAGATTGTCGCGCGCCGCGCGCAGGAAGGCCGGCGCCGAGAATCCGGGATTGCGGTAGAAGTCGCGATCCTCGGCCGAAAGCATGGCGTCGCGCATGGTCTGCGGTACCTCCGACAGCGACACCGGCGTGCGATTGCCTTCGGGGGGAACGATTTTCGCCAGGACGGTCGTTCCGTCGGCGGCGGTGACGGTGGCGATCTGATTGGTCTGCACCGCACTCGGATCGGGTATCTCGGCGCTCCAGTACGCGAGCACCAACAGCAACGACGGAATCGCGACGAAGATCAGGAACAGGGCCAGCAGCAGACGCCGAATCCGCTGACCGCGTGTGCGCGGCGGGCGTTCGCGGGCGCCGGCCGGTTTCTCGCGGCGGCGGGGACGCCCGCTGTTCGGCCGGGACACACCGTCGAGCTGCTTCCACCCGGCAATCGAGGCATAAGGCGCCGTTTCCGGGCGGCCGCGCCGCGGTTTGCGGGTCGAGCTCACGATCATCTCCTCCCGGAGCGTCGGCGAACCAGCGAGAAACAACGATCCCGTCCAGCCTACGGGGCCGGTCGGTGGTCAACCAGAACAGCTAATACCCAGTAAATCGTGATCCCGCTCGAAAACCGGTCACGACCGGCCGACGGCGCATCGGTGTGAGCCGAATAACCACGTCGGCAACCGCACTCGCCGCCATGAAGCAGAGGCAGAACGCAACGTATTTCCGACACCGTGTCGACCGCCCGGTTGCCGGGACCGAAACGGATGAATTAGACATCCGACATGCATTTTGTGAAGTGAGGCACCAGCGGTCGTTCCGAATGGTAGCTCGACAAACTGCCTGGTAGCTTCCGTTTTGCTCACGTGCAACGTCGCGCATCGCATTCGACCTCTCACTCGCCGAACGTCTTTCTCCCCGCCGTCCGTGTGCCTCTGCCCCTGGCAAGAGGCGGGAATCGTCATATCCGTCCACCGCCGATCGCGCGGGTCGTCGTCGACCCCGAAATCGGTGGCGGCACTGATGGAGCCTTCATGACACGCACCATCGCGATGCCTCCGAATCGCGTACTCGACATACCCGACCACGTCGTCCGGAGCCGCGGCCTGCTGACGGGTTACTTCGCCGGCCTCGGCGTCGTGATGGCCGTCTGGGGAACACGGATCCCCGCGGTCCAGGAATCCGCCGGACTCGGCACGGCCGGGCTGGCCGGGGTCCTGCTCGCCGCCGCGGTCGGCATGGTCGCCGGCCTCCAGGTCGGCGGTCGCCTCGCCCGGCCTGCTCGATTGCCCCAGCTGTTGACCGTCGGCGGGGTCGGTCTGGCCCTGAGTCTCGCGCTGGTCGGCAGCTGCCGGATGCCGATCGCGCTCGCCGCCGCGGCGCTGTGCTTCGGCGCCGCGCACGGGGTACTGGACGTCGCGGCGAATGCCGCCGCGGTGCGCTGCCAGAACGCCTACGGCCGGCCGATCATGTCCGGCCTGCACGCGGCCTACAGCCTCGGCGCGCTGGGCGGAGCGGTGATGGCCGTTGTCGCCGCGCATATTTCGCACACCTACGTCTTCGGCATCACCGCGGCCGCGGTCGTCCTCGCGACGATCGCCGCGGCGCCCGCCACGCGCTGTGTCGGCTCGCCGGTTGCCGACCCGGGGGCGGTGGTGGGTGAGCGTGCGCCCCGACTGTCCCGGTCTCGGATCTGGCTGCTGGGCGCACTGGTCGCGGCATGTCTGCTCGGCGAGGGCGCGGCGGCCGACTGGTCGGCGGTCCACCTGACCGGCCTGCACGCCTCGGCCGCGGTCGGCGCCGCCGCATACGCCGCGTACAGCGCCGCGATGGCGGCCGGACGCCTCGTCGGCGATCGGCTCACCGCCCGCTTCGGAGCGCCGAAAGTCGTTCGGGCAGGCGCGATTCTGGCGTCGGCCGGACTTCTCACCGGTGTGTCGGTGAACGATGTGCCGTTCGCGTTGACCGGCTGGGCCGTCTTCGGCCTCGGCCTGGCCGTCACGATTCCTTCCCTGTTCAGCACGGCCGGCACGGGAGGTCCGCGCGCCGTCGCCGCCGTGGCCGTCGCCGGATATCTCGGACTACTCGCGGGACCGGCCCTCATCGGGGCCATGGCCACCGTCACGACCCTGCCCGTCGCCCTTGTGCTGCCCGCCCTGCTCGCCGCGGGCGTGGCCGCTCTGTCTCATCGAGCACTGGAGAATCAGTGGTAAGCGCTCTGTCTCACTCGTCCACCGACCTCGACGCGGTCATCTTCGACTACAACGGCGTCATCGGCCTGCAGCCGACCACTCCCATGTGGAGCGGTCTCGCCGAACTCGCCGGATGGCGCACCGAAGACCTCACTCATTTCCAGACCGCCTTCTGGAGCGCTCGCGAACCCTACGATTCCGGCGAGTTCGACGACACGGACTTCTGGACCGCGGTGCTCGGCCGCCGGCCCGAACCGGTATTGCTCACCCGCTTACGTGCCGTCGACACCGCGTTGTGGACGCGGACCGACCACCGCGTCGTCAGCCTCCTGCACCGGGCCCGCCAGGCGGATCTGCCGATGGTCTTGCTGTCCAACGCGCCCCACCCGGTCGGCGACGCGCTCGACGCCTCCGACTGGCGCGGCCTGATGACCGACGCCCTCTACTCGGCCCGGCTCGGCATGAACAAACCGCACCTCGACACCTACCGAAATGCCCTGGCCGCCACCGGAGTCGGAGATCCGGGTCGTGTGATGTTCATCGACGACCGGCCCGGCAACTGCGAAGCGGCCGCACGACTCGGCCTGCGAACCCTCCACTACACCGGCTCACCCGCCGATATCGAAAGGCAGCTCGGGACGAAATCGGTCGCCGCCTGCCCTAGCTCTTGACGCCGCCCGCGGTGAGGCCGGAGATGATGCGGCGCTGGAACAGCAACACCATGATCACCAGCGGCACGGTGACGATGATGCCCGCCGCCATGATCGCCGCATACGGCTGCACCAGCGGATCGTTACCGGAGAACCGCGCGATCGCGACCGTCACGGGTTCGGTCCGGTCGACCGAGAGCAGACTGGCCAGCAGGTACTCGTTCACCGCGGCGATGAACGCCAGGATCGCCGTGGTGAACACCGCGGGCGCGGCCAGCGGCAACATCACCAGCCGGAACGCCTGGAACCGGCTCGCGCCGTCGATCCGGGCCGCTTCCTCGAGCTCCCAGGGCAGCTCGGCGAAGAACGAGGCCAGGACGTAGACCGTCATCGGCAGCACGAACGAGATGTTCGGGATGATCATCGCCTGGTAGTGCCCGATCCAGCCGATGTTGGTGAACAGCTGAAACAGCGGCGTCACCAGGACGACCACCGGGAACATCGAGGCGCTCAGGATCAAGCCGGCGACTAGGGTCTTACCGCGAAAGGCCATGCGCGCCAAGGCGTAAGCGGCCATCATGCCGATCAGCAGTGCGATCACGGTGGTGGCCGCGCCGATGACGACGCTGTTCGTCAGCGCCCGCCCGAAGTCGTTGCCGCGGCTGGTGTCGAACGCGTTGCGGAAGTTCTCGAAGGTCAGGTGGGTGGGCCACGGGGTGTTGTCGAAGGTGTAGTCCGGATCGCGGAAGGCGGTCACCGCCATCCAGTAGAACGGGGCCAGGCCCCAGACCAGCACGATCAGCGCACCGACGTACACCCGCGCGGACCGCCACGGTTTGCGCCCAGAGGTAGCAGTGGTCATCAGTGTGCCTTCCGCTGTTCTTCCTGCGTCGCCACCGCATTGGCGCCCAGTATCTTCACCAGCACGAATGCCACCGCGAAAATCATCAGGAAGGTGAGCACCGACAGCGCGGCCGCGCTGTTGGAGCCCTGCCGCACCTGATCGACCACGAGGATCGAAATGGTCCGGGTCGCCGGGTTGCCCTGCATCATGATGGCCGGCAGGTCGTAGAGGCGCAGCGCATCCATGGTCCGGAACAGCACCGCGACCAGCAGTGCGGGCTTCAGCAGCGGCAGCGTGATGTGGGTGAAGCGCTGCCATGCCGAGGCGCCGTCGACCTTGGCCGCCTCGTACACGTCGTTCGGGATCACCTGCAGTCCGGCGAGAATCAGCAACGCCATGAACGGGGTGGTCTTCCAGACGTCGGCGATGATCACCGCGAATCGCGACCACCACGGATCGGTCTGCCACAGGATGTGCGTGTGCAGCACCCGGTTGACCACGCCGTTGTACTGGAACATGAACTCCCACAACCGGGCTGTCACCGCGGTCGGGATGGCCCAGGGGATGAGCACCGCGGCACGCAGCAGCGCCCGCCCGCGGAAGGTCTTGCCCATCACGGTCGCCATGCCGAGGCCGATGGTCGCCTCGAGCGTCACGGTGATCACCGTGAACAGCAGGGTGATCCCGATGGCCGCCCAGAACTGCGAACCCAGGTTGCCGGTGGGGCACGGCTCGGTTCCGCCGCCGGGCAGGGTGCACTGCTGCAGCAGCCAGTGCGTGTAGTTGCTGAACCCGGCGCTGCCGCCCTCGACGAACATGCCGGTGGCGGGGTCGAGCCCGGCGTCCTTCTGGAACGACATCCACACCGCGCGCACCACCGGATAGCCGATGACGACCGCGAGCGCCACCAGCACCGGTGCGACGAACAACCACGCGCGGCCCGACCCCTGCGGGAGCCGTAAGCCCCGGGAGTTACTGTCGCGCTTCGGTTTCGGGCTCACCGGCAGATCGTCGGGTGGCGCGAGATCGGTCGCACCCGAAGGACTCGACACGTTCAACTCTCCTACGGGGCAGACTGCGGACAGGGTCAGGAGCCGGCGGCCTCGATGCCCTTCTGCATGCCGATGATCGCGTCATCGACTGATTTCTTACCGGTCAACGCAGCATATGCGTTGTCCTGGATGGCCTTCGACACCGCCGGGTAGAAGGGGGTCACCGGGCGCGGCACAGCGCTGGCGATCGAATCCTTCAGCGCGGGCAGATACGGGAACTTCGCGATCAGCGCCGGATCGTCGTACATCGACGACCGCACCGACGGGAACGCGCCCTCGGCGACGATGCGCTGGGCATCCTCGCTGATCAGGAAGCGCAGGAAGTCCAGCGCGGTGGCCTTGTTCTTGGAGTAGGCGCTGATGGCGGCGTTGTAACCACCGAGCGTGGAGGCGCCGATGCCGTCCTTACCGGGCAGTGGGGAGACGCCGAAATTGCCCTTCACCGCGGAGGAGTCGGCCTGGGCCACACCGTAGAAGTTGGGCCAGGTGCGCAGGAACAGCAGCTTGCCCGAGGCGAAGGCGTTCTGGCTCTCCGGCTCCTTGAAGGAGATGGCCTCCTTGGGGATGTCGCCGTTCTTGTAGGCGTCGGTGAGCACCTGCAGGCCGGCGCGCGACTGCGGGGAGTTCACGGTCGCGGTCTTGCCGTCCGGGCCGACGAACGAGCCGCCGTAGGCGTTGATCACCTCGGCCGCGTTCACGGTCAGACCTTCGTAGGGTGCGAACTGCCCTGCGTAGCAGCCGATTCCGTGATCGCGCGCGATATTGCAGTCGGCCAGCAGTTCCGGCCAGGTCTTCGGCGGATTCGGAACCAGATCCTTGCGGTAGTACAGCAGGCCGCCGTTGGTGTTGCGCGGCGCGGCGTAGAGGGTGCCCTGGTAGGTCGCGCTGGCGACGGTCGGCGAGAGCAGCGTGGAGGTGTCGAGGGCGAAGGAGTCCTTCAGCGGCTGAATCCAGCCCTTGGCCGCGAACTCGGCGGTCCACGGCACGTCCAGCGCCATCACGTCGTAGTCGGACTGTTTGGCCCGCATGTGCTGGGCCAGGTCGTCGTACTGCTGGGAGGCGTCGTTGGACTGCTCTTTGAACGTCACCTGCTCGTTCGGATGGGCGGCGTTCCACCGGTCGATGAGCTGCTTGACCGCACCCGTTTCGGTGGTGTCCTTACCCTCGACGTAGGTGATCGGACCGCGCCCGCCCAGGTTCTGGCCGGTCGGGTTGCTGCCGTCGCCGCTCGAACAGGCGCTCGTCAACCCGGCGGTGAGCAGTGCCACCGACGCGGTGGCCAGTGCGGCGCGGGACACGAGGGACGAGCGTCGTGACGCGGCGCGCGCGCGAGCCTTACGCGCCTTGTTCGAGGACGCCTTGTTCAAAGCCATCGATACTCCAGGGTCGTAACGAACACAGGTGCCAAGCGTGAGCGCCCGCACACTGCGCCGGTTGCACAAGGCAAGATACATTGTTCGGCTGCTGCGTGGGATACGGCGTCCGCCCCCGCCCTTCGTGGTTACGCGAGCTACCGCCTTCCGCCCCCGCCCGATCGTGTGGGGATGTCGGTGCGTTCTCGTATCCTGGCGCTCGATGTCGACCCAGATGCCCCAGGACAAGTTGCTCACCCGGATCGGTGGGCTGTTGCGTCAGGCCGAGTCGACCGACAACGAGCACGAGGCCGAGGCGTTCATGGCGGCTGCCCAGCGCCTGGCGACCCGTTCGTCGATCGACCTGGCGGTGGCGCGTGCCCATATCGCCGGCCGCGAGCGCCGCCCGACACCGATGCAGAAGGTCGTCCCGATCGGCGAGGCGGGGAAGAAAGGGCTGCGCACCTACGTGCAGTTGTTCGTGGCGATCGCCGCGGCCAACGATGTGCGCTGCGATGTGACCCGCACGTCCACGCAGGTGTACGCCTACGGCTTCGACACCGATATCGCGACCTGCGAGGCGCTGTACACGAGCCTGCTGGTGCAGATGGTGCGGGCGTCGGACCACTACATCAAATCCGGCGCCTACAAATCGGCGACCGTGGAGAAGGTCGTGGTGGAGACGCGCTGGGGTCGCAGGGTGCAGCGTCGCATACAGGCCCCTGTCGCAGCGGTGACTGCTCGGCTGAATTTCCAGATGGCGTTCGCCGATCGGATCGGCCGCCGGCTGGCGCAGGTGAAGGCGGATGTGGAGGCTGAGGCCGTGCGCGACGATCCCGGCTCCGCGGAATCGGCCGCGGGCACCGCGCTGGCCCTGCGCAACAAGGACCTCGAGCTCACCGATTTCTACTCCCGCACCTCCGACGCCCGCGGCACCTGGCGCGGCCCGCAGGAATCCACGGGGTACTCGCCGGCCGCGCGACGTGCCGGGGATCGTGCCGGCCGAAGCGCACGGCTGGGTCTGTCCCCCGAATTGCCCACCGGGCGAGGGCGTCTCGAAGCGCCCGGAGCATGAGCCGCACGAGAGCGGCGCAGTGCGGCGCCGTCCTGATGTGCCCGGCGCACCGCGAGCCGCAGTTGTGACGCCCCGGGATTCGCAGCGCAGCCGCGTCTACGATGCCGAGGGTCTGGTGCGGCGGATGTTCGAACGAGCCGAGGAATTCGGGGCTCGCACGGTCGACTTGCACGGCTCGCAGCTCACGCTGCCGATCGAGCGGAAGTTCGCCTCGGTCGAGTCGGTTCAGAGCTATGTGGACCGAGTGCTGGCATTGAATTGGGTACGCGCGCAATGGCTTCGGGCCGATACGCCGCTCGCGGTGCGTGCCCGCGCGGGCACCGCCGCGGCGCACTACGAAACCGGCCGTGCCGTCCTGGCCGTCCCCCTGCACACCGGCGGAACCGCGTGGGCGCTGCGCGAATTGGTCATACTCCACGAAATCGCCCACCACTTGGAGCCGCCCGGCGTCGACCTCGCCCCGCACGGCCCGGAATTCTGTACGCGCTACCTCGAGCTAGTCGACGGGATCATCGGCCCGGAAGCCGCCCTTCTTCTGCGCGCCACTCTGCACGACTGTGGCGCCCGAGTGGGCTGAACCGATGCCCCGGGCCGTACCGCACGGCCCGGGACACGAGCGCTACTGCCCGGGCGCCTCCGCCCGCACCGTCGGGTCGATGAGGCCGAAGATCTCGCCCTGGGGAGCCTGGACGACGGCGGAGCGGCCGAACGGGGTGTCGTCCGGTCCCATCAGTGCCGTGGCACCGAGTTCGGTTGCGCGGGAGAGCTTTTCGTCCGTCCCGGCGACCTGGAACCAGGTGAGCCAGTAGGGCGGGTTGTCGCCGGGTGCGCTGCCGGCGTCCATGACGCCGCCGGCGACGTCCGCACCGGGCGGGGAGAAGGTGGAATAGACGAAGTTCTCACCGTCGCCGATTTCGTCGAAGGTCCAGCCGAAGACGCGGCGGTAGAACTCCTGTGCGGTGGCGTAGTCGCCGGTGTGCAGTTCGTTCCAGCAGTAGGAGCCGGGTTCGTTGTAGATACCGGCACCGGTGTGGGCCTTGGCCTGCCAGACGCCGAAGATGCCGCCGGTCGGATCGGCGGCCACGCACATGCGGCCCACGTCCATGACGTCGAAGGGTGGGACGAACACGGTGCCCCCGGCCGCGCCGATGGCCTCGGCGACCGCGTCCACATCGTCGGCGGCGAGGTAGGTGGTCCAGACCGAGGGCATCGGCGCCTCGCCCATCTTGGGCCCGATTCCGGCGGCCGGTTTACCGTTCAGCATCGCCATCAGATATCCCCCGGCCTCGGGCGGGCTGTCCATGATCTCCCACCCCAGCAAACTGGAGTAGAAGTCGCGGGCAGCCTGCGGATCGTCGACCGAACAGTCGATCCAGCAGGGCGTACCCTGCGGCCACGCAGAATCACGAGTGGGCATTGCGGAACTCCTATCGTGTGTTCGAGCACGTGAGAACTGCCGATGGCACACGATCAGCTAATCACAGACGGGCGGGTGGGAAAACCCTCGTCCCGCACCCGCCGAGGCGTGCGAGGCCGCGATCAATCAAGGAGCCGCAGCACCCGCTCCAGCCGGCTTCGCCACCACGCCGTGCGCTCCGGATCGGGATGGCGGAAGCGTTCCAGCAGTGCGGGATCCGGGTTCGGCGGGGTGCGCGGAACGCTCAGATATCCGTCGACGGGGCGCAGTGAATCCGCGACCACGTCGCCGGTGAACAGGCTGACGGTGCCCAGCCCGCAGGCGTGGTCGAGTTCCGGCAGGGCACCGGCCAGCGCGAGCTGGGCCGACAGTCCGACGCTCGTCTCCAGTGCCGAGGAGATCACGCACGGCAGTCCCGCCGCCTGCGCCACCCGCAGTGCCCGCCGCACTCCGCCGAGCGGTGTGCATTTGAGTACGGCGATATCGGCCGCTCCCGCCACCGCGACCCGCAGCGGATCCTCGGCACGCCGGATGGATTCGTCCGCGGCAATGGGAATGTCGACCCGCCGCCGGACCGCCGCCAGCTCCTCGATCGTCCGGCACGGTTGCTCGGCGTATTCCAAACCCTGTGCGGCACGGTCGATCTGACGCAAGTTGGTGACCGCGGTATCGACATCCCAGACCGCGTTGGCATCGACCCGGACGGCACCGTCGCCACCCAGCGCATCGCGGACGGCCGCGACCCGCTCGATATCCTCGGCGAGCGAGTCGGGATGATCGGCGATCTTGACTTTCGCGGTGCGGCAACCGGATTCGGCGACGATGGCATACGCGCGCTCGGGTCCGACCGCGGGAACGGTGCAATTGACCGGAATGCGATCCCGGACCGGTTCCGGCCAGCCCTCCTCGATCTGCTCGACCGTGGTGGCGAGCCAGTTCGCGGCCTCGCGGTCGTCGTATTCGACGAACGGGCAGAACTCACCCCAGCCGCGCGGTCCTTCGAGCAGCATCCCCTCACGGACGGTGATGCCGCGGAAGCGAGTACGCAGCGGAATCGCGTAAACCAGGGCCGACGCCGGATCCAGATCGCTCACCCGGGCCAGCCTAACCCTGCGAAACGGCGACGGACCGGCGGCCGACCAGTGGTGCTTGCGAGCACCGGTCGAAGGAATTTCCATAAGTAGCCATGGAGTTCCGGCCGGCTCGCCCGCCGCTGCGGCGCGGCGATGCCGTGCTGAGTGCCGCGGTCTATCTGGCCGGTTGCGGTGTGGCGTGGGTGATCTGGCGGTACGGCCTGCCGTACCGGGATATGGCGCGGCAGCGCACTCGGCCGGGGGACAGTCATCTGCCGCTGGCCTACGCCGTGGCGTTCCTGTCCCTGGTCGGTGCGCTGCTGCTGGCCGGGCGGTGGACCCTGCGGGCGTTGCGGGAACGCCGCCCGGCCTGGCCTTACGCGCTGCTCACCCTGCCGCTGCTGGCCGAGGCGTGGCTGCTCGGTTTCGCGGCGGCGCTGGTCGTGGTGTCGGTCTGAGGCTCAGAGCCGCTCGTAGATGGTCGCGTTCGCCAAACCGCCTGCCTCACACATGGTTTGCAGTCCGAAGCGGGCCCCGCGTTCGTGCAGTGCGTGGACCAGCGTGGTCGCCAGCCGCGCACCGGAGGCGCCGAGCGGATGCCCCAGCGCGATCGCGCCGCCGTTGACGTTCACCCGGGACAGATCCGCGCCGGTATCGGCGGCCCAGGCCAGTACCACCGAGGCGAAGGCCTCGTTGACCTCGAACAGGTCGATATCGGCCAACGACAGGCCCGAGCGCTGCAACACCTTCCGAGTCGCCGGGATCACCGCGGTGAGCATCAGCAGCGGATCGTCGCCCGCGACCGCGAAACTGTGCAGCCGGGCCAGTGGCCGCAGGCCCAGTTGCGCCGCCTTCTCACTGGTCATGATCAGCACTGCCGCGCTGCCGTCGTTGATCTGACTCGCATTGGCGGCGGTCACGTTCCAGCCGATCTCGGGGAATCGGGCGGCATAGGCCTCGCTGTAGTAGGCCGGCCGCAGCCCGGCCAGGGTTTCCAGGGTGCTGCCGACGCGAATGCCCTCGTCGGTGCTCAACCCGGCCAACGGCGCCAGTTGTGCCTCGAAGGATCCGTTCTTCGTTGCGGTGGCGGCCTTTTCGTGACTCGCGAGCGAGAATTCGTCCATGGCGGTGCGCGAGATGCCCCAGCGCGCCGCGATCAGTTCCGCGCTGATCCCCTGCGGTACCAGCTCGTCCGGATACCGCTCGGTGAAGGCCACACCGTTGATATCGGTGGCGCCCGCCACGCTCGACCCCATCGGCACCCGGCTCATCGACTCCAGACCGCCGGCGACGACGATGTCGTAGGCCCCGGCCAGCACGCCCTGCGCGGCGAAGTGGATGGCCTGCTGGCTGCTACCGCACTGCCGGTCGACCGTGGTGGCCGGAACGGATTCCGGATATCCGGCCGCGAGCGCGGCCCGGCGGGTGATGTTGACCGACTGCTCGCCGACCTGGGTGACCACACCGCCGATGACGTCGTCGATCAGCACCGGATCGATCCCGCTGCGTCGCACGACCTCGCGCAGGCTGTGGGCGAACAGGTCGACCGGATGCAGTTCGTGCAGCGCTCCGGTGGCTTTGCCCTTGCCGATCGGGGTGCGTACGGCCTCGACGATCACTGCGTCTCTCATGGCGATTCCTCCGGTATCGCGCCGTTGCGACATCTGACTCAGTCGCTCTAAAGCCAGGTTAGGAGCTGGCATTAGTTGTGGCAAGTCAGAGTTGGTATGATCGTCGTCATGCCCGTGAAGTTGGAAGGACCCCTGCGTGATCTGAATTCGTGGAAGCCGGACGGCTGTTCCATCGTGAAGGCGCTGGATATCGTCGGCGCCCGCTCGACGATGCTGATTCTGCGCGAATCCATCTACGGCACCACCCGCTTCGACGGTTTCGCGGCGCGGGTGGGTATCACCGATGCCGCCGCGGCCGCCGCGCTGCGCAAACTGACCGACGCGGGACTGCTGCGCAAACAGCCGTATCGGGAAGAGGGTAAGCGCACCCGCAACGAGTACGTGCTCACCGAGATGGGCCGGGATCTGCTGCCGGCGATCTTCGCGCTGTGGCAGTGGGGGGACAAATATCTGCAGGGCGGAGTGCCGCCGCTGGAGCGGATCGAGGACACCACCGGTGAACCGGTGCGGGTGGAGTTGCGCAGCGCCGGCGGTGACGAGGTCGCGCTCGAGGACATCCGGGTCCGGGTCAACCAGGACTGGCGCCGGGCACGCGTCGGAACCCGGGATGTGACCGCACAGCGATGAGACGATCGGCGCGGGTCTTCGGCGGACCGGTGCGTGGGCTGACGATCGTGCCCTCGAGCACCCGGAAGCGCTCGAGGGCAACGATATTCGAGTCCTAGGTCAGTCGCTTACCGCTGGCCGGGTCGAAGAAATAGGTGTGCTCCGCATCGCTGGTGAGCGTCAGCTTGTCGCCCTTCTGCGGCGGATTGCGCCAGTCGGCGCGGGCGACGATCGTCTGATCTCCGCCGGCCTCGCCCAGGGTGCGGCCGTAGATGTAGGCGTCCGAACCCAGCTCCTCGACCACATCGATCTCCATGGCGATGCCGTCGGAACCGCCGGCCGGATCGAAATGCTCCGGCCGGATGCCGACCACCACGGTCTCGCCCGCGGCGTCGGCCACCGTGCGCGGCAGCGCGATCGAATGTCCGCCGACGGTCACCGAACCGTCCGACACCGGCAGGGTGAACAGGTTCATCGCCGGGGAGCCCATGAAGCCCGCGACGAACAGATTCGCCGGATCCCGATACAGATCCCGGGGTGAGGCGCACTGCTGCAGCAGTCCGTCCTTGAGCACCGCCACCCGGTCGCCCATGGTCATCGCCTCCACCTGGTCGTGGGTAACGTAGACCGTGGTGGTGCCGAGCCGGCGCTGCAACTGGGCGATCTGCGTGCGGGTCTGCACGCGCAGTTTCGCGTCCAGATTCGACAGCGGTTCGTCCATCAGGAATACCTGCGGCTGCCGCACGATCGCGCGTCCCATCGCGACCCGCTGACGCTGACCACCGGACAGCGCCTTGGGCTTGCGGTCCAGGAAGTCCTCGAGGTCGAGCAGTTTCGCCGCCTCCAGCACGCGCTGCGTGCGCTCGGCCTTACCGACCTTGGCCATCTTCAGTGCGAAACCCATGTTCTCCGCGACCGTCATATGCGGATACAGCGCGTAGTTCTGGAAGACCATCGCGATATCGCGCTGTTTGGGTTCGGCGTCGGTGACATCCTTCTCGCCGATCAGAATGCGGCCGTCGTTGACCTCCTCGAGTCCGGCCAGCATGCGCAGCGAGGTGGATTTGCCGCATCCGGACGGTCCGACCAGTACCAGGAATTCGCCGTCGGCGATCTCGAGATTCAGCTTGTCGACGGCGGGTTTGGTCCCACCCGGGTAGAGCCGGGTGGCGTGGTCGAAGGTGACCGTGGCCATGGTGAATCAATCCCTTCACCGGCAGGAACGTGCCGGACGATCCGAGTAGAGGGGTCGGTGCGCGCCCCACAGTAACCCAGCGGCCCGCGCGGGGTGCAGCGGGCGAGTAGCCTCGTCAAGGGCCGCTGACCGGCCGCGAGAGCAGCTCACGAGACGAAGGAGCATCGGATGACTCGACCGGTTCGCATCGGAGTTCAGCTACAGCCGCAACATGCTCCCGACTACGGGCTGATCCGGGATGCCGTGCGCCGGGCCGAGGATGCGGGCGTGGACATCGTCTTCAACTGGGACCACTTCTACCCGCTCTACGGCGATCCCGACGGCGCTCACTTCGAATGCTGGACCATGCTCGGCGCGATCGCCGAGCAGACCGAACGAGTCGAACTCGGCGCCCTGGTGACCGGCGGCGGATATCGCAATCCCGACCTGCTCGCCGATATGGCCCGCACCGTCGACCACATCTCCGGCGGCCGGCTGATCCTCGGCATCGGCGCCGGCTGGTTCCAGAAGGACTACGACGAGTACGGCTACGAATTCGGCACGCCCGGAACACGTCTGGCGTTGCTCAAGGAATATCTCGCCCGCATCGACGCCCGGCTGCCGAAACTGAATCCGCAGCCGACGCGCCACATTCCGATCCTGATCGGCGGCGGTGGTGAGCGAAAGACGTTGCGACTGGTCGCCGAATACGCCGACATCTGGCACAGTTTCGCCGATATCGAAGCGCTGGAACGGAAGTCGAAGATTCTGGCCGAGCACTGCGCCGAGGTCGGCACCGACGCGAACCGGATCGAGCGGTCGGTGTCCTGGCCCGGCGCCGAACAGGCCGAGCGGCTGGTGCAGGCCGGCGCGACCCTGTTCACCGTGGGCGTCGGCGGGCCCGACTACGAGCTGAGCGTGGTGGAGCAGGCCGTCGCATGGCGGGACAACTTCAATCCGGAGTCGGTGACCGGTATCGCCTGATCGAACACCGCCGGATCGAACACCGCCGGATCGAATCAGTGGGATTCGATTTCCGACGGGCGATGTGGCAGGGGCGGCGGCCCGTGGACCCGCGCCGCGGCCCTCAGGGCCCTACCGGCCCGGCTAGGGTTCTCGGCTATGGCCCGTTTGCCCGTCTCGCGCCCGCGTGCGCTGATCGCGCTGATGGTGGCGATGATGCTGCTGTTCGCCGTCGCCTGCAGCTCCGATGGCGGCAGTTCGTCGCGGGCCTCGAACCTGTGCGCACCCCCCGGACCGTCGGCCGCCTCCCCCGCGCCGACGAAACTGGCGAGCGGTGCGACGGCCGGCACCGATCGATACACCACCGCGACCACCGCGCCGCTGAGTTCGATCGATATCACCAAGCTCGGTTTGTCCCAGCCCGGGGTGCTCAGCGTGGGCACGCTCTCGGACGCGCCGCCGAGTATCTGCGTGGATCCGTCGGGGACCTTCGCCGGATTCGACAACGAACTGCTGAAGGCGATCGGCGCGAAACTCGGACTCCGGGTGCAGTTCTCCGGCACCGAATTCGCCTCGCTGCTCTCGCTCGTCGCCACCGGCCGGTTCGACGTGGGATCGTCGAGCATCACCACCACCGATGCCCGGCGACAGCAGGTTGGCTTCACCAACGGCTACGATTTCGGCTACTTCTCGCTCGTGGTGCCCAACGGCAGTGCGATCCAGGGGTTTTCGGATCTGAAACCGGGCGTGCGGATCGGCGTGGTGCAGGGCACCGTGCAGGACGAATACGTCACCGGCACCTTGCATCTGGACGCGGTGAAATTCCCCGACTACAACACCGCCTACGCGAATCTGAAGACCGGGCAGATCGACGCCTGGGTCGCGCCCTCGCAGCAGGCCACCGGTGCGATCAAACCGGGTGATCCCACCTCGATCGTGCAGAACACCTTCAGCCTGGACAATTTCACCGCCTGGGCGGTGCGCAAGAACAACCAGCCGCTGATCGACGCACTGAATTCCGGCCTCGACGCGGTGATCGCCGACGGAACCTACGCCAAGCTCTATTCCGACTGGGTGCCGCGGCCGCTGCCGCCGGGCTGGAAACCGGGCTCCAAATCGGCTCCGATGCCGCAACTTCCGGACTTCGAGAAGATCGCCGCCGAACATCGGCACGGCGATCAGCAGAACGCTCCGAAATCGACCCTCGCACAATTGAAGGACATGTTCTTCGATTGGTCGTTGTACCGCAAGGCATTTCCCGAACTGTTCAAGACCGGCTTGCCGAATACGATTATTCTGGCGCTGGTTTCGGGCGTGCTCGGCACGCTCATCGGCATTCTGCTCGCGGTGGCCGGTATTTCTCGCACCCGCTGGTTGCGCTGGCCCGCCCGGGTCTACACCGACATCTTCCGCGGTTTGCCGGCGGTGGTGATCATCCTGTTGATCGGCCTGGGCATCGGCCCGGTGGTGAAGGGGATCACCGGGAACAATCCGTACTGGCTGGGCGCGGTGGCGCTGGCGCTGCTGGCCTCGGCCTATATCGGCGAGATCTTCCGCTCGGGCATTCAATCGGTGGAGCCGGGACAGTTGGAGGCCGCGCGGGCGATCGGATTCGGCTATCGGCAATCGATGACGCTGGTGGTGATTCCCCAGGGCGTGCGGCGAGTGCTGCCGGCGCTGATGAACCAGTTCATCGCGCTGATCAAGGATTCCTCGCTGATCTACTTCCTCGGCCTGCTCGCCTCCCAGCGGGAACTGTTCGCCGTCGGCCGCGACCTGAATTCGCAGACCGGAAATCTGTCACCGCTGGTCGCGGCGGGCCTGGTCTATCTGCTGCTCACGATCCCGCTCACCCATCTGGTGAACTACATCGACCGCCGATTGCGCACCGGCCGCGCCGAAGCCGCCGCCGACGAAATCGACCAGGCCGTCATCACGGAAGGACGCGGAGCGTGAGCGACCAGGATGCCAACGGCGTGCGCGACCAGGATGCCAACGGCGTGCGCACCAGTTCCTCGCTGACCGGCGTCGATCTGCATCTGACCCTGGGCAACAACCAGGTGCTGCGCGGCGTCGACATTCACGTCGATGCCGGGCACACCACCACGGTCATCGGCCCGTCCGGTTCGGGAAAATCCACCCTGTTGCGGGTGCTGAACCGGCTGCACGAACCCGATTCCGGCGATGTGCTGATCGACGGGGTTTCGGTGCTGGGGGAAAATCCGGATCGGCTGCGCCAGCGCATCGGAATGGTCTTTCAGCATTTCAACCTGTTCCCGCACAAGACGGTGGCGGAGAACGTGGCCCTGGGACCGCGGAAATTGCGCGGCCTGAGCAAGGAAGCGGCGCGGGCGCTGGCCCTGGAGCAGCTCGAGGCGGTCGGATTGGCGGCGCGCGCCGATACCCGCCCGGCGAATCTGTCCGGTGGACAGCAACAGCGTGTCGCCATCGCTCGCGCACTGGCGATGAAGCCGGAATTGATGCTGTTCGACGAGGCGACCTCGGCCCTGGACCCGGAATTGGTCAAGGGTGTGCTCTCGTTGATGGCGGATCTGGCCGCCGGCGGTATGACGATGATCGTGGTGACCCACGAAATGGGTTTCGCCCGTTCGGTTTCCGACAGCGTGGTGTTCATGGACCAGGGCAAGGTGGTGGAGTCGGGGTCTCCGGACCGCCTCTTCGCCGATCCGGAAACCCCACGCCTGCAACAGTTTCTGTCCCAGATCCTCTAACTGCCCGAACTGCTGCCGCTGAACGGCATATTGGCGAACTGCGCGAAATTGCCCTGCGCTCCGCTGTAGACGTTGAGGTCGGTATTGCCCGCGATACCCGGCACACTGCCGGAATCGGTGGTCTGCCAGAAGGTCCACGCCGGCCAGCCGCCGGGCACCTCGGGCTGGGCGTTGCCGCGATAATCGGCGATCCACAGCGGGTACTGGTGGAACTGATCGGAATCGGCCATCGCCGTCTGCCAGAACCGCGGGTAGGTGTAGATGATCGGCACCCGGCCGGTCAATGCCTGCACCGTGGTCAGATAGCGATGGGTCCAATCGATCAGCTCCGCCGGGGGCAGCCCGCCGGAATTCTCCATATCGAGGACCGGCGGCAGATCCAGTGGACCGTTCTGGCCGAGGACGACCGCGGCGTAGAGGGCGGCCTGCGGTTCCGGCGGCAGATCCGGATGGGCGTAGTGATAGGTCCCGCGCGCCACCCCGGCCGCGCGCATCAGCAGGCTGTCGGGGACGAAATAGGGATTGACGTAGTTCAGCCCCTCGGTGGCCTTCACCATGGCGAAGTTGTGCCCGGAGGCCCGGACCGCGAACCAGTCGATCAGACGGCCGTCGATGTGCTGCCAGGACGACACGTCCGGCCCGGTGGGTCCAGCGGAGGCAATACCGGTTGCCGAGAATATGCCGGCAACGGCGAGCAGCGGCAGGGCTGCGGTGAAGCGACGGACTTTCGGACGAGCCACGGTGCGTCGATACATGGCTACGAGAGTAGGCAGCCGAGGCGCTTGTGACCAGTGTTTACGCGTGACTCATCCGAGCCAGTCGAGGACCGCGGCTGCCGTCCACGACTGCTGCATGCTCCCCAGCGGATCCCCGGTGAACGGGTCGTAGTACTCCGCGAAGCTGCCGTCGCCCGCCTGCCGCAAACCTTCCGCACGCAGCATGAAGGACCGTTCGGCCCAGCCGCGGCGGGCGAAGACCCAGGAGAACAGCCAGCTCATCACCGGCCACACCGGCCCGCGCCAATATTCGCGCGGGCGGAAATCCTTCGACACCGGCGAGGTCGAGGGCGGCAGCGCGTAGCGCAGATCGGGGTGGCCGCAGAAGCGTGGCCCCTCGAACAGACGCAGCAGACTGCGTTCGGTGGCGCGCGGCAGTCCGCCGCACAGCAGCGGCGCGAACATGGCCAGCGTTTCGGTGCCGATCCATTCGTCGGTGCGCAGGTCGAAGTCGCGCGCGGCGCCGGAGCGCGGTTCGGCGGTGGCGATCACGCCGGCGCGGAAATAGTCGGCCCACTCGTAGAGCTCGCGCACATCGGCGTGCGGCATGCGGTAGTCCTCCCCGATTCCGGCCAGCACCTCACACGCCAGCGCGAAGACGGCGGTGACGAAGACGTCCTCCACGGCGAAGCTCATCGTCGAGGCCAGCTGGAAATCGTCGTAGCCACACCGACGCATTTGCTCCACGAGCCACAGGTAGCGGTCGTATTCGCGATCGGTGGGACGCTGCGCCGGGTCGACCACGTCGATATCGGCGCGCCGATACGGCGGCAGGTCGCCGACCACCACATTGGCGTAGGCGCGATCCCACCGCGGCGAATTGTCCATCCCGGACTCCCAGCCGTGATACAGGGTGATCCGGCCGTGCTGTTTGGGGTCGCGGGCATGCGCCAGCCAGCGATGCCAGCGCATCAGATCGACCCAGCGCCGATCCAGGAATTCCGCGGCGACCGCCCGGGTGGTGCGGCCGTGGCGCCGGGAGTGGTCGAGAATCCGCTGGACCGCGATCGCGTGCACCGGTGGCTGGGTGATGCCCGACGTGTCGACACCGGCGGGGGCGTTCGCCGCCAGCCGACGGCATTCCCACCGGCTCGGTCCCGGGAAGTAGCCGTCCACGCCGTTGGCGAACACGATGTGCGGGATCATCCCGTTGCGCCATTGCGCGGAGAGCAGAGTGTCGAGTTCGACGACAGCGCGCTCCACACTCAGCGGGGCCAGGCCGACCGCGACGAAGGCGGCGTCCCAGCTCCACATATGGGGGTAGAGCTTGGGCGCCGCGCTGGTCATGGTCCCCAGATCGTTGCCGCGGAGCAGATAGGCGGCCCGGGCAGCCAGCTGGGTGGGGGTGAAGCCGGGACCGTTCATTTCCCTATTCTGCGACGTCACCTTCAGATATGCGCGGCGCCCGGGCGTCGCGTGCCGCACAGCGGCCGCCGCGGGGGCATGGTCCGGTCCGGTCACCTGTTCGGCAGTGTCCACCCTCATCGCCTCGTTCTGTGTCATGCGCGGTGTCCGTCCCCCGCCCGCCGCTGTGAACCGGTTGCTCGAGTCTGGATTACACCCATCGGCATCGGCTCGCCACCGATGGACGACAGATGTCCGGTCGCGGCGGTGCAATTGTCCGGACCCGCCCGTGCGATCGTCCGCCCCGCCCGGGTGCGTAGCGCTGCGGTGGGCGCGCGGGGTTTACGGTGAGCACATGGCCGCACCTTCGGAAAGCACTGCCGCGCAGGATCTACCGACCGCGCTGATCACCGGCGCCAGCCGGGGACTGGGAGCCGCGATCGCGCGGGAGCTCGCGGGGACGCATCGACTGCTGCTGGGCGCGCGTTCGGCGGAATCGCTGGCGAAGATCCGGACGGAACTTCCCGATGCCGAACCGTGGCCGGTTGATCTGACCGATTACGCCGCGCTGCCCGCGGCGACGGCGCCGATCGGCCGTCTGGATGTGCTGGTGCACAACGCGGGCGTCGCCGAACTGGGGTCGATCGCCGACTCGTCGGTCGAGCTGTGGCGAAATACGCTGGAAGCCAATCTGATTGCCGTCGCCGAGCTGACCCGGCTGCTGCTGCCCGCCCTGCGCGCCGCCGGCGGCCATGTGGTGCTGATCAATTCGGGTGCCGGGCTGCGCGCCAATCCGGACTGGGGTGTGTACGCCGCGAGCAAATTCGGTCTGCGCGCTTTCGGTGACGCGCTGCGGCTCGAGGAACCGCGCCTGCGTGTCACCTCCGTCCACCCGGGACGCATCGACACCGAGATGCAGCGCGCGATCGTCGCCTCCGAACAGCGGGATTACAACCCCGACGAGTTCTTGACCGCGGCGACGGTCGCCCGGGCCGTCCGCAACGCCGTCGAGACGCCACGCGACGCGCACCCGACCGAGATCGTGCTGCGCCCGATCGCCCGCTGAACCGGTGCTGTCGGCCGGGCCGAATCGGGCGCTGAATCGGTGCTACCGGCCGACGCGCCGGAACGACCGGTGCCCGGCCGGCGAGGGTGTCGAGGGTGCGGTAGCTTAGGGCAGAAATGACCTCCTACCAGGGGCGACACCGGCATGGGTGACGCGCGATCGAATCGGCGGCAGCTGCTCACGCTGCTCGCCGCGGGCACGGCGGTCGCCTTGACCGGCTGTACGACGGCCCACAGTGCGACCGGGGAAAGGGCGAAACCTGTAGCCGCGGCGGTCACCCCACCCCTGCCCCCGGCGCCTCCGTCCCCGCTGTTACCCCCGCCGCCAACCGGGCCGAAGACCGTGGCGCCCTCGGGCACGATGACCGCTCTGCCGGGCGCCGGCGCGAATCTCGCGCTCACGGTGGACGACGGCGCGAGCCCCGAGGTGGTCGGCGCGTATATCCGCTTCGCCCGCGATACCGGCGCCCGCTTCACGTTCTTCGTGACCGCCTCCTACGACTCGTGGACCGTGCACCGGGACGCGCTGCGCCCGCTGGTGGAGTCCGGGCAGATCCAGCTGGGCAACCACACCTGGGATCATCCCGCGCTCACCAAGATCTCCGCCGGCGCCGTCGCCGACCAGCTCCGTCGCACGAAAACGTTCCTGCACAACAACTTCGGCGTGGACGGAACGCCCTATTACCGACCGCCCTACGGGTACCACAACGCCGCGGTGGACCGGGTCGCCGCCGATCTCGGATATACGGTGCCGACGCTGTGGTTCGGTTCGCTGTCGGACTCCTCGATCGTCACCGAGGACTTTCTGATGCAGATGGCCGCGAAGTACTTCAACCCGCAGGCGATCGTCATCGGTCACGCCAACCATCCGGCCGTCACACACTGCTACGGCCGGTTGGTCGACATCATCCGCGAGCGCCACCTCTCGATGGTCACCCTCGACGACGTGCTGCTGCCGCCGCGCTGAATACCCAGCGCGGGAGAGACTTACGCGACGACGTTGACCAGCTTGCCGGGGACCACGATGACCTTGCGTGGGGTCTTGCCGGCCAGGAATTCCAGCAGCTTCTCGTCGGCGAGCGCCGCCGCCTCCACCGCCTTCGCATCGGCGTCCGCCGGTACGCTGACCCGGCTGCGGACCTTGCCGTTGACCTGGATCGGATATTCGACCGAATCCTCCACCAGCAGTGCGGGATCCGCGATCGGGAAGGGCCCGTGCGCCAGCGCCGTGGTGTGGCCCAGGCGTTCCCACAGTTCCTCGGCGATATGCGGGGCCATCGGTGCCAGCATCAGCACCAGCGGTTCCACCACCGTGCGCGGGGCGCCCTGCGGGTACTGCTTGGTCAGATGGTTGGTCAGCTCGATCAGCTTCGCGCCCGCGGTGTTGTCGCGCAGGGCGGCGTAGTCGGCGTCGACACCGTCGATCGTCTTGTGCAGCAGGCGAAGGGTGGCATCGGCCGGCTCGGCGTCGGTGACCCGCGCGGCCCCGGACTCCTCGTCGACCACCAAGCGCCACACCCGCTGCAGGAAGCGGTGCGCGCCGACGACATCCTTGGTCGCCCAGGGACGCGAGGTGTCCAGCGGGCCCATCGACATCTCGTACAGCCGGAAGGTGTCCGCGCCGTACAGATCGCACATCTCATCGGGGGAGATGGCGTTCTTCAGCGATTTGCCGATCTTGCCGTACTCCTGGAAGACCTCGATCTCCACGCCGGAGGTGTTCGTCCAGAAGAACTTGCCGTCGCGCTCGACCACCTCGGCGGCCGGGATGTAGGTGCCGCGCTCGTCGGTGTAGGCGAAGGCCTGGATGTAACCCTGGTTGAACAAGCGCCGGTACGGTTCCGGGCCCGACACCTCACCCAGATCGAACAGCACCTTCTGCCAGAACCGCGCGTACAGCAGATGTAGTACCGCGTGTTCCACGCCGCCGACGTACAGATCCACGCCGCCGGGGTCGTTCGCACCGTGTTCGGCCGGGCGCGGGCCCAGCCAGTAGCGCTCGTTCTCCGGCGCGCAGAACGCCTCCGTATTGGTCGGGTCGGTGTAGCGCAGCTGGTACCAGGAGCTACCGGCCCACTGCGGCATCACGTTGGTGTCGCGGCGATAGGTCTTCACCCCGTCGCCCAGATCCAGTTCGACGGTCACCCAGTCGGTGGCCTTGGCCAGCGGCGGCGACGGTTCGGAATCGGCGTCGTCCGGATCGAAGGTGACCGGCGCGAAGTCGCGCACCTCCGGAAGTTCCACCGGCAGCATGGATTCCGGCAGCGGATGCGCCGCGCCCTGCTCGTCGTAGACGATCGGGAACGGCTCGCCCCAGTAACGCTGGCGGGCGAACAGCCAGTCGCGCAGTTTGTACTGGATGGTGCCCTTGCCGTGGCCGTCGCGTTCCAGGCGCTCGACGACGGTGGCCTTGGCAGTCTCGACGTCCAGCCCGTTCAGGTAGTCGGAGTTCACCAGCAGGCCGTCGCCCGAATACGCGGACTCCGAGATGTCGCCTCCGGCAATGACTTCCACGATCGGCAGGCCGAACGCCCGCGCGAACTCCCAGTCGCGCTGGTCGTGGCCGGGTACCGCCATGATCGCGCCGGTGCCGTAGCCCGACAGCACATAGTCGGCGATGAAGATCGGCAGCTGCGACCCGTTGACCGGGTTGGTGGCGTAGGCGCCCAGGAAGACGCCGGTCTTCTCCTTGTTCTCCTGCCGCTCCAGATCGGACTTGGCGGCGATCGACTTGCGGTAGGCCGCAACGGCTTCGGCCGGCGAGGCGGCGTCGAAGGTCCACCGGGGGTCGACGTCGGCGGGCCACTGCGCGACGGCCAGCCGGTCCACCAGTTCGTGTTCCGGGGCCAGCACCACATAGCTCGCCCCGAACAGCGTGTCGGGCCGGGTGGTGAAGACCTCGATGTTCTCCCCGTTCGCTGTATCGACGGTGGCGCTCCCGGGGCGCTCCGTGGTTACGCCGGCTGCCTCCTCCGCGCCCGTCGCTCGCGCCACGGCGAAGGAGACCTCGGCACCACGCGAGCGCCCGATCCAGTTGCGCTGCATGGCCTTCACGTTGTCCGGCCAGTCCAGCAGGTCCAGATCGTCGACCAGGCGGTCGGAGTAGGCGGTGATGCGCATCATCCACTGCCGCAGGCGTTTCCGGAACACCGGGAAGTTGCCGCGCTCACTGCGGCCGTCGGCGGTGACCTCCTCGTTGGCCAGCACGGTGCCCAGTCCGGGGCACCAGTTGACCATCGAATCCGATTGATAGACCAGGCGATACGAGTCCAGCACCGCGCCCTGTTCGGCGGGCGACAAGTCGGCCCACGCGCGACCGTCCGGGGTGGGGCGCTCACCCGCGGCGAATTCGGCCACCAGATCCGCGATCGGGCGGGCCTTGTTCGCCGAGGTGTCGTACCAGGCGTTGTAGATGCGCAGGAAGATCCACTGCGTCCACTTGTAGAACTCGGGGTCGGTGGTCGCGAACGAGCGGCGCCGGTCGTGGCCCAGGCCCAGCCGGTCCAGCTGGCGCTGCATGGTCGCGATATTGGATTCCGTGGTCACCCGCGGATGCGCGCCGGTCTGTACCGCGTACTGCTCGGCGGGCAGGCCGAAGGCGTCGTAACCCAGCGCATGCAGCACGTTGCGGCCGTGCATGCGGTGGTAGCGCGCGAACACATCGGTGGCGATGTAGCCCAGCGGATGGCCGACGTGCAGACCCGCACCCGACGGATACGGGAACATGTCCTGGATGAACAGCTTGTCGGCCGGGGTCTCGCCGGCCAGCAGGCCGACCGGATTCGGCGCGTGGAAGGTGCCGCGCTCCGCCCACACCCGCTGCCATTTGCCCTCCAGGGCGCCGGCAAGTTCCGCGTTGTAGCGGTGCGCGGGCACATCGGTTCCGGGAAGCGTTGGCAGGCTGCTTTCGGGCCCGTCACCCCGGCCGGTCGATGCGCCGGCTGTATCGGTTGCACGAGTGTCCTGCACGGTCCTGCCTTCTTGTCGCCGAGTTCCCCTGGTGAACGTCTGTGGACAACGTCGTCACTCAGGGTAGAGCGTGCGCACGTCAGCACCCAAAAAGGGGTGAGCGGGTCGTTCGCGGCGGCGGCGAGCCCCGCGGGCGCCGGGTTTTGATACCGGAGTACCGTATTCCGGGTGTTCGTGGTCGCGCTCCTCCTGTTTCTGCCGGCGGCCGTGGCCGTTGTCACGGGTGTGCTCGGGCTGACCGGCACCCTGCCACCCAATCGGTTCTTCGGTGTGCATACCGAAGAAGCCCTCCGCACCGAAGAGGCGTATCGCGTCGCCAACCGCGTCGCCGGGCCCACCTCGGTCGGTGCGGGTCTGCTGCTGGCCGCCGCCGGTGCGATCGCGCTGGTCGCGACGGTATGGGTGGGCTTGGCTGCCGCCGCGGTGGCACTGGTCGTGGCCCTGTTCACGCTGGGCGCCGGGGTCAACGCGGCCAACGACGCGATCGCGGGGCTCGCGCCCGCCGAGGTCGGCGGCTGTGGCAACTCCTGCGGCGCGTGCTCACTGCGCGACGCCTGCCAGCCCGCCAATTGATCCATCCGGCGTCCGGCCGTCCGGTATGACAGGCCCGCTCACGGTCGGCTTCGACCTCGACATGACCTTGATCGACTCGCGTCCCGGCATCCGCGCCTGCTATCGCGAGCTGTCGAGACGCACCGGCACCCCCATCGACAGCGATCTGGTCGTCACCCGCCTCGGGCCGCCGCTGGAGCACGAGCTGGCCAACTGGTTCTCCGCCGACCGCGTCCCGGCGGTGGCCGATATCTATCGGGCCATGTATCCGGATTTCGCGATCACCGGCACGGTGGAACTGCCCGGCGCCCGCGCGGCGACAGCGGCGGTCCGGGCGCTGGGCGGCCGCGTGATCGTGGTCACCGGCAAATACGAACCCAACGCCAAATTGCACCTCACCCACCTCGACATTCCGGCCGACGCCGTGATCGGCGA
This sequence comes from Nocardia sp. AB354, assembly GCF_049538315.1. Classification (NCBI taxonomy): domain Bacteria; kingdom Bacillati; phylum Actinomycetota; class Actinomycetes; order Mycobacteriales; family Nocardiaceae; genus Nocardia; species Nocardia sp. AB354. Next base: position 197,766 of record NZ_JBMVFU010000004.1, on the reverse strand, counting down.
CCTGTGGGCCGAACAGAAGGCCCAGGCCCTGCGCGACCACGAGGCGAGCGTGTACGTCGGTGACCACATCGGCGATATGCGCGGCGCCCGCGCGGCGTCGGCGTATGCGGTCGGGGTGACCAGCGGTCCGTGTGACGCGGCGCAGCTGCGGGCCGCCGGCGCCGATGTCGTCTTGCGTGATCTCACCGAATTCCCCGGTTTGCTGCGCGAGCTCGCGAGCTGATACCAGGCAGGTGCACGTCCTATCGCCGGTCCGGGTCGCACTCCGGTGCGGGGATCGAGCGGGAGAGTGGACTACCGGCCGGGAGCACGTAGAACACCGTGAGCCGCAAGGGTTTTCGCGTGCGGTTGCGGGCGGTGTGGGCGTGGGCGGCGCCGGCGGGCTCGCGAAATATCCGCCCCGGGCGATAGGCGACCGGGACGCCGTCGGTGCCGGGATGGTCGAGAGTGCTGCCGGTGACCAGGACGAACAGCGTGCCGTCGTGATAGTGCCAACCACTGTCACCGCCCGGTTCGACGATCGTCTGCCGGAGCAGGAACTGCCACCGCGCCACCCGCAGCCGCATCAGCACCCGGCTGCGAGTACCGACGGCCGGCTGCGGATTGGGCCGAAACGTTCCGAGGACGGGCATGGCACCGATGATGCCGGATACCGGTCGGCCGCGTACCGGGTCAGCCGCGCGGCGCGTACATGATCACGGCGACGCCCACCAGGCAGGTCGCCGCGCCCGCCACATCCCAGCGGTCCGGCCGGAAGCCGTCGAACGCGATGGCCCACAGCAGCGACCCCGCGACGAACACACCGCCGTAGGCGGCCAGGATCCGGCCGAAATGAGCATCCGGCTGGAGCGTCGCGACGAATCCGTACAGCCCCAGCGCGATCACCCCGGCCCCCGCCCAGGCGAACCCGCGATGCTCACGCACCCCTTGCCACACCAGCCACGCCCCGCCGATCTCGGCGAGCGCGGCCAGGACGAACAGCAGGATCGAGCGCACCACGGTCACGAACGGCGAGCCTACGAGTTTCGGTGCCGGTGGATCCGGACGGGACGGCCGGCGCGTTGCCGGCCGCGGCGTCTAGACGATCCCCAGTGCCAGCATCGCGTCGGCGACCTGGGTGAAACCGGCGACATTCGCACCGGCGACGTAATCGCCCGGGGTCCCGTACTCTTCGGCGGTCTCGAGGCAGCGGTCGTGGATGCCACGCATGATCGCCTCGAGGCGCTGTTCGGTGTGTTCGAAGCTCCACGAATCGCGGGAAGCGTTCTGCTGCATCTCGAGTGCGCTGGTGGCCACCCCGCCCGCATTGGCGGCCTTGCCCGGTGCGAAGGTCACGCCCGCGTCGACCAGCAACCGGGATGCCTCGGGGGTGCAGGGCATATTGGCGCCTTCGGCCACGATGGCGCAACCGTTCTCGATCAACCGGCGGGCATCGCTGCCGTTGAGTTCGTTCTGCGTCGCACACGGCAGCGCGATATCGCAGGGCACCGCCCAGATCGAGCCGGAATCCACGAAATACGCCGAGCCACGGGCGATGTCGGGATATTCGTGGATGCGCCCGCGCCGGTCGTGCTTGATCTCCTTGAGCAGTTCGAGATCGATACCCTTGTCGTCGACGATGTAGCCCGAGGAGTCCGAACAGGCGACGACGGTGCCGCCCAGTTGGTGCACCTTCTCCACGGCGTAGATGGCGACATTGCCCGAGCCGGAGATCACCACGCGTTTGCCCTCGAAGCTGTCGGCGCGCCGGTCGAGGATCTGCTCGGTGAAGAAGACGGTGCCGTATCCGGTCGCCTCGGGGCGAACCTGCGAGCCACCCCAGCTCAGCCCCTTGCCCGTGAGCACGCCGGATTCGTAGCGGTTGGTGATGCGTTTGTACTGGCCGAACAGATAGCCGATCTCGCGACCGCCCACGCCGATATCACCGGCCGGAACGTCGGTGTGCTCGCCGATATGCCGGTAGAGCTCGGTCATGAAGGACTGGCAGAAGCGCATCACCTCCGAGTCCGACCGCCCCTTCGGGTCGAAATCCGAACCACCCTTACCGCCGCCGATCGGCATTCCGGTGAGCGCGTTCTTGAAGATCTGCTCGAATCCCAGGAATTTGACGATGCCCAGATAGACCGACGGATGGAACCGCAGACCGCCTTTGTAGGGGCCGAGCGCGGAGTTGAACTCGACCCGGAAACCGCGGTTGATCTGCACCGTGCCGCTGTCGTCGACCCACGGCACGCGGAAGATTATCTGCCGCTCGGGCTCGCACAATCGCCGGATCACCGCCGCGTCGACGTACTGGGGATGTTTGGCGACGACCGGTCCGAGGCTGTCGAGCACCTCGCGCACGGCCTGGTGGAATTCCGATTCACCGGGGTTGCGCTGCAGTACCTCGGCATAGATGTCCTGCAGCTTCTCGTCCAGGGCGGCCATGGACGCACTCCTTCCGGTCGTCGACGGCGCCGACGACCCGGGCCGGATGGCACCGGCCCGGGCCCGTTCGGCCTCGTTCCTACGTTCTCACGCGAGGACGACGGGGTTTCGACCGGTATGTCCGTTAATCACTGGTTAGTAGCTCAGTTGGTCTTGCGGCGGAACAGCGAGCGCGACCAGAGATAGCCGACCACCGCGAAGCCGACGCACCAGACCACCGCCGCGATGCCGTTGCCTCCGATGGCCGTGCCCATGAGCAGTCCGCGCAGCGTTTCGGTCAGGGGCGTGAAGGGCTGGTACTCGGCGAATTGCCGGACACCGGCGGGCATGGTGTCGGTGGGAGCCAGGCCGCTGCCGAGAAAGGGGAGGAAGATCAGCGGAGTCGGGGTATTGCTCGCGCTCTCCGGTGTTTTGGCGGCCAATCCGAAACCCACTCCGAGCCATGCCAATCCGAAGATCACCAGGGCGATGAGGCCGAAGGCGGCGAGCCATTCCACGACGGTGGCATCGGGACGGAAGCCGATCAGCGCCGCGACTGCGACCATCAGGCCGACACCCAGCACGCCTTGGATCACGGTCCCGGCGACCTGGCCGGTGAGGATCGAGGAATGTGCCATGGGCATGGTCCGGAACCGGTTCACGATGCCCTTGGTCATATCCGAGGCGATGGCCACCGCGACCCCGACCACCAGATAGGCCGGAATGATCAGCATCATGCCGGGGACCAGGTAGTCGATGTAACTGCCGCCGGTGGCTTTCTCCAGTGCGCCACCGAAGATGTAATTGAACATCAGCAACATCACCAGCGGCATGATGAACATGCTGATCGTCATGCCGGGATAACGCTTGGCGTGCACCAGGTTCCGGCGCAGCATCGTGCGGGAGTCGGCGAGGGTGTGCGTGGTCATCGTGCGGATTCCTTCTCGGGTGCGGTGCGGCCGGTGAGGGTGAGGAAGACGTCGTCGAGATCGGGGGTGTGCACCGACAGGCTTTCGGGCTCGATGCGGGCGCGGCCGAGCCGGTCCAGAACATCGCGCAGCGAGGCGACGCCGCCGTCGCTGGGCACCGCCAGGGTCGAGTCCGTGGTCGTTCCGCCGAGTAGTTCGGCGGCGCTGCGCAACTGTTCCTCGTCGCCGAAGGTCAGGCGGATATGTCCGCCCGGCACAAGGCGTTTCAGCTGTTCGGGCGTGCCTTCGGCGACGATGTGGCCGTGGTCGAGCACCGCGATCCGATGCGCGAGCTGGTCGGCCTCCTCCAGATACTGGGTGGTGAGGAAGATGGTGACGCCGTCGGCGACCAGTTCGCGGATGATGTCCCACATCCCGCGCCGGCTGCGTGGATCGAGGCCGACCGTGGGTTCGTCGAGGAAGATGATGCGCGGCTCGCCGACCAGGGTCATCGCCAGGTCGAGCCGGCGCGTCATACCGCCGGAGTAGCTCCCGGCCACCTTGTCGGCGGCGTCCAGCAGGTCGAAGCGGGTCAGCAGGTCGTCGGCGATGCGCCGGCCCTCGCCACGGGGCAGATGGTGCAGATCCGCCATCAGCAGCAGGTTCTCGCGACCGGTGAGCAGTTCGTCGACCGCCGAGAACTGCCCGGTCACGCCGATGGCGGTGCGGACGGCGTCGGGTTCGATGACCGGGTCGTGGCCCCCGACGCGCAGGTTGCCGTCGTCGGGCCGGGTCAGGGTGGCGAGGATGTGGACGGTGGTGGTCTTGCCGGCGCCGTTGGGGCCGAGCAGCGCGAAGATCCTGCCCTCCGGGACAGTGAGGTCGATACCGTCCAGCACCACGTGGTCGGCGAACGATTTCCGCAGACCGGTGACCGATATGGCCGGTGAACTCATGGTCGTCCTTTCATAATAAGATTGCGATGAATGCATGCGTCGACCGAGCCGTGTCCGCGGGATTTCGGCGGACAAGGAGGGTCGAATATCGAGTTGTCGTGCGGCCGAGGCTAGTTCGGCTCGAAGTCGTCGATCAGATGTCGAGATCCTCGATCTGCGGATGCTCGGTCAGATCGCTGATGCGGTTGTACAGCTTGTCGGGAACCCTGCCTTTCAGGTCGGCCGGTGAGTCGTAGATGTCCATGGTGAATTCGCCCCAGTCCGGATCGGTGACGCCGAGCATCCGCCGCCAATTGGTCAGATCCTTCAGCCAGTTCGTGTCGGTCGGGTAGTCCGTCCATTCCGAACGCTGCCGGTGCAGCACGAATTTGCCCTTGCGCGTGCGGAATACGCGAATGCGCTCGAAACGCTCGTCGCCCATATCGCTCGACTCGGTGAGCAGCACTCCCGAGAATCGCACCTGCCGGGCGCCGTTGTGGCCGACGCGCAGGACGATCTCGTCGAATCCCTGCAGCCGGCCCTCCTCCAGCTCGATGTATCGGCGCAGTGCCGTCACGATCGCACCCGAGAGATTGCCGCCGACCAGCTCCTGCGCGCGCTGGAACAGGGGGAGATCGTCATCGGAGACATACACGGTCTTGTTCGGCATGGCCCAACTATACGTAGATGTATACATACACACAAGTGGATCCTTTTGCGAAGCCACGCGGGAACGGTGAACCGGTCGGGTGCGTGCTTCGTATCCCCGCTGAGTGCGTTCGTTCCGGCAGCGCGGCCGGCTTCGGAACCCATACGGGAAGGAGCGGCGATGCCGTCACGACTGGTCGACTACCTGGTGCAGGCCGTATCGGACATGGGAGTGCGACACATCTTCGGCGTCGACGGCGCCAACATCGAAGATCTCTACGACGCGGCCTACGACGCCTCCGACCGAATCACGGCGGTGGTGGCCAAACACGAATTCTCCGCCGCCACCATGGCCGACGGTTATGCCCGTTCCACCGCGGGTCTCGGCGTCGTCTGCGCGACCTCCGGTGGTGGAGCGATGAATCTCGTTGCCGGACTGGCGGAATCGCACGCCTCCCGGGTGCCCGTGCTCGCATTGGTGGGGCAGGCGCCGACCGGTCTCGAAGGTAAAGGCGCCTTCCAGGATTCCAGCGGCCGAGCCGGAACCTTCGACGCCGCCGAACTTTTCGACACGATCGCGCTGTATTGCGCACGGGTGGAGACGCCCGCCTCGCTTCCGGACCATCTCTCGCGCGCCGTCGCGGCCGCCCGAGCGGGCGGGCCGGCGGTTCTGCTGCTGCCCAAGGATGTTCAGCAGGCCGAACTTCGCGCCGGCCCGTTCGTCGCACCGCGTCCGGTACACGGCCGGGACGACGCCGGTATCGAGCGGCTCCTGGAGGGGCTACGGGCGGCTCGGGCGGTCGGCAAGGTCGTGATCATCGCGGGCGCGCAGGTCGCCCGCGACGATGCTCGTGCCGAACTGCGTGATCTGGCAGCGGTTCTCGACGCCGGGGTCGGCGTCGCGCCGGACGCCAAGGATGTGTACGACTGCACCGAACAAGGATTTCTCGGTGTCGCCGGAAGTATGGGCCATACCGAACTGGCCGACGCCCTGCACGGCAGCGCCCTGTGCCTGCTGGTCGGCACCCGGATGCCGGTCACCGCGCGCGCCGGACTGGAATCGGTGCTCGGCGCGTCGACGGCGTCGGTCGGCGGTGAGCCGCCCTACCTCCCCGCGGTTCACGCCACCAGTACCGATCTGGCCGCCACACTCCGCGAACTCACATCGGCGCTGAGTGCCGGCGCGGGCCGGGTGCACCGGGTGGATCCCCGGCGCCCGCGGACGCCGGATCCGCTGCCGGTGCCGCCCGCGGACGGACCGGGCCTGCGCTATCGCGACATCGTCGAAACACTCAACGGCACACTGCATTCCGATACCGATGTCTTCGCCGACGCGGGCAATACCGGGGCATCGGTGGTGCATCATCTCCGCCCGCCGCGCGACGGCCGCTTCGTCGTCGCCCTCGGTATGGGCGGTATGGGCTACGCCTTCGGCGCCGCCATCGGGTCCTGTTTCGCCCGCCGGCGCCGCGACGACGGGACCGAGCGGCGCACCGTGGTCGTGGCCGGCGACGGCGCCTTCTACATGCACGGCATGGAGATTCACACCGCGATCCAGTACGGGCTGCCGGTGACCTTCGTCGTACTCGACAATTCCGCGCATGCCATGTGCGTGACCCGGGAGCAACTGTTCTACGGAGATCGCTATAGCTTCAACAGATTCCACAAAGCACATCTGGGAGCCGGCATGGCGGCGATGTTCCCGGATCTGCCCTCCTTCTCGCCGGCGACGCCGGCCGAGCTCGCGACAGTGCTGTCGTACTGCCTGGAAACGCCCGGGCCCTCGTTCGTTTCGATCGATTGCGATCCCGACGAGATACCGCCGTTCATCCCCTTCCTGTCCGCATCGAGGAGGAATCCGTGACCATCAGCACCGCACCCGCTCTCAGTGATATTCCCGACCTTCCGCACCGCGCAATTCCCGGGTTGTTGCGCATCGAGAATTCCGATCGCGAGGAGACCACGCCGATCATCATGGATATGCTGCGCTCGGTCTATCCCCACGACCAGATCTTCGGTCAATTCTGCCCGGTGCAGGACTATATCGCCGCACCCCCGCGCGAACTGTACGAATACCTCTCGCACACACAGAGTTTGGAGGAGTGGACCTACAGTCTGCGCGGATTCACCGAAACCGCCACCCCGGGACTGTGGGAATCCTACGACCGGCTGGGCAAGGACACCCGGATCTTCACGCGCACCGAGGCCAATCCGGATGCGATGACCGTGGACTACCACTGTGCGTGGGATCAGGGTGAACACCTGTGGATGATCTATCTGATGCGGGTCGTCGACGCCCAGGTGGTGTTGAACAAGCCCGGATCGGTGGTGCTGTGGACCAATTGCCGGCACCCGTTCTACGACGCGAATCCCTACCCCGACAAGGCCCCGGCGGGCCGCAAGGTCTGGGTCGGCGATTTCTGGGAGATGTTCTCCGCCGGACACCGGCTGGAGCTGGACAACCTGAAAGCGATCGCCGAATACCGTGCCGCGCACGGACTTCCGATCACCCCCGAGTGGATGAAGTGAGGAAGGTACGCCGAGATGGATTTCACCGATCCCGCCCTGCGGCTGGCACCGGTCAGTCTGGTCGATGTGGCCTGCTATCTGCCGGGTGAGCCGGTAGGTACCGAGTACTTCACGCAATTCTCGCGTTCGGAGCGGATGGCGAAGAACGTCATGTTCCGCGCGCCGCACGGTCGCCATCACAAGGGCCGCGACGAAACCGCCGTGGATATGGTGGAACGCGCGGTCGCGCCGCTGATCGATCGGCACGGCGCCGGCACGCTCGCCGATATCGACGTGCTGCTCACCCATACCCAGCTCCCCGACAATCCGGTCATGGGCGCCGGGCCGGAGGTGGCGCGGCGGCTGGGGATGAATCCGAAATGGGTGTTCGACGTGCACAACGGCGGCTGCGCGGCATTCATCCACATGATGATGCTGGCGCGGATGATTCTGCAGACGACCGACGCCCGCACCGCCCTGATCGCGACGACGCAGAACACCGCGGGTCCGGTCTTCACCCAGACCGAGATTCGCAAACTCGCGCAGGCGCCGGTGCCCGGGGACGGCTGCGGGGTGGGATTGCTGGTCAAGGACAACAGTGCGCCGATCCTCGATATCGAATGCCGCACCTTCCCGGAATTCGCCGGGGATATGGATTTCTCCACCGGCTCCGAACGCAAGTACTGGGAGCCCGGGGAAGGACAGGGCTGCGTGAGTTTCACCGAATCGAAGGTGACCAAGGTCTTCGCGCGCGGCAACCGGCTGGTCCCGGAACTCGCCCTCGCGGTATGCGACCGCATAGGGGTGAAAGGCCACGATATCGACACCTTCGTCACCAATCAGCCGAATCGGCTGTTCCTGCGGAACTGGCACGATGCGCTGGAACTGCCCGCGGAACGGCATCCGGATTCCTTCGACCGGTGCGGAAATCTGTTCGCCGCCGGCATTCCGGTGACCCTGGATATCGAGAACCGGGCCGGCCGGTTGCGCAACGGGTCGGTGGTGCTGCTGGCGGCCTTCGCCCATGCCGGGGATTTCGCGGCCGCGGCCGCGGTGCGCTGGGGTGCGGCGTGATGGACTCGTCCGCCCGTGAACCGGCGGTGACGCAGCCGATACCGCCGCCGCGGTTCGATCTGACGCTCAGCGAAAACCCCTTTCCGCCACTGCCTTCGGTGCTCACGGTGGTGAACGAGGCGATTCGCGGCGCCAATCGGTATCCGGAATTCGTGCCCCGGCGGCTGCCGGCCGTGATCGCCGCGCACCTCGGCGTCGACCCCGATCAGGTGGTCGTCGGTGCGGGGGCGACCGGTGTGGTGCTGCAGATCATGCAGGCGGTCTCGGGGCCGGGGCGGCGCATGGTGTTCGCGACTCCGACCTTCGACGGCTATCCGATCATGGCCGCCATGGCGGGTCTGGACGTCGTGGGAGTTCCCCTGGATGCGAGCGGACGGCAGCGGCTGACGGCGATGGCCCGGGCGGTGGACGAGCGCACGGCACTGGTCGCGATCTGCCGCCCCCACAATCCGACCGGGACCGTGGCGCCCGCCGCGGAGCTGAAGGCTTTCCTGTTCGGTGTGCCGCGGCATGTTCCGGTGATCCTGGACGAGGCGTACGTGGAATTCCTGGCCGATGCCGAAACGATCGACCCCTGCGAACTCGTCGCGCACTATCCCAACCTCCTTGTGTTACGCACCTTTTCGAAGGCGTACGGCCTGGCAGGACTGCGTATCGGCTATGCGTTCGGCGCGCCGGAACTGATCGCGCGGGTGCGGCGACTGCAGCTTCCGTTCGGCATGCCCGACTACGCCGTCGCCGCCGTGCGCGCCTGCTATGCCGCCTCGGCGGAGCTCGCCGAACGGATCGCCGATATCACCGCCGAGCGCGAACTGCTGCGAACCGCTTTGCGGCACAGGGGTTTCGCCGTGCCGTGCAGCCGCGGCAACTTTCTCTACCTGCCGGGGCCCGCGGCCCACGCGACGCTGGCGGGCGCGGGGATCGCGGCCAAGGGTTACCCGGACGGCAGTGCGCGGATCGCGGTCGGTGATCCGCGTGCCGATGCCGCGGTACTGCACGCCTTCGACGGCCGTGCCGAGCCGGTGCCTCGGCCGCGCCCGTCGCCCGTCCAGGCCGCGGAGGATCGGTGCGCCGACCTTCCGGCCAGAGTGGGACGGTAAATTTTCTAGCAGCGCTAGACAAGCTAGTCGAACTCATCTACTGTTGCCACAGAAGCTAGCAACGCTAGATGATGACTAGGAGTCTTCCCATGCTGACCACATCCGCGCAGGTGCTCACCGTGCTGGCCGTTCTCACCAACGCCATCGTCTATGGCACCGATGTCGCCGCCACCCTCATCTTCCGACCCGTCTATCGCAAACTCGACGACGCGACGATGACCGTCTCGGCCGGATGGGGGCACTACTACGGCGACCGGCGAATGCCCTTCGCCGGCGCCGGTGGGGTGATCAGCACCGTGCTCGCCGTCGTCGTCGCGGTCGTGGCGGGAGCCGCCGCTGCCGCGGTGGCGGCCGGGATCGCGCTGCTGGCGCTGCTGAGCTGGCTCGGCCTCTACGCGCGGATCGCCAAGCCGATCAACACCGCCCAGACGCAGGCGGCGCAGACCGGCGTCATCCCCGCCGATGCCCGTGCGCTGCAGGACAAATGGGAGAGCATCCTCGGTTACCGGGTCGGCCTGCAGGCGCTCGCCCTCGCCGCCCTGTGCACCACCCTCGTCCTGCTGTGAAGCCGCGGCTCGCGCAATCTCGAGTGCGATCAGCGGTACCCGTACTTGTGCCAGTTCGACAGCACACGCTGCTGGATCTCGGCGGGCCAGCCGTTGTCGAAACTGCCTTTGACCGGCCGCCCGCCACCGGGATACAGATCGGCGAGCAGACAGTTGTAGACAACCTTGCCCGCCTTGAAGCTGTGCGACTCCTCTTCGGACAGATAGACGGCCAGCTGATCGGATACCGCAGGCGGATAATGGAATTCACCGCGATCGACATCGGGATGCGAGCGGGTGGCGAAGGCCCAGACCACCTCGTCGAGGGCGGTGATGTCGACATCGTCCTCGACCACCAGAATTTTCGGCGCGTTGACCGAGGTCTTTCCGGTGAAGATCACCGCGGCGATCCGATCGATCAATTCGTGTGACGCCAGTCCGGTGCTCTCGTGCCAGTCCTGGCTTATCGCCAGCGTCAGCCAGTGCACGGCGGCCTCGAAGTTGTACCAGGCCGACGTAACGGGTAATCCCTGCTCCCGCAACAGGTACAGAATCTCCGCCGCGCTCGTTGTGCCGATGATCGTGTGGTCCTCCTCGACCGGCGGGCCGGCCGCCACGGTCGGCTGAATGGCACCGTCTCGGTAGGTGATCGCGGAAACGTGGAACACCTGCTTCGGCGTCGCCTCGGTGGCGTTGTATCCCGGGAACTCGTTGAACGGACCTTCCATCACCGTTTCGTCCAGCGAGATATGGCCCTCGATAACGATTTCCGCGGTCGCGGGCACCATCAGATCGACCGTTTCCGCCGGAACGACCTCGATGCCCTCACCGAACAGCGCTCCCAGATAATGGCTTTCGTCGGCGCCTTCGGGCAACGGCATGCCGCCCACCCACGGCAGTGCCGGTTCCACGCCGATGGCGAGCGCGATCGGCATGGGAGCGCCCATCTCGGTCCATTTCGACCGGATGATGCCCAGATGCTGCGGCGCCGGAATCAGGCAGGCCAGCGTGTTGCGGTCGGCGATCATCATGCGGTTGATCGACCAGTTCGTCCAGGAGCCGTCCGGGGTCCGCACGATATTCATGCCGTATGTCTGGATGTAGCGGCCGCCGTCGTTACCGTGCAATCTGGGTGTGGGAAAGGCGAACAGATCGATATCGTCGCCCAGCATCACATTCTCCTTGCACGGAGCCTGGGCGCGCTCCACTACGACCGGTGCGATACCCGGCTTGCTCCGGGCATTCGCCAGCAGATCGACGATCTGCTGGCCCGAGGCGTCGGCCGGCAAACCGAGCGCGAGCGCGATGCGAGCGAGGGGATGGCGTGGCCCGGAGAGCGCACCCGGTGCGCCGAGCACTCGGAAACCCGTGTCGCGATAGCCGGTGATATCGGTGAAAAGCGGTGCTGGAGCGTGCAAGTCATAGGACCGGCGGATGATCGCGCCGATTTCCAGATCCCAGTCGACCTCGGCGTCGATGCGCTGAATCTCCCCGATGTTTTCCAGTTCGGCGATGAACTCGCGCAGGCTCTTGAGGTGTTTGAGCGGCGTATTCGACCGAGTCACAATTGTTCCCCACACTTTCATTCGCCCCAGCGGGGCATATCCGGTACATCGATGCTCAGCAGATCCAGCGCTCGCGCGACGGTATGGTCGACGAGTTCGTCGATACTGCTGGGACGCAGATAGAAGGCGGGCACCGGCGGCATCACGATCCCGCCCATTTCGGTCACCGCCGTCATTGCCCGCAGATGCCCGAGGGTCAGCGGGGTTTCGCGCACCAGCAGAACAATGCGGCGGCGCTCCTTCAAGGTCACATCGGCCGCTCGGGTCAGCAGATTGTCGCCATTGCTGTAGGCGATTGCCGACAGGGTGCGAATCGAACACGGCGCCACCAGCATTCCCGCGGTCCGAAACGATCCGGAGGCAATGGCGGCGCCGATATCGGACGGCCGGTACACCACATCGGCCATCGCCGCCAGATCCTTGGCGCTCAATTCCGTTTCGTATTGCCGCGTCTGCTGTCCGGCCGCAGTGACCACCAGGTGGGTCTGCACCCCGGCCTTCCGCGCGAACTCGAGCGCCCGTACGCCGTAGGCGATTCCGGTGGCTCCACTGATCCCGACGACCAGCCGCGCCGGCCGCTCGTCCACTCCTTGTGACACCGCCTCAGCATCATCGGATACGGCGTATCGCGGTAGGTCCGAATGTGCCGGTCACGGGACCGAAGACGTCAGTTCACGCCGGCAGCCACTTATCATGGGGGAGTGGACAAGTCCGTTCCTGCGTATAACGCGGTAATTGTCCGTTGTGTACTGAAAACCGCGGCGGAGGGACTCGATATTCGCGCGCTCCTGCGCGACTCCGGAGTTCCCGAAAGCGTTTTGACGAGCGAATACGGCATGGTCACCAGCGGTGCCTATCTGCGCCTGTGGGAACGCGCCGAATTCCGGCAGCCGGCCCCGGACAGCGCGTTGCGCATCAGCACGACCTACCACCTCGGTAAGCACGGCATCTTCGATTACCTGTTCAGTACCGCCGCGACCGTCGGTGAGGGGCTGGCCACCGTCCGGCGCACCGGTACCGCCATGGCGACCAACCACCGCTACACGGTGACCACCGACGAATTGCGCGGCGAACAGACCCTGGGGCTGGAACTACTGGAGGGCGACGGTCGCGGTGCCGAACTCACCGTGCAGGCCTCGTTCGCCAGCACCGTGGCCCGTATCCGGCACGGGAGCGGCCGATCGGTGTCACCGTCGCGGATCACATTGCGGCAGAGCCCACCTCGTTCGCACCGGGCCTTCGCCGAAGCGTTCGGGACCGCGCGCGTCGACTTCGACGCACCGGCCGACACTCTGACGCTGCGCACAGCCGATCTACACCTGCCGCTGCCGACCGCCGATCCCGCACTGGCGCAGATCGTCCGGCGCTATGCCACGATGATCGCGACGCCGCTGCTGTGCGAGCCGACCTGGCCGGATCGCGTGCAGCGCGCCCTGGCCAAGGCGCTGCCCGAACGGGATGCGACGCTCGAGACGGTAGCCCGACGGCTCGCCGTGAGTCCCCGGACACTGCAGCGCCGCCTGGCCGAATCCGGAACGAACTGGCGGCGGGAACTCGATCGGGCGCGGCGGGCCGTTGCCGGCACCCTCGCCGAGACGACGACCCAATCCGCCCTGGCGTCGCGGCTCGGATATTCGGACGCGCGGGCATTGCGGCGGGCCGCGCGCCGGTGGAAATCCGATATCGCCGGCGAAATCGCGGCGGACGGCGATATCGATTCCCGGCGGATCGGCTGACGGCGGCCGCTCACACCGTTCCGCGCAGGAAGACCTGGTTGGTTGTGCTCGAACGTATTTCGACCGATTGGATCTTGTCCGCCGGGGCCGAGGTGATGCCGTCCGCGGTCACCGTCTGGCCGGGATGAGCCGACCACTGCGCCACCATCGACTGCGTGCCGTCGGTGTGCACCACCCACAGCGCGCCGTCCCAGGTGTAATCGGTATCCGACGGCGCGTAGTTGCACGACATGTTCACCCGCGTACCGGAATTCAGCTGTGTGAGAGTGAAGTTCGCGGTGATCGGAGACGGAATCACCTGATCCATCTGCCGCTCCGTGACCACCTGCTCGGCGGTGGGCGGATTGTTGTGCTGGGTGTGCGCGACGGTGATCGGGATGGTGATGGCGACCGCGGCCGCGGCGGCGGCCACCGCACCGGCCAGGGCGAGCCACGGACCGCTGCGGCTGCGCTTGCGCTCGCGCGCCGCTGCCAGCGAGGCGGGGGGCTGCTCCGGCTCGGTGCGCCGGTCTTCGGCGGGGGTTTCGCGGACCGCCGAAGTGCCCGCGTCGGGTGCGGTCGTGCCCGTCTCGGTGGCCGGGCCGCTGCCGTGCGCTTCGAAGGGCAGTATCCCGGTGCCGCCGGTGGCGGCTTCGCTCGCGCGCACCCGGTTCAGCAGGGCGTCGAACCCGGCGTCGCCGAAACTGCCGGCATGGTCTGCGGCGGCCCCGTCGTCGATCAGCGAGAGAGCGACGTCACCGGGAACGTGGCTGAGCAGTCCCGGCAAGCCCGACAGGTCCGTGATGGCGAGCCTGCATTCGGCGCATTCGGACAGATGCGCCTCGTATTCGAGCCGCTGGTCGGGAGCGAGGGCGCCGAGCACATACGGTGCATCCCAGGTCGCATAGTCGTCGTGTGACGCGGTGTCGGCCGATGTCATTTTGTCACCCCCATCTCCTGTAGGGCCGAACGCAACGCTCGCATCCCGTAGTGCATCCGGGATTTGACAGTGCCCTCGGGAATCGCCAATTCGTTCGCTATCTGGTGTGTCGACAGTCCGCGATAGTAGGCCCGCACGATCACCTCGCGGTGATCGGAGCTGAGCCGAGCCAGCGCGTCGGTGATCACCCAACTGTCCACTGCGCGTTCCGCCTCGTCCGGAGCCGCCTGTTCGGGCGGCGTGTCGGTGCCGTACTCGCGCCGATGCCGCGCACTGCGGAATTCGTCGACCGCGAGATGCCTGGCCACTGTGAACAACCACGCCCGTGCCGAGGCCGTCGACTGGTCGAGGACCTGCGGACGCTGCCAGGCCCGCAACAACGTCTCCTGCACGATGTCCTCGGCCCGTCCGGCATCGCCGACCAGGCTGTAGGTGTACCGCCACAGCGTCGGTGCGTGTTCGTCGTAGAGCACCCGCAACAAATGCGCCCGGGAGGGCGCCGCGTCGACGGGGGGGATCGCGGAGTCAGACATGGCTGCCGACCGGGCGTATCCGCCGCCTCGGTCGAGGCGAGCGTTGGGGGACCACACTCCGTGGATACGTAATCAATTGCGTTCTAGTTCGATGGGGTGTGTCGCCAGTAGCGACAGCGGCAGCGGCTGCCGGCGCAACACGTGCGCCCACAGATCGGTGCGTCCCGCCAACGGATCCGACGGCAACGCCGACAACACGATCCAGTCCCCTCGTTCCAGTTCGCCCTCCAGCTGACCGAAGGTCCATCCGGCATAGCCGGCGAAGATGCGGATGCCCTCGACCAGCGGTGCGATCGAATCGGGGTCGGAGTCCAGATCGAGCAGCGCCACGCGACCGTCCACGCGGCGCAGCCCGCGAATGCCATCGATCGAGGCACCGACGCGGACCGTGGTCAGACACAGTGCCGAATCGCGCTTCACCGGCCCGCCCACGTACAGCGTGCGGGGCCCGGCCGCGAGATCGGCCCAGCGTGGTAGCACGTCCTGCACCGCGGTTTCGCTCGGGCGGTTCAGGACGACACCGAGACTGCCCGCATCGTTGTGTTCGACGATGTAGATCACGGTGCGCCGGAAAGTGGGCTCGACCAGCTCCGTTGCCGAGACCAGCAAGGTGCCGGGCCGCACCGCCTGTTCCTCGTACCGGGATTCACGTCTCGGGCGGTCGCCGTGTTCCTCTGCGCGTGCCACGCTAGTCATCATCGCACCGTCGCGGGGCGCGCGCTGTGTTTAGTGGTGCGTGATTCGCGGTTCGGTTCCGAAGCGCCCACCCCGATGCGCCCGCCGGCTACTGCGGCAGGCCGAATCGTTCCCGCGCCCATTGCGGCACCGTCGCCAGATAGCGCGGCCGGGATTCGACGAAGTGGTGCACCATCGCGCACAGCGGCAGGATGCCGTAGCCCTGTTCCACGGTCCGGTCGAGCGCACCCTGCACCAGCAGACGGCCGTAGCCCTGGCCCTCGAACTGCGGATAGATCTCGGTGTGCACGAAGGCGCGCTCGGAGGCGGTGTCCTGATAGGCGGCCACCCCGGCATGCTGTCTGTCGACATACAGTTCGAATCGGTCGAGCTGTGAGTTGTCTCGAATCTCGATGTTCTGCTGCGCACCCTGCGTCATTCGCTGAGCCTAGAGCGTGTCGATCGCCGACGGTGCGCGGCTACGCCGACATCCTTCCCCGTGTCGGACGTGGTTCGAGTTGTCGCACCCGGCGCGGCTGGCGACAATGCAGGGGCTCGAGTGGTCGGATGCTCGATGCGGCGACGGCCGTCGACCGGCCGGACGGGGAGGCGGCGCGGATGGGACGACGGGGACTACCTGTGGCGGCGCGATCGGCCACCGTTGCGGTACTGACGGCGGTGCTCGCCGCGCTGGCGCCGGCGACCGCGCATGCCGAGCCGGATTTCGGGACGTGCCCGGCCGGCTCCGTCGGGGACGGGCGGCCGACGCGCTGCGCGTCCATCTCGGTGCCGAGGGACTACGCCGCACCGGACGGTTCGCGAATCGCGGTGACCGTCAGCCGAATTCGCGCGAGCGGGCAGCGCTACGGCACTCTCTTCGCCAATCCGGGCGGGCCCGGCGCGGACGCCCTCGGCTACTGGAGCGTCCGGCTGGCCCAACTGCCGAAGGACCTGGTCGAGCACTACGACCTGGTAGCCGTGCAGCCGCGCGGACTGCGCTGGTCGACCCCGCTGACCTGCGGGGCCCAGATCGCGCAGGACGGTGACCACGAGCGCGAGTCACTGCGGAAGGCGTGTGACGCCGCCCAGCCCGGCTACCTGCGGACCATCACCACCGAGACCACGGCCCGCGATATGGATGCGGTGCGCGCGGCGCTGGGGCTGGAGCGCATCGACTTCCTCGGCATCTCCTACGGGACCTATCTGGGCGCGGTCTACGCGTCGCTGTTCCCGCAGCGTGTCGACCGGATGGTGCTGGACTCGAATGTCGACCCGCAGTGGGTGTGGACCGAACAGTTCGCACAGCAGCAGCTCGCGGGGAAACAGCGGCTCGACGACCTGTTCGGCTGGATCGCCCAGCACGACAATATCTATCACCTGGGCGATTCGGCGCTGCGGGTGTACGAGACCTGGGTGCGGCTGGTGTCGGCACAGGGCGGCGGCTGGTACGCCAATCTGACCCCGCCCCCGGTGTCGGCGGCCGACCTGCCGCGCGAGCTGCCCGCACCGCTGCCGGCCGTGGCACGCGCGGGCGTGAACGCCGGCGCGGAGGAGATGGGCAAGGCCCAGAATCTGGTGCGCGCGTTGACCTCCGGCGGCATGTCGGCCCAGGTGCCGTTGGTATCGGCGACCACCGTGGCCGCCTACGCCCGCGGCTTCTGGCCGAGTCTGGCGCAGGCGATGGCCGAGGCGAATGCGCAACCCGGCGATCTGCGGCGGATGCGCGCGATCGCGGGCGTGGCGAGCACCGACCCGACCGGCCAGGCGGTGTTCTCCGCGATCACCTGCAACGAGAACGCGGTGCCGGCCCGGTGGGACGCCATCGGTTCGGCGGCCGCCATCGTCGCTTCCGGCGGCAACGCCCTCGACGCCCGCGCCGATCTGGTACGCAGCGGATTGGCCTGCGCCGACTGGGATCCCGTGACCAGGCCGACGCCGATCGCCGACCACGGCCTGGCCACCGCGCCGCTGATACTGCAGAGTCGCAACGACGCGGTGACCGCGTATCCCGGCGGTCCCGCGATGGCGGCGGCCCTGCACGGACATCTGATCAGCGTCGACGGTGGCGACCACGGCACCTTCGGTCGCGGTAACGCTCCGCTCGACGACGCCGTGATCCGGTACCTGCGTACCGGCGAGGTGAACATCGATCACGTGGATCAGGCGCCCATGCCGTGACGCCACGGTCACCGGTGTGGCGGCCGGGGCGTCGGCCCCCGGCTGAGCGGCGCAGTACGGTGACCGGAGTTCGATCTCGCCGGAGGAATGGGGTTGCGATGGCGCGGCGGGTAGTGGTGGCGCCGGACAAGTTCAAAGGGTCGCTGGCGGCGCCGGGGGTGGCCGCGGCGCTCGCGGCCGGAATCGCGCGCGTGGCGCCGGACGCCGAGGTTGCGCAGGTGCCGGTGGCCGATGGCGGCGACGGCACCGTCGACGCCTTCGTCGCCGCCGGGTGGGAGCGGGTACCGGTCGACACCGTCGGGCCGACGGGTGCGCCGCATTCGGCGAGCTACGCGGTGCGCGGGAATACGGCCGTGGTCGAATTGGCCGCAGCGGTCGGATTGGTCGAATTGCCCAGCGGCCGAACCGATCCGATGGGTGCGGGCACGTACGGGCTCGGAGTGCTGATCCGCCACGCCCTGGACCACGGCATTCGGGAGGTCGTGCTCGGACTGGGCGGCAGCGCGTCCACCGATGGCGGCGCGGGCATGCTGCAAGCGCTCGGGCTGCACATCCTCGACGAGGACGGCGTCGAAATCGGTTCGGGGGCAGCGGAACTGGCGCGCGCACGACGCCTCGACCACTCCGATCTGCACCCGGCCGTCCGGGATGCGGCCTTCGTACTCGCCGGGGACGTCGACAACCCGCTGCTCGGACCGGACGGCGCGGCAGCGGTTTTCGCGCCTCAGAAGGGCGCTTCCCCGCGGCAATGCGCCGAACTCGAAGCGATCCTGGCGCATTGGGCGCATCTGGTCGACGCGAGCGGTCGCGCGTTCGGGACGGGGGAGGGGCATCAGCCCGGCGCCGGCTTGGCCGGGCATCCCGGGGCGGGCGCCGCGGGTGGTACCGGATTCGGGGCCATGGCGGTGCTCGGGGCGCGGCAGCGGTCCGGGATCGAGGTGATTCTCGAGCTGATCGATTTCGCCGGTCGGGTCCGGGACGCGGAGTTGGTGGTCACCGGCGAGGGGGCGATGGACGAGCAGACGTTGCGCGGGAAGGCGCCCGCCGGAGTCGCTGCGGCCGCCGCGGGTGTGCCGGTGGTCGCCGTCGCCGGACGCTGCGCGCTGAGCCCGGAGCGACTGCGCGCCGCGGGCTTCGCCCGCTGCTATCCGCTGAGCGACCTCGAATCCGATCCGGTTCGCTCGATCGCCGAGGCCGCCCGCCTGCTCGAAGAAGTCGGTGCCCGGATAGCGCGCGACTACCTGGGCTGACCCGCCCTCATGCCGTCGCGGTGTCGAGCAGCCCGTCGCGGCGCCGTTCACCCCACTGCTCGAGCGGGCGCAGGGCCGCGGCCAAGTCGATCCCCGAGGGAGTGAGCGAATATTCCACGCGCGGAGGGATTTCGGGGAACACCTCCCGGCGGACCACGCCGTGGGATTCCAGATGGCGGAGATTCTCGGTGAGCACCTTCTCGCTCACCCCGGGCAGCAGGGCGCGAATGCGGCCGAAACGCTGCGGGCCCTCGCCCAGCACCCACATCAGGTGCAGTTTCCACTTGCCGCCGACCACGTCGATGGCCACCGACATTCCACATACCGAGTGATCTGCATCACTGCCGTTCGCCATCTCGGCCTCCTGACCATTTTTCGAACTTCGAGGTAAGCAACCGCACGTCGACGTGCGTTATTGCCCCGGACGCGGATCCCGGTGACGATCGAATCCGGCGCCGATCGGAAGAACTTCGAAACACCAAGGAGTACACCATGTCCGAACGTTCCTCCGTCACGGTGATCGGGCTGGGCCCGATGGGCCGGGCGATCGTGCGCGTGCTGCTGGCCGCCGGCACCGAGGTGACGGTCTGGAATCGCAGCGCCGACAAAGCCGAGGCCATGGCGGAACTGGGCGCCCGGCGCGCCGAGTCGGTGGCCGACGCGCTCGAGCGCAACGAGGTGATCATCCTGAGCCTCACCGACTACGCCGCCATGTACGACGTCCTGGGCCGGGCTCCGGAACGGTTGCGGGACAGGGTGATCGTGAATCTGTCCTCCGATTCGCCGGAGCGCACCCGCGCGGGCGCCCGATGGGTGCGCTCGCACGGGGCGCGGTTTCTGTCCGGCGGGTTCATGTCGGCCGGCGACAACATTACCCATCCGGCGTCCTACATCTTCTACAGCGGTCCACGCGAGGTCTTCGACGCCCATGCCGACCTGCTGCGCCCACTCAGCGCACCGGAGTACCTCGGCGCCGACGACGGGCTGGCGCAGTTGTTCTACCAGGCTCTGCTCACGCTGTTCCATCCCTGGCTGATCGGCTACAACCAGGCCCTGGCCGTCGTCGAACGCGCCGGGCACGACATCGACCGCTTCCTGCCCTTCGCGCAACGCTCCGCGGAGGCGTTCCCCTTCTTCATGACCGAATACGCCACCGCCGCGAAGTCCGGGGGCTGGGGTGACGACGCCGCCGCCCGGATGATGGTGGCGGGTGCGGCCCACGTCGTCGAGACCAGCGCGGAGGTGGGGGTGGACGCCACGCTCTCGCATACCGCGCGGGAGCTGTGGGAGAAGGTGGTCGCCACCGGCGCCGGACTGCCGATGTACCGGCTACTGCGCGACGGAGCCTGAGCGAAAGTCAACGGGTGCAGAGGAATTCGATCGCCGCCGCGTAGCCCCGGATCCCCATCCCGGCGATCACCGCGGTGGCGATCGGCGAAATGTAGGAATGGTGCCGGAATTCCTCGCGTGCGTGCACATTCGAGATGTGCACCTCCACGATCGGCACCTCGGGAATCACCAGGGCGTCGCGCAGGGCGACCGAGGTGTGGGTCAGGCCGCCGGGATTGATCACGATCCCGGCTTCCACCCCGCGCGCGGCGTGGATCCGATCGATCAACGCCCCTTCGGAATTGGATTGATAGGCGGTGATCTCGCGATCGAAGCGGGCGGCGGTCTCCCGGCACAGCTCGACCACGTCGTCGAGGGTGTCCGAGCCGTAGACCTCGGGCTGGCGGGTGCCGAGCATATTCAGATTCGGGCCGTTGAGCACGAGAATCGGTGCCATGACCGGTACCCTAGCCCGGTCACAGGCCGCGCGGCCCCTCGGCTCGCAGGTCGTCCACCTTGCGCATCGCCGACCGCAGTTCCGCCAACCACTCCTCGGCGTGCTTACCGGCCAATTTCACCGTCCAGGCGAGCGCGTCGGCGCGGGAGCGGGCGACCCCGGCATCGACGAGCGTGTCGAGCACCTTGCGTTCGGGCTGGCGCAGCCGCGTCATCACCGGCACCGAGAGATGGGTGAACAGGGTGCGTTCCCCGTTGACCGAGACGCCCCAAGCCACATTGCGGCCGTAGCGCGCCTGAGCCTCCTGGGCGATCTGCATGCGTGCCGGCCGGGTCGATTCGCGGAAGCGCGCGATCAGGCCGTCCACCGTCGCGGGAGACGGTTCGGATCCGGCTTCCTCGTCCTCGCTCGATTCGGGTGCCGGCAGCGCCAGTTCACCGATCACCACAATCTCGTCGCGGTCGATTTCGATGGTCGACGGACCGCTGAACCACTCGCTCGGCAACCTTCCGGCGAACCAGTCCGGAGCGTCGGCGGCGTCCGGAAGATCCGCTTGTTGCCAGCCCCCCGGCCGCCCGAATCCACGTCCGTGTCCGTGTCTCATGATGTTTCCTCACTGCGGAAGTTTCTATGTAACTGTGATTACAAGATTACGCCGCATAACTGCACCCCGGGTTTCGCTGTCGGAGGAAAGGGGAAGCTTCCGAACACGTCCGCCGATTTCGCCGACCGGCTGCAACGGATGTCGGTGATCGGGCACTATTGTGGTCGCTGAGCATGGAAGATGCGGTCGGTGCCTAGGTGGGACCGCGGGCAACTCCTTCGGGTACCGTTGGTCTTGTTGCTGGAGTGACAAGAGTGAAGAGTGGGCGACATGGATGTGTGGGGATCCCGCCGCTTTCGCGTTCGGGGCGCAGTGGCACTGGCCGCAATTGCTGCCGTAGCGATCGTGATGGGGTCGTGCGATTTTCACAGCACGCCGAGTGGACCCGAAGCGGTCGTCGAGCATTTCACCCAGCTAATGGACGATCGCGATGCTGCCGGCGCCGCCGCACTGACCTCGTACCCCTCCGGTGCCGAGAGCACTCTGAAGTCGATGTTCGACGGACTCCAGCCCGGTAAGCCCGATTACAAGCTGGTTCAGTTCATCAGCCTCGACGGCGATTCGGCGATGTTCAACCTGAAGGCCGCCTGGAACTTCGGGCCGGGTAAGGACTGGAGCTACGACCTGCAGGGCAATATCCGCAAGCTGGCTATCGGCTGGCGGATCTCCTGGGACCCCACCGTCGTCATGCCGCAACTGGATTACAAGCGGTCGGTGAAGCTCGTCCGCACCGAGGCGACGCCGGCGCCGAAGGTCAACGACAACGACGGCCGGCCGTTGCTGACCCAGCAGACCATCAACGTCATCAAGGTGGATCCCACCAAGACAGGCGATCCGGTCGGCACCACCAATGCCCTGGCCGATGCCATCGCGCCGGTCGCGCCGCTGATCACCGGTGCCTCGCTGATGCAGCAGCTGGCGGGCGCGCAGGGCAAGCCGATCACCGCGGTGAGCCTGCGCGAGGACGATTTCGCGATTCTCGAGCCTCGGATGGCCTCGATTCCGGGCGTGGTGATGGAGAAGCAGCCGAGGCTGATCGTCGCCGACCGCCGGGTGTGGTCGCCCATGACCGACGCGCTGCAGAAGGTGTGGCAGGAGAACCGGGATCAGCACGCCGGCTGGGGTGTGCAGCTGTTCGAGCCCGACGGCCGGATGGTCACCCAACTGGCCGGATATCAGGGTCCGCCGGGACCGGACATCGCCTCCACGATGGACCAGAAGTTGCAGCGTGCGGCCGAGGACGCCGTGGTCAGTGTCGGTACGGCGGCCTCGATCGTGGCGATACAGCCCTCCACGGGTGCCGTGGTCGCGGCGGCCCAGAACAACTACGCCAGCGCCCAGGGCGCGCCCGCATTCACCGCCACCTATCCGGTCGGCGGTGCGATGGACCTGTTCAAGGCGGTCGCCTCGATCGTGAAGAAGAAGGCGCCGCAGGACGTTTCGGTGCAGGATGCGGCCGAGGCGGCGGCCATGCTGGGCGTCGGCATCGGGTTCAAGGTGCCCGGACTCGACGAGACCACGGGCCGGCTGCCGATCGGTGGTCGCGGCGTCGAGCAGGTCAAACAGGGCACCAACGATCCGATTCTGGCCAGCCCGTTCGGGATGGCGATCGCCGCGGCCACGATCGCGCGCGGATCGGTGGCTCCGCCGATGATCGAGATCGGCCGGCCCGGCACCACCGAGGCCAAGCTGGAACCGCTCCCCGGCGATGTGGTCGACAAGCTGCGCGGCATGCTGCGCGACGCGACCGGAAGCCCGCAGGAGGTGACGGTCGCCCGCTATGCCGGGGTCACCGCCTTCACCGCGAATGCCGGCTCGGACGGATGGTTGCTCGCCAATGCCGGTGACCTGGCCTTCGCCATCCACATCGACGATATCGACAGCGGCGATGCCACCTCCCGGATGGCCGCGCGGATGCTGCAGTCGCTGGCCACGCCGGACGACAACAAGTAGCGGTCGCGGGCGTCAGTTCACGGATGCGCCGGTGACTCGAATGCGCCGGGCGGCGAGGATCCACACCGCGCGCCAGCCCAGCAGGAAGACCGCGAGGACGGTCGCCGCGACGATGACGAAGCTGACCGCGGTGCCCTGACCGCTGATCACTCGCAGCACCATGCCGCAGATCAGCGTCGACAACCACACCACCACGCCGGTCGGCCACACAGCCGATCCGTCGAATCGTGCGAGCGCGTCGGACAGTCGCCCGCGGCCGGCGATCGCCGGAGCAATCACCCAGCCGATCAGCAGACCGGCGCCGAACGGCCAGACCGTGCGCAGCAGACCCGCCGCCACCGCCTCGTCGTGGCTGCGCCGGCCGATCGCGCAGAACACGATCACCAGCACGACATCGATCAGCAGCGGCAGCCATTTCCTCACGGTCGCCAGGGTAGTGACAGCGGTGCGGCAGCCGGATTCCGGGACCGCTCAGGGCTGCGGTTCGCCGTCGGGTTCGGCCGGTCCGGGCGAATCCCCCTCGCGAAGGGGCCGGTTCGCGCCGCTGTCGGCGCGGCGGGGTTCGGCGAGCAGGGCCGAGCGCTGTTCGAATTCCTGCTCGAACTGCGCATCGCCGAGCTGCGGATTGCGGAAGCGGAAGACGAAGACGATCCAGCCGATGATCGCGACGAGAATGAAACTCACCATGCGGTAGACGAAGGCGGCGGCCACCGCCTGCGCCGCCGGCAGTCCCGCGGCGGCGGTGAGGCTGTAGATCAGGGTGGCATCGACGTAGACGATGCCACCGGGTGCGAACGGAATGGTGCCGACCGCCTTGCCCACACTGAAGGCGATCAGCAGGCCCGCCCAGCGCGGATCGGCGCCGACCGCGTAGCAGGCCGCACCCAGGCAGGCCACATCGCCGAGCCGATGCACGACCGCCCAGAACGCGACCCACGCGGCATCCCGCCGGTGCACATCCACCGATTCCAGCTGTCGCAGCACCTCGTCGACGTGCGCCAGCCCGGCATCGGCCGGATGTCGCCGGATCCGGTTGACCAGCCGCACCCCGCGGCGCACCAGCGCCTGCAGCGCACCGGGGTTACCGGAAATGTATTTGCCCGCCCACACCAGCAGCGCCACCGCGCCCAGCGTGAGGACCAGCTTCCACGGACCGATGCGATTGCCGACCAGCAGCGCGCCGCCCACGCCGAGCAGCAGCATGCCGCTCGTCGCGACCACGCCCGACATCAGCAGCTGCCAGGACGCGACGATCGGGCTCGCACCCCAGCGGCGGGTCTGGCGATAGGTGAAGGCGGTGGAGAACACCTGGCCGGCGGGCAGCGACACCGACATCGCGGTGGCTCCGTAGACGACCGATACCGAGGCGCGCTGCGAGACGTCGACCCCGCCCGCGCGCAGCAGGCGTTTCTGGATGCGGCCGAATCCACTCATCGACAACGCCTGCATCCAGACGCACAGGGCGACCCAGCCCCAATGGATCTCCGTGAGGTTGCGCCAGGAATCGTGCAGGCGCGGCCACAGGTATACGCCCTCGGCGATCAGCAACGCCGACAGGGCAACGCCGAGGGCCCATTTCAACCAGCGGAACCTGCGCCGCGCGGGCCGCGCCGGTTCGCCGCCGGGTTCAGCGTGGGCCGTCACGACGCCCAGCCTAGTGGGGTCGGGCCCGAAGGCGGCAGTGGCTCATCCGAGAGCCTTCGGCCACGCGAGCCGGGTCTTGCGGCGGCGACCGCGCAATTGCACCTCGTCGCCGGAGATCCACTGCTTCTGTTCGTCGTCGTCGGCGAAGTACAGGGCGCTGCCCGAGGCCAGGACGCGGCCCGGATGTTCCTTCGCCAATTCGGTGAGGCGCGAGGCCTCGTTCACCGGATCGCCGATCACCGTGTACTCGAAGCGATTCGCGGCGCCGATGTTTCCGGCGACGGCGAGGCCGGCCGAGACACCGATGCCGATATCCAGGCCCTGCACCTCGCGCAGCGCCTCGCGCAGATCGCGGGCCGCGGCCAGCGCGGCGGTCGGCGCGTCCGGACGGTCCAGTGGCGCACCGAAGATCGCCAGCGCCGCATCGCCGACGAACTTGTTGATCAGGCCGTTGTGCCGGTCGACCACATCGACCACCACCCGGAAGAATTCGTTGAGCAGGCTGACCACCTCGGTGGGCGGCCGCTCGGCGGCGGTGGCGGTGGAGCCGACCATATCCACGAACAACACGGCCACGAACCGGGTTTCACCACCCAGTTCGGTGCCGTACTCGAGCGCGCGGCGGGCCACTTCCTCGCCGACGTGCTGGCCGAACAGTTCCTGCAGTTCGCGGCGCTGCGCGGCCTCTTCCATCATGCGGTTGAAACCGACCTGCAGCAGGCCGATCTCACTGCCGTCGAACACCTCGACCTGGACATCGCGCGCACCTCCCTGCACCCGGTTGATCGCCCGGGAGAGCTGCCGCACCGGGTCGGAGATGCTCGACGCGGTGAGCATCGACAGCGCCAGCGCCTGCATGATCACCACCCCGCACAGCAGCAGAATCGAGATGGCCAGCGACTGCGCCGAGAAATGCACCTGCGACGTGATCTGGGTGACACACAGCAGCACGATCGCGATGGTCGGCGCGAATGTGCCCATGCCCCACGTCATCGCCATGCGCGTGCCGACACCGGGGGTGAGGGTGTGATCGAAGGTGCCGGTGGTCAGCGCGTGCGCGGCCACCGGGCGCAAAATTCGTTCACCCAGCATGTAGGTGAAGCCGAACACGATGGTGGCGGCCATACATTCGGTGACGATCACCGCACCCGCGAGCTCGGGTGTTTCCACGATGATCCGCGCGGCCAGCACCGCACCGCCCACCAGCCACAACAGCAGGTGGAGGATGGACTGCCGCAGCGGCGCGTGCAACGCCGCCATCTGTTCCTGGCGACTGGGCGGCCCGCCGCGCATCTGCCAGCGCATCACCGGGCGCAGCATCAACGCCGAGGCGGTGACGCTCAGGAATCCGCCGATCGCGAAGACCAGCGCCGGAAGCAGCAGGCCGGCGCGCCGCAATCCGTTCGGCGTGCCCTCGGGCGCGGGCAGCCCGTACTGGATGAACGCGTAGACCAGGACCGCACCGAAGGCATTGGCCGCCAGCATCGATGCGAGGTACAGCGGCCAGCGCGTTCGCATGGTCTGTTTGACCGCTTCCAGAGGCGCTGACACGATGACCAATCTAGCGGGGCGCGTCGTAGGTCACCGGATTCGGGCGGAGCGGACACGTGCCGGTTGCGTCCCCGGCCGATAGGCTCGCGGCGTGAGTGGGGACAGCAAGACCTCCGGGAATCCGGCCGAGCCTGCCCCGGCGGGCGTCGCATCGGCGGCTTCGAGCCGAAGCGCACCCGATCGCGGGCGCGAGCGCAGCGCGGCCGACTCGGTGCATCCACTGGTGCGTCAGGGCGCCGAATGGTGCTGGCGATTGTTGATCATCCTGGTGGCGGTGCTGGCGGTCGCCTACCTGGCGCACAAGCTGACCACGGTCGTCATTCCGGTCGCGATCGCCCTGCTCGCGGCGGCGCTGCTCTCGCCGCTGGTGGATCTGCTGCAACGCCTCGGAATGCCGCGCGGCATCGGCGTATTCGTGGCCCTGGTCGGATCGCTGGGCTTGCTGGCGGGGATCTTCACCTTCGTGATCGAGCAGTTCATCACCGGTGTGCCGCAGCTGACCGACGAATTCAAGACCAGCATCCATACCGTGCAGGACTGGCTGATCAACGGTCCGCTGCATCTGAGCAACGACCAGATCCGCAACGGCGGCAATACGATCATCAAAACCCTGGAGGCCAATCAGGATTCGCTGACGAGCGGCGCCCTGACCACCGCCGCGGCGATCGGCGAATTCTTGACCGGCGCCTTCCTGACGCTGTTCATCCTGATTTTCTTCCTCTACGGCGGCGACCAGATCTGGAACTTCGTGACCCGGATCGTGCCCACCCCGCAACGTGAACGGGTGCGCACCGCCGGGCGGCTCGGCTTCGGCACGCTGATCGGATTCGTGCGCGCCACCGTCGTGGTGGCGGCCGTCGACGCCATCGGCATCGGCGCCGGACTGGCGATTCTCAGTGTGCCGCTGGCCCTTCCGCTGGCATCGCTGGTGTTCATCGGCGCCTTCGTCCCGATCGTCGGCTCCCTGCTCGCGGGTTTCATCGCGGTCTTCCTGGCCTTGATGACGAAGGGTTTCGTCACCGCGCTGATCGTGCTCGGCATCACGGTGGCGGTGATGCAGCTGGAAGGCCATGTGCTGCAACCGTTGTTGCTGGGCCGCGCGGTGCGCATCCATCCGCTGGCGGTGGTGCTGGCGATCACGGCGGGCGTGGTGCTGGCCGGTATCGCGGGCGGTCTGCTGGCGGTGCCGTTCGTCGCGGTGATGAACACCGCGATCCGTTCGTTGCTGGTCGGCAGCCCGGAAGAGCTGTATCAGGAACTCAATACCGGGGAACCGGGGGAGCCGATGTTCCACGCCGATGCCGACCGGCCCGAGCCGGATCGCTACCGCCGGGCCGAATCGCGGTCCGATGCGGACGGCGGTGATGCGGACGAGGGCTGAGTCCGCGGGCGTCACGCGGCCCGCCGACTCGACCGCGCCGGGACCGACGGCCGCGACCGCGCCGCTGTGGCGGGCGGCGCAGGTGTTTCGCCTGGTCACAATGCTCTACGCGGTGGGCCAGCAGGTCGCCTCGGTGTCGTCGTACGAGCGGCAGCCGCTGAGTTGGGTGCTGATCGGGATGCTGGTGCTCTGGTCAGTCGTCTCGGCGCTGTGGTTGTCGCGCTGGTCGGTCACCGGGTGGGAGCGGCGAGCGGTGGTGATCGGTGACCTGGCGGTCGCCGTCGGGCTGATGGCGGCGACTCGGCTGGTCGCCGACTACCCCTGGTACCACGGGCATCAGACCCTGCCGACCACGCTGTGGGTGGCGAATGCGGTGATGTCGGCGGCGATCGAATGGGGTGCGCTCGGCGGCGTGCTCGCGGGGCTGGCGATTTCGGTGGTGAGCATCGTGGTGCGGGAACAGTGGGAGTTGGATCTGTGGTCGGATGCGACCGCGCCCGTGCTGGTTTCGGTCGGGCTGGCCATCGGGTTGGCGGCCGCGACGGCGCGGCGCGCGCAGGGGCACCTCGAGCAGGCGATGCGGTTGTCCGCCGCCACCGCCGAACGCGAACGGCTCGCCCGCGAAGTACACGACGGGGTGCTGCAGGTCCTCGCGTACATCAGTCGGCGCGGCAGTGAAATCGGTGGACGTACGGCCGAATTGGCGGATCGTGCCCGCGAACAGGAAGTCGCGCTCCGGGTGCTGATCTCCGAACAAGGCAGGGACGGTTCGGGTCTCGACGCCCGCGCGGACCTGCGTGCGCTGCTGAGAGCCTTCGCCGCGCCGTCGATCGCGGTCTCCGCGCCCGGTGAGCCGGTGACGATCGGGGCACGGACCGCCCGGGAGATCGCCGCCGCCGTCGGTGCCGCGCTGTCCAATACCGCGCTGCACGCCGGCGCCGAGGCGAAAGCCTTTGTGCTGCTGGAGGATATGGGCGATGCGGTGGTGGTCAGTGTGCGCGACGACGGGCCGGGGATCGCGCAGGGCCGGCTGCCGGCCGCGGCCGCCGAGGGGCGGATGGGCGTCTCGCATTCGATCGTCGGGCGGATCGAGGCGCTGGGCGGCACCGCCGAACTGCTCGACACCGCCGACGGCACCGAATGGGAATTCCGGATTCCACGTGACGGGGAGCAACGATGAGGACATCGGAAGACGTCGCGGCAGACGATGTTTCGGTGATGGTGGTCGACGACCATCCGATGTGGCGCGACGGCGTGTCCCGCGATCTCACCGAAGCCGGTTTCCGGCTGGTGGCGACGGCGGACGGCGCGGGCACGGCCGCGCGCCGGGCCGCCGCGGTCCGACCTGACGTCGTCCTGATGGATATGCAACTGCCCGACGGCAGCGGAGCCCAGGCCACCGCGGAAGTGCTCCGCGTCTCGCCGCGCAGCCGAGTACTGGTGCTCTCGGCCTCGGACGAACGCGGTGATGTGCTGGAAGCCGTCAAGGCCGGGGCGAGCGGCTATCTGGTCAAGAGCGCGTCGGCGGCCGAGCTGATCGACGCGGTGCGGGCGACAGCCGCGGGCCAGGCGGTGTTCACGCCCGGCCTGGCCGGTGTGGTGCTCGGCGAATTCCGTCGCATCGCCGGGACGGGGGCCGATAGGAGCGCCGAGCGCCCCGTCCTCACCGACCGCGAAACCGAGGTGTTGCGGCTGGTGGCGAAGGGTTTGTCGGCGAAACAGATCGCGACCAGGCTGAGCGTCAGCCATCGCACGGTGGAGAACCACGTGCAGGCGACGCTGCGCAAACTGCAGCTCGGCAACCGGGTCGAGCTCACCCGGTACGCCATCGAACAGGGCCTCGAGTAGGGGCCGGATCAGGGATTGCCCTGATGTGCTGCGGCCGCGGCGTCGGTAGCCTCGTGAACATGGGTGGTGAGACCGTTTCCGCCCCGGGGTCCGCGGGAACCGGGGGAGCCGTAGGCGACCGTGACCTGCGAGTATCGGATGCCGAACGCGAACATGTCGGGACCCTGCTACAGCGCGCGGTCGGGCTGGGCATGTTGTCGCTGGGCGAGTTCAGCGAGCGGATGGATACCGCGCTGGCGGCCAAGACGCGCGGCGAACTCAACGCCGTCCTGATCGATCTGCCCGGGATTCGCCTTGCGGGACAACCGAATCCCGGCCAGCCGACCGCCTCGTCCGGACCGGCTCAGACGTGGCGGTGGGGTGCCCCCGCCGGACGCACCGAGGCCGAAACCGCGATTCGTCCGCGCCTGTCCGGCGTCACCCGCAAGGGGCCGTGGCAGGTGCCGCCCTCGCTGTACGTCAACAGCTATCTGTCGGGCGTCACCCTGGATTTCACCCAGGCCGTCATGTCGACCCAGGTGGTCGAGATCCGGGTCGACGATTTCTGCAGCTCGCTGACCATGATCCTGCCCGGCGAGGCGACCGTCGACCTGAACGGCGTGGAGCTGATCGGTTCCAGCGCCAACAACAAAGTGCGCACCGGGCCGCCGATCGGACCGCTGCACATCATCGTGCACGGGCGCAGCCGGTTCAGCTCGATCACCGCGAAGCACCCGTTCGGCGTGCAGTGGAAGAAGCTGATGTCGGGGTTCTGATCGCTATTCGACGACCTCGCCGAGTCCGATCATGTTTCCCTCGCTGTCGCGAAACCACGCACCCCGTTCCGCGCGTCCCTTGCTGGGGTAGTTCCCCTCGATCTCCATGATCCCGCCGACGGTGCCCGGGTACTCCTCGAAGACCACGCCGCGCTCTCGCAGGTCGGCCACGGTGCTCTCGATATCGTCGACGTAGAACCCCAGTTGGGTGAAGGAACCATCGGACGCACCGGCCGACGCGAACAGGCAGAAGACCCCTGACGCCCCCTCATAGCGCAGCCCGCCCGGGCGCTCCTCCACGGGTTCCAGACCGAGTTTCTCGGCGTACCAACGCCTCGCCCGTTCCAGATCCTGCGTGGGGACGCGTGCCTCGATCCGCGCGGTGTTCAGCATGGGGGCATCGTAGAGCCGCGAGCTGCGGGCGCGGGCCGGTACGGAGCCACCGGCCCGCGCAGTCGATCAGTCGCGGTTCTGGCGGCGCAGCAGTTCGTTGACGCTCACCGTGCGGCCGCTGGTGCGATGCTTACCCTCGTCGTCGGGATCGGCCGGTTCCGGCTCGGGGCGACGACGGGACGAGCGCAGGTCGGCCATCCACTGTTCGATGTTGTTGCGGTTGTCGTCACCCGGCGCGTCGGGGTGGTCGGCCGGGTTTCCGGACGCATCGGATTCGGTTGCGGCCGTGGAATTCCCGGGCTCGGGCGCCGTCGGACCTCCGGCTTCACCGGTGCCCATCGAGCCCGGACCGTGCGGCGAGCCGAGGTCGCCTCGGGGCCCCGAAGCCGGTGCGTTGTGGCCGCCGGCCGGTGGCCGGTGGCCCGGATTCGCCGGCCCGTGCAGCTCCTGGGTCGCATCGGTGTCCTTCGGCTCCCGGGGCATGGCGGGAGACACACTGCCGGGCCCGGATTCCGTTGTCCGCGTAGGCGAATGCCGCATGCCATCGGGCGGGATGCGCCGCGGCGGCTGCACGGCCGGCGGGCGGGCGTCGGGGGCTACTCGCTGCGAGCGACCGGGCCCCTCGGGAGCGGCCGGAGGTCCGCTGTGGCCGGGCCGACCGGCGTCCGGCGCCGGCCCGGCGCCCTGGGCGGGAGCCTGTCCAGGGTGGTACGGCGGGGCGTCCGGACGATAGAGCTGGGCGCGGACCGACGGATGCGGCGGCACCTTCGCCGGTTTCGGCGGCAGCACCCGCGGCGTGGTGCCGACCGGAGCGGTCGGCGGCACGGAATCGGTGGCGTCGGGAGCGGTGTCCGGCGCGGGCACCGTCCGGGGCGGCATACCGCGGCGGACGACCTGCGGCGGCCGCACCACGCCACGGTTCGGGGCGGTATCCGAACCGGGCAGCGAGACCGAGGGCGGTGCCGAAGGCGCTTGCGGCGCTTGGGGTTCGGGAGTGCCCGACGGGGCCTGTCCCGGATTCGGCGAGGTGCGCCCCGGCATCGGGGCCGCGCCGAGCACGCCGGGAGTGCTGCCGGCATCGGCCGAGCGGGCCGGTTGCGGCGTTCCCGCGCCCCGGACCGGCTCCTCCGCGGCGGAGGAACCGCCGATGACACCGGATTCGCCGATGACACCGGGACCGCCTGGGGGCCGAGGCGGCTGCGGCCGGCCGGAGGGAGGCAGCACGCGGGAGGATCGGATGCCGGGCGTTTGCGGCGGGGTTGTCGGGCGCCCGGCTTCCGGACCGGACGGCGTGCGGACCGTGGCGGCGTCGGCAGAGGCCGAGGCGGCGGGCGGTGCCTGATTCCCGGTGCCGTCCGAGGCATCGGCATCACTGTCGCCGGACGAGGAATTGCCCGAATCGGCCGACGGCGCATCTGCGCCGGAGTCCGACCGGCGGCGGCCGAAACGCTTGCGCTTCGGGGACTTTTCCGACTTCTCGGCCTCAACCGGCTTCTCCGACGCCGACGAATCGGCTTCCGCTGCCGCGGCCGCCGGGGGAGCAACGGCTTTCGCTCGCGATTCCGTCGACTCTCCGGCGCCCGCCTTGGACCGCGCGGTCCGCGACGCCGACGACTCGGAGCCCTCGGACCGAGACGCCTCGGGGCTCTTGGCGCGAGTCGCGCGCGTGGACGTGCCGGCCGCGGCCGGATCGATGCGATCCAACTGCTCGGTCGGCGCCTCCGGGTCGACCCGCAGGAACTTCAACCGCCGCGGCTTGCGCGGGCCCTTCGGCGTCCCGTCGGGCAGCTGCGGCAGCTGCATGGTCACCGGATCGGTGACCGGCGTCGTCTTGACCAGGTCGACGACCTCGCCGGTGCCGGGACGCTCGTCGTCGAGGATGGGTTCGCCCAGGCCGATGCGCTGCTGAATGCGCTTCATCCAGGCCGGGGCCCACCAGCAGTCGTCACCCAGCAGTTTCATGGTCGCGGGAACGAGCAGCATGCGCAGCACGGTGGCGTCGATGAACAGCGCGGCCATCATGCCGTAGGCGATGTACTGCATCATCACCAGATCGGAGAAGGCGAACGCGCCGACCACCACGAGCAGGATCAGTGCCGCGGCGGTGATGATGCGACCGGTCTGCGCGGTTCCGGAGCGCACCGACTCGGTGGTACTCGCGCCTTGGGCGCGCGCCTCCACCATGCGGGAGAGCAGGAACACCTCGTAGTCGGTGGACAGGCCGTAGATCACCGCCATGATCAACACCAGTACCGGCGACATGATCGGCTGCGGCGTGAAATTGAGCAGTCCGGCGCCGTGGCCGTCGACGAAGATCCAGGTCAGAATGCCGAGCGTGGAGCCGAGGCCCAGCGCGCTCATCAACGCCGCCTTGATCGGCAGCACCAGCGAGCCGAAGGTCAGGAACATCAGCAGCGTGGTCACGAAGACGACCAGCACGATCATCAGCGGCATGCGATCCAGCAGCGAATCGATACTGTCCTGCATCAGGACCGGCTGGCCGCCGACCATCAGATCCACATCGTCGGGCACGCTGATCGAGCGCAGATAGGCGATCGTGTCCTCGACGTTCGCGTCCGGCGCCATCGTCGCCTCGGACACCCAGACATCGGAGCCGTTCGGCGGAATGCCGGGCGTGCCGAACGGATCGGTGAGTCCGGGTGCGCCACTGGCCTCGTCGAGGATGGCCTTGATCTCGCCGGTGTTCTGCGTGGTGATGACCAGCTGGATCGGGTCGGTCTGGCGCAGCGGGAAGATCTCGTCGAATTTCTCCTGCGCCATGCGGGTCGGATTGTCCGGCGGCAGATAGGTTTCGCTGATACCGCCGAACTTCAGGTTCTTCACCGGGATGATCAGCAGCAGCAGGATGATGCACAGCGGCACCGCCACCTTCAGCGGATGCTTCATCACCCACTGCGTGGTGCGGCCCCAGAAACCGTTCTCGACCTCTTCGGCGGTCTTGGTCTTGCGGAACCGCTTGAATCCCAGCGCGTCGACGCGCGGTCCGAGGATCGACAGCAGCGCGGGCAGGATGGTGAGCGAGGCCAGCGCGGCCAGCAGCACGGTCGCGATGGTGCCGTAGGCGACCGATTTCAGGAAGCCCTGCGGGAACAGCAGCATGCCGGCGCTGGCGGCGATGATCATGGTCGCCGAGAAGGTGACCGTACGCCCGGCGGTCATCACTGATCGCCGTACGGCCTGGCGGGTGGTGTAGCCCTCGGCCAGCTCCTCGCGGAACCGGCTGACTATGAACAAGCCGTAGTCGATCGCCAAGCCCAGGCCGATCATCGACACCACGGCCCCGACGAACGAGTTCACCTCGGTGACATGGGTGATCGCCATGACGATGCCGTTGGCGCCCAGGACGGTGAGACCGCCGATGATCAGCGGCAGGGCCGCGGCGACGATACCGCCGAAGATGAAGAACAGCAGGATCGCGACGGCCGGAATGGCCAGCATCTCCATGCGCTTCTGGTCGGAGGCGATGGTGTCGTTCAGCTCTCCCGCGACCGGCTGCATGCCCGCCAGCTGGACATCCACGCCGGGGATGTAGAAGGCGTTCTTGACCGCGCGGTAGTTGTTCATCGTGGTCGTGTCGTCGTCACCCTTGATGGCGACCGAGGCGAACGCGTACTTCTTGTCCTTACTACCGGTGGCCGAGGCGCTCCAGTCGCCGGTCTCGGTCTTCCAGTAGGCGACGTTGACCTTGTTGATCTGGTCCGGATGGTCCCTGGGCAGGCTGTTGAGATTGTCGGTGATCTTCCGCCCGAACTCCGGATCGTCGATGGTCTTACCGTCGGGCGCGGTGTAGAGCACGATCACGTCGGACATGTGATCGCGACCGTAGACCTGGTCCTTGAGCACCGCGGCCTGCGAGGACTCCGCACCGGGGTCGAACCAGCCGCTGGAGCTCAGATGGTTTTCCAGACCGAACCCGTACGCCCCCAGGGCGAGAAGCGCGGCCACCGCTACACCCAGCACGGTGTAGCGGAACCTGTGGACCAGCTCGCCCCAGCGGGTGAACACTAAGCGACTCCTTGAGCGGGGCGGGAGGTGAGCAGTGCGGACAGCGGCCGGAAGGGCTGCAGCCAGGCTCCCTCGTCGGGCAGCGAGTCGAGGCTGACCCGGGGCAGCGGTTCACGGAACACACCCGGGATGTCCTCGAGGTCGACGAAATCGAGGATATCGGACGTGACAGCCCAACTCGCGTGCTCGCGGAATCCGAGCACCTGGACCGGAACCCCGGTGGCCGCGACCTCCTCGAGCGGTTCGCGGAAGGCCTGACCGTCCGCGGAGGCCACCATGATCCCCGCGAGACCGGCTCCGCTGCGGCGTAACTGGATATGTGCCAGCATGTCGCTGTCGACGTCGGAATCCTCGTCGATCTTCGGTTTGGCGAAGACCGCGTAGCCGACGTTGCGCAGCGCCTCGACCCACGGACGCACCACATCGGCGGTCCCGGGGGCGATATTGGTGAAGACGGTGGCCTCGGGTTCGATGCGCTGTGTACTGCCGGCGGACAACTCGGCGGTACGCGCCAGCAGCCAGCGGCCGAGTGCGTCGAAGCGCGGCCGGTAGGCCGCGGTGGGACGGCCGCCGAGGATGGCGCCCAGGCCCATATCGAGGTTCGGTGCGTCCCACACCAGCAGCACCCGTCGCACCCCGGCGGGCTCGGCGACCGGCGTCGCGGGGGCCGCCGCGCCGGCGACGACGTCCGATTCGTCGCCGCGCACTGTTCCGGCAACCTCGTCGGCCGGCTGGGCCATCTCCCTGAGACTCATATCTAGATCTTCCCCCAAATGAACTCGGTGATGGCGCTTCCGGCTCGATGCGCCTTGCTCTCGAACTTCGTCACCGGGCGTTCGAGGCCGATCACCGTATCGGTTCCGGGGTGTTCCGCATCGCCGCCGGTGGCCTCGTTCAGGCCTACGAGCTGCGGTTCTCCCGCGCCCACCTCGGCGATATGTTCGGCGTAGCCCGCGTGGTCGGTGGCTACGTGCAAAATGCCGCCACGCTGCAGCCGGCTGGCGATCAGGGTCATCGTCGCGGGCTGCAGCAGCCGGCGCTTATGGTGGCGAGCCTTCGGCCAGGGGTCCGGGAAGAAGACCCGCACGCCCGCTAGCGAATCCTTGGCAATCATGTGCTCGAGGACGTCGACGGCATCGCCGCGCAGCAGCCGGATGTTCTCGATGCCTTCCCGCTCGATCCGCTGTACGAGCTGGGCGAGACCGGGTTTGTACACCTCGATGCCGATCAGGTCGAACTGCGGCTCGGCCTTGGCCATCGCCGCGGTCGCGGTCCCCGTGCCACAGCCGATCTCGATGATCAGCGGGGCGGTCCGGCCGAACCAGGCGGCGGCGTCGAGCGGCTCGTCGCTCACCTCGCGGCCGATGCGCGGCCACATCCGCTCCCAGGATTGCTGTTGGGTCGCGGTCAACGCGCCACGACGCGAGCGGAAGCTGGTTACCCGCGGGTAGAGGCGGGAGGGCTCACGCTCGGGGTAGGGGCTTTCGTGGTTACGCAAGCTGCCGCCTCCGGCCCCGTCGCTACCAGCGGTGTCGTTCGCGGCGTCGTTCACGGCGTCCATTGTCCAGTATTCGATGATCAGGGCCGCAATCGACCGCGTCGAGGAGGGAAATCCCGGGTCAGAAGTGTTGCCGCGGTGGCGGAGCCCGGCGTCAGGCGGCGAGCGGCTGCGTCTGCGGCAGTTCCGGTTCGCTCTGCCTGCCCAGCGGCAGGCCGAGGATCATCCGGCCCGCGGTGCCGGCCAGCTCGAACAGTCCGCGCCAGCGCGACGGGGACGCCATCACCGACCAGACGGTCCGGGTCTCGGTGTCGGCGTCGGTGACCGGGCGGCCGGCGATGCGGTCGGCCAGCCAGTCCAGGCTCAGCGGCGTGGCCAGCGGTAACAACGTGAAGTGGTCGCTCAGCCGATCGCGCAGGTAGCCGACGGTGGCACCGCCCGCGCGGTAGCGCTCGACCTGCGCATCGATACACGAGACGTCGATGATGCGATCGTGCAGCGGCTGGATCACCAGGATCGGGCAGTGCGGGGTGTGCTTGCCGAGCCGCATATCGTCGAACATGTCGCACATCGCGGGGGTGCTCAGTACCTCTTCCAGCGGGTGATCGAGGTGTTTGCTGACGTCGTGGCCGGCGAGCCGAGCGAGCGCGACGATCGGTGGCAGCTGAGCCGCGCGTTCCAGCAGGCGTTCCCCGGAGCTGGTGATGTGCTTGTCGAGCACCTCCTCGAGCGCCGGATACACCTGGCGTAGCGCCGAGATCACGATGGCGGGAAAACCGGCGTACCGGCCACCGTTCAGCCGGATGAACACCTCACCCGGATCGCCGACCGGCGCGCCCAGTACCGCACCGGCGATGGTGAGCTCGGGCGCATAGGTGGGAGCCATCTCGACCAGCCAGGAGCCGGCCATCCCGCCACCGGAGTAGCCCCAGACCACCACGGGGGTGTCGGTACCGAGCCCCAGCGGACGGAAGTGCATCGCGGCGCGGATGCCGTCGAGCGAGCGGTAGCCCGGTTCCCGGGGCGCGCCGAAACGGCCGTCCGGTCCCTCGTGATCGGCGATGCTCACCGCCCAGCCGCGGCGCAGTGCGTTGGCGACGAGCAGCAGTTCGAGCTGGGTGATCGAGCCCGGGACGACGGCGCCGCGGCGGAGTGCATAGGAGGGAGCGCATCGCTCGGTGACGGCGTCGATCGCCGATTCGAAGGCCAGCAACGGGCGGCGTTCGGCCGGATCGGCATCGGCGGGCAGCAGCACCGTGGTCACCGCGACCTCGGCGTCACCGTGCAGATCGTTGCTGCGATACAGCAGCTGCCACGCCGTCACGCGCTGCGGAATGAGTCCCAGCAGCGCGATCTGCACGGGCCGGCTGCGCAGAACGGTTCCGGGTGCGTGCGCGGCGGCGTCGGCGGGTGCGCGATAGAAGGGGTCCTGCGACGGCGGCAGCGGCCGTTCGTTCTTCGTCGCGACGGCGGCGCCGTCGTTACCGATGACGTCGACGTTGACGCTCATCGCAACCTCCTTCGGATCCACGGGGCCGGCGCACGGGCGCACGGCCGACCGGGGTCCACACCGCCGAGGCCGCGCACCGGCGGTGCCGCCGGCGGCTTCAGCGTAGGTGATCGAATCCATGACCCGATAGTTCACCACTGTCGAATTATGCTGTGACACAAGCACAACCACCGTTTCACCGGAGAGATTCCCAATTCCGCGCCAATTACCGCTCACCTGCGGTGATGGTCGAGCCGCAGGCCATCGTCGCCGGTCGCGAGCTCGGGCAGGCGGTTTCGTGTGATCGATTACACATCGCTGTGTGGCGCAACGACGATCGGGCGCGCCGGTGAAAATCCGGTCGGTGCCGACAACCGCCGCGTCTTCTGACAGAATTTGCCGCCGGAAGGGGGTATCACCTGTGTCGAGAGCCACTGCAACCAGCGCTTCGCCGGGCTTGCTGAACGACCACGGCGGGCCCGCACCGGAACTCGAGCAACTCATCGCCACGGTGCGCGTCGGCGCCGGGTCCGCCCCGGGCGTCGCCGATCAGCTGGCGAGCGCGGCCGTGGCCTTCCGGCGGCCGCTGCGGATTCAGGTGACCGGCCGGGCCGGCGCCGGGAAATCGACGCTGTTGCGGGCGTTGGCCCTGATGTCGGCGGAGGAGACCGCGCCGGTGGATCAGCCGGGCGTGCCGGATCCGGTGCTCGACGCCGATCTCGTCGTCTACGTGCTGGCGGGTTCGCTGCAGGCCGCCGATCGTCGCGTCCTCGAATCCCTGCGGCCCGAAACCACGATGGTCGTACTCAACAAGGCCGATGCCGTGGGCTCGCGTTGGGGCGATGCGGTGGTGGCCGCCGATCAGGCGGCGCACGTGCTGGGTGTTCCGGTGGCGCCGATGGTCGCCGAACTGGCCGTGCGCACCCGCGCCGGCACCCCGAGCGACGACGATCTGCGCACGCTGCGCCGCCACGCGGCCGGTGGCGGCGCGGCGCTCACGCTCTCCCCGGAACTGTTCGTCGACCAATCGGCCGGGCCCGATGTGGCCGATCGCCGGGCGCTGCTGGAGCGCTGGGGCCTGCACGGGGTGAGCTGCGCCCTGGCCGCACTGCGTCACGAACCGGAGTTGGGACCGCAGCAGTTGCTGCAGCTGCTGCATGCCGTGAGTGGGATCGATCCCGTGCACGCGCGCCTGCACCAGCGCTATGAGCAGCTCGCGGCCTTGCGCGGCGGTGATCTGCTCGACGATCTGGCTCGCATCGCCGCGCGCGCGATCCCGCAGGGTGACGGTGGGCGCGCCCGCGACCTGATCGAGGACTACCTGGCCGGTGACGAGGCGCTGTGGACCGCGCTGCAGGCCGGACTAGTTCGCCCGGAGGTCCGTCATCTCGCGGCCGGATATCCGTCGGCGACACCGGCCGACGCCGACGACGCGCTGGTTCGCGCGCAACGCTGGCGCGCGGTGGCCGCCAGCGATATGCCGGCCGCCGCTCGCCGCGCCGCGATCCGGCTGCACAACGGATATATGCGGATGTGGGAGCGGATGAGTAGTGCCGGACTGTGAGGTACCCGGATCGCCGGCCGAGCTGAACAGTCGGCGGGCGGGCGGGGTGGATCCCGAGGTGCTGGCCGTCGTCGAGCGATGGAATCCGCAGGGCGGCGCGCTGCTGCGCGCGGTTCCCGCCGAACCGGGCCCGAATCCCGTCGCGCCGAACGGAGTCGCGGCGACACATGCGGAAGTCATTGCGACACAGCCGGTGTCGGTGACGGTCATCGGTCCCGACGACGCCAACACCACCCTGCTGCGTACCGAACTGTCCCGCTTCGAACCGCGCGTAGCGCTCACCGATCCGGTCACCGACCCGGCAACCCTGGTCGCCGCCACCGATTTCGGCCCCGGCAGCGGACCGCCGGTGGCGCTCGTGCTGGTGGACCCCGGCGCCGCCGTCGGCGCCGCACTGCTCGATCCGGTCGCCCGCCTGCGGGCGGTGGGAACGCGAATGCTGTTCGCCATGAACGGCATTCACGCCCATCCCGACTGGCGTTCGGTACTGGATCGCGATACCGCCATGCTGGCCCGGGCGCTCGGCGCCGAGCCCGAGATTCTTCCGGTCTCGGCGCGCCTGGCCGTGGCCGCGCGCGGCAGCGGCGACGCCGCGCTCCTGGACCGCTCCGGCCTTGCCGCCCTGCACGCCCAGCTCAGCGCCGCCGTCGGGGCCCAGATCGGCCCCGAGCGACTGGCCGAGGTCACCGCTCGGGTGCTCGCCGACACCCGCGCCCGGGTGCTGAGCCAGATCGAGGCGCTGCGCTCGGGCAGCGCGGTCGCCGCCCTGCGCGCCGAACGTACCGCCGCGCTGGCCGGGCGCGACGGTGGCCGCGCCCAGGCCCTGGGCGCCCTGCGTAATCGGCTGCAGTTGGCCCGGGTCGATCTGACGCACGAGGTCGGCGCCCGCGTCCGCACCGTGAACGCCACCGCCCGTGCCGATCTGGACCGTCTCGACCGCCGCTCGGTGCGCGGCTATCCCGATCTGCTGCAGGCGGCGGTGAATCAGGCCACCGCCGAACTCGACGGCGTGGTCCGTCACCGCCTGGCCGAACTCGCCCGCCAGATCGAGGCCGTGGCGGGGTCGGAACCACAGCCCACGCTCGCCTCACCGCCGGCTCCGCCGACCGATCCCGCACCCCGGGTCGGGCCCGATCCGGAGCGCCGCCACCGCGGCGTCGAGGATCGGCTGATGATCGCCCTGGGCGCATCGGCGGGTTTCGGCCTCGGCCGGTTGATCGTTGCGCCGTTGTCGCTGGTGCCGGCGTTGGATTACGCCACCGTGCCGGTCACCCTGGCCCTCGGCGCGGGCGTGGCGTGGTGGGTGGTGGGGGCCCGGGGACATCTGGCCGATCGGGCACATCTGCGGCAATGGGTGACCGATGTGCTGGTCAATGTGAAGGCCCAGCTGGAGCAGCGGGTGGCGACGGCCCTGGTGGAGGCCGAGTCCGAGCTGACCGAACAGGTGGTGCGCGCGAGCACCGCCCGCGTGGTCGAGGCCGATCGCCGGGTCGCGGAGCTGGAGGGGCAACTGCGCCGCGCGGCCGCCGAACAGCCTGCCCGAGTGGCCGCATGCGAACGCGATCTGGCGATCCTGCGGGTCGCGGTCGCCGGGTGATCCGGCCCCGTGGTGGTTTGCCGGTTCCGCACAGCTGCGGTCCTGGTGAGGTGGGAAGGTTTCGACCGGGTCCCGAGTGAGCAACCCCATTCCGTACCGACCGTCACACCGCGTTAACCTCTTTACTTAAGGAATCCGGGTGTCCGTCTCGTTCTCGTACGCCGCCCAGCCGGGGCGTGCTGTTCGGCGAGCCGGGCGGATGTCCACAGCCAACGGCGGCCTTCCTGGTGTTGAAAGCTGTTTCGGCAGCTCTCTGGCCCGCCGCTCATCTCAGGAGAGTTTTCATGACCTCAGCGACCATTCCTGGTCTTCACGGATCCGATGGCACCGCGCCGACCAAGCATGCCGGACTGCTCGCCTGGGTGCAGGAGGTCGCAGAGCTCACCCAGCCGGAGCGGGTCGTCTGGGCCGACGGTTCCGATGAGGAATGGGACCGGCTGACCGACCGACTGGTCGCGGCCGGCACCTTCCAGAAGCTCAACGAGCACAAGAAGCCGAATTCCTTCCTCGCGCTGTCGGACCCCTCCGACGTCGCCCGCGTCGAGTCGCGCACCTTCATCTGTTCGCGCACCGAGGCCGACGCCGGCCCGACCAACAACTGGGTCGACCCGAACGAGATGCGCGCCACCATGACCGAGCTGTACCGCGGCAGCATGAAGGGCCGCACCATGTACGTGGTGCCCTTCTGCATGGGCCCGCTGGGCGCCGCGGACCCGAAGCTCGGCGTCGAGCTCACCGACTCCGAATACGTCGTGGTGTCGATGCGCGTGATGACCCGCATGGGCAAGGCCGCGCTGGAGAAGCTGGGCACCGATCGCCCGTTCGTGAAGGCGCTGCATTCGGTCGGTGCGCCTTTGACGGGCGACGTGGCAGATGTCCCCTGGCCGTGCAACGACACCAAGTACATCACCCACTTCCCCGAGGACCGCGAGATCTGGTCCTACGGTTCGGGCTACGGCGGCAACGCGCTGCTGGGCAAGAAGTGCTACTCGCTGCGCATCGCCTCGGCGATGGCGCACGACGAGGGCTGGCTGGCCGAGCACATGCTGATCCTCAAGCTCATCTCCCCGGAGAACAAGAACTACTACGTCGCCGCCGCGTTCCCGAGCGCCTGCGGTAAGACGAACCTGGCGATGCTGCAGCCGACCGTTCCGGGCTGGCGCGCGGAGACCCTGGGTGACGACATCGCGTGGATGCGCTTCGGCGAGGACGGCCGCCTGTACGCGGTGAACCCGGAGTTCGGCTTCTTCGGCGTCGCCCCCGGCACCAACCACAAGTCGAACCCGAATGCGATGGCGACGCTCGAGGCCGGCAACACCGTCTACACCAACGTCGCGCTGACCGACGACCGCGACGTCTGGTGGGAGGGACTCGAGGGCGAGCCCGACCACCTGATCGACTGGAAGGGTAACGACTGGTACCTGCGCGAGACCGAAACGCTTGCCGCGCATCCGAACTCGCGTTACTGCACGCCGATGTCGCAGTGCCCGACCCTCGCCCCGGAGTGGGACGACCCGCAGGGCGTGCCGATTTCGGCGATCCTGTTCGGCGGCCGCCGCAAGACCACGATCCCGCTGGTGACAGAGTCCTTCGACTGGCAACACGGCGTATTCATGGGCGCCACAATGTCTTCCGAGCAGACCGCCGCCGCCGAGGGCAAGGTCGGCAACGTGCGCCGCGATCCGATGGCCATGCTGCCGTTCATGGGCTACCACGTCGGTGACTACATGAACCACTGGATCAACCTGGGCAAGAACGCCGACGCCACCAAGTTGCCGAAGATCTTCTACGTCAACTGGTTCCGCCGCGGCGACGACGGCCGCTTCCTGTGGCCGGGCTTCGGCGAGAACTCCCGCGTGCTGGAGTGGATCGTCAACCGGATCGAGGGCAAGGCCGAGGCCGAGGCCACCGCGATCGGCAATGTGCCCACCGCCGGCGACCTGGACCTCGAGGGTCTGGACGTAGACCCCGCCGACGTCGACGCCTCGCTGAAGGTCGACCTCGACGAGTGGCGCAAGGAGATCCCGCTGATCGAGGAGTGGTTCGAATTCGTCGGCGACAAGCTGCCCTCGGGCGTGCGTGACGAATTCGAGGCGCTCAAGCAGCGCCTGGGCTAGTCGGACGACGCCGTTCA
Organism: Nocardia sp. AB354; assembly: GCF_049538315.1. Taxonomy (NCBI): domain Bacteria; kingdom Bacillati; phylum Actinomycetota; class Actinomycetes; order Mycobacteriales; family Nocardiaceae; genus Nocardia; species Nocardia sp. AB354. The sequence continues at coordinate 154,563 of NZ_JBMVFU010000004.1, read as the reverse complement.
CCGAACGACGAAAGCGAGCCGCCCGCACCGTCTTTGCGACGGGGCGGGCGGCTCGTCATTTCCGCGGTTCCGCGTGCGGAATGGCGCGCTTGTCCTATTCTGATTGTGTTCTGCATCTCACGAATACTCCCCGTGGTTGCGGGGAATTAACTACTCGGCTGAACTGACTGCTTGCAGGTGCTCGTGGATTCCGTTGTCTGGCCGACCGGTCGGGGTATGTGGGAGGTGGGTGTAGGCATGACAGAACTCGGGTTCGATGCTGTCTCGGGATTAGCCGGCGCGCGGTGGGCCGATCCGGAAGCGGACTTCACGCCGACGGCGGCGAGTACGCCGCTGCAGCGTGCCGCGGCCCGCTTGCAGGCCGTACTCCCCCCTGGATGGCAGGTCGACATCGACCTCGCCGCGCCGCGCCCGCACGAAAATCCGCAGCCGGTGCTGCGAGTTCGCTTGTCCGAGAATTGATTCGGCGCACAGTCCCTGGCGTCACGTACTGCGCGCAGCGGACATCCCGGACCGATCGCCCAGCCGGGAGGCGCGAAATCCTACCTCGCGGTTCGCTTTTCGCAAAACGCACTATTGCGTTTCCTGTGATTGCAGAGCATGCTTAGAGCAACATTGCCGGACGATTTTACAGATGCAATCGCAGGGGAGTCCGAATCATGGCGGTGCACGTGGTCGGCCGATCGCTGATGACCAGTGATCAGACCCCACATCAGGCAAGGTCCGTCGGTACCGGGGGCTGGGTGGTGTCCTTTCTGCCCGGCCGGACCTTGACGCTCGAACAGGCGACGGCGGCGCTGCAGGCGGCCGAGGCGGTGGCGGCGGTCCGCTCACTCGCCGACCGCGTCGGCCTGACCCCGCTGGAAACCGTCGGCCTCGCCATGCAGGAGCCGCCGTGGAGCGAACCGGCGCGGCGCACCCGTCGGCGGGGATGGCTGGAGTAGATCGGCCCGAGTAGATCCGGATGCGGCTCAGCGGAGGGGTTTGGTCGCGACGACGACCAGATTGCTGACCAGTAGTTCCCGCACGCCCGGTATGCGCGTCACCCACCACGCCCAGCGCGGGTGGTAGCGGGGGAAAGCGGCGAGGATCCGGGCCCGGCCGCCGGTTTCGCGCGCCCATCGCAGCCCGTCGGCGGCGCTGACGGCGAACAGGGAGCTGCCGAAGCGGTTCTTGGGCTGCTTTCCGGTGCGGCGGGTGTAGCGCCGGGCCGCGAACTCACCGCCGAGGTAGTGCCACGGGCCGGTCTCGTGCCCGCCGAACGGTCCGAGCCACACCGTGTAGGAAAGCACCATCAGACCGCCCGGTTTGGTGATACGCAGCATCTCGTCGGCCATCACCCACGGCTGTGGCACATGTTCGGCGACATTCGAGGAAAGACAGATGTCGACGGCGTCGTCGCGGATGGGCAGCGCCATTCCGGATCCGCGGACCGCGCCGGCGACGGTGAGCCCGGCGGCGTGCATTTCGGTCGGATCGGGTTCGATCGGCAGATAGCGCGCGCCTGCCGCCGCGAATTCGTCCGCGAAGTAGCCGGGGCCCCCGCCCACGTCGACGATCACGGTGCCGCTGAGGTCCCGGCCGGTCAGATCGCGATAGAAATCGGCGATCAGGTCGGCGGTATCGGCGGCGATCCCGCCGTAGAACCGCGCCGGATCGGTTTGTTCGAAGCGGAAACTGCCCAACAGGCGCAGTGAACGGCGAAGGGTGGCCCGGCGCGCGAAGCGGGGACGCGGTCCGGTTGCGTCGGATCGAAGCATGGCCGCGCCAGTCTATGCGGCCACCGCAGCGACCCGGAACGGCCGTCGGCGGCTATGGTGGACCCCACTGTCGTCCGACGTGAACGATCTGGAGAACTGCCGTGCCCGAAATCGGCCCTCGCGAGCGCGCTGCCGTGGCGCAGCTCTGTGGGCCCGGCGGCGGCGAGAACGAGGCCCACCCGAGTGCTGACGTGCGGGAAGTCCTGCTGCTGTGCTGGCGCGATACGGGACATCCGCAGGGCGGCGGGAGCGAGCGGTATCTCGAGCAGGTGGGTGCGCAGTTGGCGGCACGCGGGGTGAAGGTGACGCTGCGGACCGCGCACTATCCGGGCGCGCCGCGCCGGGAGCGTATCGACGGCATCGAGATCAGCCGGGCCGGCGGGCGCTTCACCGTCTATCCGCGCGCGCTGGCCGCCATCGCGGCCGGGCGGCTGGGCTTCGGCCCGCTGCGCGGAGTGCGGCCGGACGCGGTGATCGACACCCAGAACGGCATTCCGTTCTTCGCCCGGACGGTCTCCGGGGCGCCCTCGGTAGTCCTGGTGCACCACGGCCATCGGGAGCAGTGGCCGGTGGCGGGTCGCGTGGTCGGGCGGATCGGCTGGTGGATCGAATCGCGACTGTCCCCGCGGGTCCATCGGCGCGACCAATATCTGACCGTATCGCTGCCCTCCGCGGAGGAGCTCGCCTCGCTCGGGGTCGATGCGACGCGAATCGCGGTGGTGCGTAACGGTGCCGAACCCGTACCCGCGCAAGCGCCGACCGGTGGCGAATCGACCCGCACCCCGTATCCGAGCATCGTCGTGCTGTCGAGGCTGGTGCCGCACAAGCAGATCGAGGACGCGCTCGACGTCGTCGCGGGTCTGCGCGACCGCCTGCCCGGTCTGCGCCTCGACGTGATCGGCGACGGCTGGTGGGCCGACAATCTGAAAGACCGCGCGCATCGCTCGGGTATCGCCGACGCGGTGGAATTCCACGGCTTCGTCGACGAAGCGCGCAAGCACGAATTGCTTTCCCGCGCTTGGGTTCAGGTGCTGCCCTCCCGCAAGGAAGGGTGGGGTCTCGCGGTGATCGAGGCCGCGCAGCACGGCGTCCCGACCATCGGCTACCGCAGTTCACGGGGGCTCACCGACTCCATCGTCGACGGCGTGACCGGGGTGCTGGTGGACGACTCCAGCCAGCTCACCGAGACCGTCGGGGAACTGCTCGCCGACTCCGAGGCGCGAATTGTCATGGGGGAGAAGGCTCGTACGCGAGCTCGCGAGTTCTCCTGGGAGCAGACGGGTACCGGAGTCGGTGAGGTCCTGGCCGCTGCCGCCCGGAGGCGGTTCATCTCGGGGCTGGTGACGGGACGTGCGACGGTGGCCGCTGCGACGTCGGCGCCGCTGCGAGACGACCGCGTCGCGCCGACTCTGCGCTGATCAGCGGACGATATCTGCCGGCCGACGGCACGCCTGTCGATCCGTGTGGATCATCTCCTCCGTCGCCTGTCGGCCGGCGCCGCGACGAGGCCGGCCAGGAGCAGAGCGGCCCAGAGCGCGTGCGCGGCGACGGCTACGGTGCGGTCGGTGGCGGTGGCCGTGGCCACGTCCCGTGCGCCCGGTACGCGGTACAGCGTCAGATCGGCGTCGGAGTACACCGGCTGTAGCGCGCCCAGCGTGGTCTTCGCATCGCCGACCGCTCCCGGCGTGCGATGTTCGACGAGAATCCACCCGACGCCGTGGGCGGCGAGGTCGGCGGGTGCCGCTCCCCGGAGCAGAAGGTTTTCCACTCGCTGGGCCCGTGCCCCCTCGCCCGCCACCACTCGGCCCCGGACCGGCAGCACCCCTGTCTGCAGAACATCCGACCGCAGCATGCGCGGCGCCGGATCCAGCACCGGCACCCGTCCGCTGTAGGGGAATACGCGGAACATCCCCGCGGGCGATACGGCGACGTCACCGGGACCGTCGACCACCGCGGCGACCCGCTGCCACGCCGGCGGGTAGTGCACCGGTCGCAGTGCTCCGCCCACTCCCCACGCCAGGTCGGGAAGGGTGAGGATCAGCGCGGCGATGAACAGCAGGGCGGTAAGCGGTTGCGCGGCAACAGGTTCGGTCTGCACCGGCTCGCCACCAGCGTTCGACGGTCGGTCCGCATCCGCCGCTCGTGGTGACGGCGTTGCCGACGGGCTGCTCGTATTCGTCTGGTCCGCTTGTGGCGCAGTCTGTTTCGCGATCTCCGTGCTGTGTCGGCGGCCGAGTGCGGCGAGGGCGCGACAGCCCGCCGCCGCGCACAGGGCGTACGCGGGCATGGCAAGGGCGACGTATTTCTGGGTGTCGCGCAGCAGTCCGGCGCCGGGGATGCGCGCGATCAGGGATTCGCCGATGGCGAGCCCCCACCCCGTAGCCCCCAGGGCCGGCAGCAGGATGCAGACGGCGGCCAGTACCAGCAACATCCGCCGGGGATAACGCGTGGATCGTTCACCCCGGGCTGCCACCGCGCGCACGCCCGAGACGACGATCGCCAGCAGGACGAGAGTCGACAACACCGCGAAAAGCGTTGTCCGGGAGCCGGGTACCGCCTCGCCGTTCCAGATCCCACCGAGTCCGGCCAGGCTCCCCAGCGTGCCGAGCCCCGGTTCGGCCCGCGCGGCGAAGGCCGCCACCCCCGCCGGATCGGACGGTTCGGCCCCGCTACCGGACAGTGCGGTAGCCACCAGCCACGGACTGGCGCTCACCAGCCACAGCGCCACCGCGCCGACGACATTGCGCCGGCCCACCGTGAGAATCGCCAGCACGCCCGCCAGTAGCGAACCGGTCGGGGTCAAACCCGCCGCGGCGAGGACGCCGCCCAGCATCGACCACGGCGCGGCGGCGGCCGGTAGCCCCCGACGGGGCCGGTGATCGTCGGTGGTCCGCTCCGCTCCCTCACCGGCCGGCTCCCGGGCGCCGCCGGTCCGTATCCGTTGTCCGAGGACGACGGTCCAGGGCAGTGCCGCGTATCCGGCCAGCAGGCTCCAATGTCCCTGCAGCAGCCGTTCGGCGACATAGGGATTCCAGATCGCGACCGTCGCGGCGACGAGCCGGGGAGCCAGGGAGACCCCCAGCAGGGTGTGCGCGAGCCGGGCCGCACCCCATCCGGCGGCCGTGAGTGCCAGCACCAGGATGGCCTTGACGACGATCCCGCCGTCCACCACCACCGACAGTGCCGCGAGCAATCCGTCCTGTGGCACGGCCCGCGGCGCCGCGTCACCCAGGCCCAGTGCCGCATCGGTCGGATACGACCGGGGCGTGCTCACGCCGTCGCGCAGCAGCAGATAACCCGGCGCCAGCAGCGGCCCGACCACGATCAGGGCGAGCGCCAGGCTGTAGGCCACGGGAACGATCCGAGCCCACCTCGGCGCGGCGGCCGCAGGCAGCTGCGAGCTTCTGGTGTCGTCGCCGTGTTCTCGAGCCCCGGTCACGCTGAGTCACCCTACGTCGGCCGCAATGCCGGCGACGGTCGCCCGTCCGGTGCTACTGAACTCGCACGCCGATCTGGCGCAGCAACGTCACGTCGTCGAATACCGCACGAGCCCGAGCGATCTTCCCCTCGCGGATCGTGTACAGGCCGAGCTGGGTGTACTGCACCGGCCGGTGGGTCGCCGGGACGCCGCGCAATTCCGCGGAATGGGTGCCGCGGATCGTGATGTGGGCCCAGACCCGGTCGTCCTCGGCGATCAGCTCGTCCACGGTGAAGGTGGCATCGGGAAGCGCGCGGAAGTAGTCGAGCAGGAACGCGCGGTAGTCCTGCACGGTGAAATCGGCGCGACCGGTGCGGGCGGCGAGGGTCGGGAAGGTGCAATCCGGCGTGAAGCTGTCCCAGATTGCCGCCAGATCCCTGGTCGCTGCGTCGCCGACCTTCATGAATCGGCGAATGACGTCCTTGTTCGCTTCGATCGACATAGCCAACCCTCACATTGAGACCGTATCGTTGATACTAAAGGTATGGTCTCAGTGAGATGGTGTCAACGCGGCGAGATGAGGGGTTGTTCATGGATCGATGCGCCGAATGCGGTTTCGAGTACCGGCCGGCCGAGTCGCCGCAGGCCGCGGGCGCGATCGTCGCGGGCGTCACCGAGCTGGCGGCGACCCTGAACGACTGCCCCGACGCGGAGCGTCGCCGCCTTCCGCAGCTGTGGTCGCCGCTCGAGTACGGTTGCCACGTCCGCGACGTCCTGCTCGTGCAGCGGGAACGCGTCCTGCTGGCGCGCCGCACCGACCGCCCGGCCCTGCTCACCATGGGCCGCGACGAACGTGCCGATCACGACGGCTACGCCGACCAGGATCCCGCCGACGTGGCGCAGGAACTGCTCGTGTCGGCGCGACTGCTCGCGAATGTGCTCGACCGCCTCGCCGAGGACGACTGGGACCGCCGCGTTCTGTACAACTACCCCGATCGCGTCGAGCGCGAACTGCGCTGGGTGGCGGTCCACACCGTCCACGAGGTCCGCCACCATCTGCTCGACGTGCGGCGCCAGCTGGCGGACGAGGACTGAAAACAGCCGCCCGACGGCGTACCGGCGGGCCTCGGCTGTTCCGGGCGGGGACGAGGTGGGAGCATGGCGGGATGCCTGCCCTGCGCCGTCTACCCGTGGTCGCGGATATGACCCTGGTGACCGCTGGGGCCATGACCGCGAATATCGCCGGCTATCTGCTGCAACTGCTGGCCGGGCGCTGGCTGGGCGTGGCCGGCTACAGCGCCTTCGCGAGCCTGCTGGCCGTGCAGTTGCTGGCCGCGGTGCCGGCGTTGGCCCTGCAGAATGTGGTCGCACGGGAGCTGGTGCGCGGCGCCGCGGTGGCGACGGTGCGCGGTTTGACCCGGCGCTGCGCGCTGATCGTGGCGGTTGTCGCACTCGCGCTCATACCCCTCGTCGCGGTGCTGCTGCACGTGCCGGCACCCGCCGCGGGCGGGGCGCTGATCGCGGCGCCGGTGCTGGTACTGCTCTCCGGGGAGCAGGGCATTCTGCAGGGAACGAACCGATTCCGTTCGCTCGCAATCGTTCTCGGTGGTTCGGCGATCGCCCGGGTAGCTCCGGCGCTGATCGCGCTGGCCGTCGGGGCGGGTGCCGCTGCCGCGCTCTGGGGCGCTGCCCTCGGCCTGCTGGTGGCCACCGTTGCGGCGAACCGGATCGCGCGCCTCGCACTCTCGGCGAGGGATGCCGGCTCGCCCCCGTTGCCGCCGGACGCGGCCGAAGTCGCGGAGGCCCCCGTTGCCGGCGAGGCCCGGGGAACCGGTGCGCGGGCCGGGGCGGTGCGGGCCGCCGGCGTGGGCGCGGTCCTGCGCGCCGCACAGGTTCAAGCCGCGTTGATGGCGCTCTCGTCCGCGGATCTGATCGTCGCCCGCATCGTGCTCGACGAGGCGGACGCCAGCCGCTACGCCCTCGGTGCGATCGCCACCAAGATCGCTTTCTGGCTGCCGCAGGCCGTCGGCGTCGTGCTGTATCCGCGGATGGCGCAACCGCAGCATTCCGTGCGTGCGCTGCGTTCCGCGCTCGGCGTGCTGGGGGCGGTCGGGCTGGTCGCCGTGGCGGGTGCGGCCGTGCTGGCGCCGCTGGCCCCGTTGTTCGCCGGGCGCGACTATGCGCCGATCCAGGATCTGCTGTGGCTGTTCGCGCTCGCCGGCGCGCTGTTGGCGGTGCTCCAGGGAGCCCTGCTGTCGGCCATCGCCGCCGACCGCACGGCGCCGGCCGTCGTGATCTGGATCGGATTGGCGGTCGAAGTGGGCGTCGCCGTGCCGTTCGTACGCAGCCTGCCCGTGTTGATCGCGCTGGCCACCGGAGTCGCCGCGACGGTCACCGCGCTGGTGGTCGCCGTCGTGATCCGGACCGTACGTTGCGATCCGCGCGCTGCCACCGATGTTGCTGTGGGAGAACGGCTTTCGCCGTTGTCGGCCGAGTGACATCGGGGTCGGCGCGGCTTATGCGTCCGACTCCGTGACGTCCTCGGCGGTGATGTCCTCGGCCGCGCGCTGGTACGCCTCGGCCGCGCGCGCGAAATAGTCGAACAGCAATTCCCGCTGTTCGGGGGTGTAGCCGCGCACGATCTCGCCGATTCGGCGGCGCGCGGGGGCCAGGGCGCTGTCCAGGCCGGCGGGCCGGTCCACCGGTTCGACGATGACCTTGCGCCGGTCGGCCGGATCCGGCGCCCGGCGCACGTAACCTCCCTGTTCCAGGCGATCGATCAGGCGGGTGGTGGGTCCGGTGGTGAGCCCGGTGCGGGCGCCGAGTTCGCCGGGCGTCATCGCCCCGCTCAATTCCAGGATGTTCAGCGCGTAGAGGTCGGTGGCCCCGAGCCCGACCGCTTTCGCCCCCGCTTGGGCATGCAGCACCACCGAACTCAGATAGCGCCGAAAGACCTCGCTGTCGCGGCTTGCTGTTGACACCAGGCGCACCTCTCTCATAATCTCTTCCTCAACAAAGAGACTTCTTCAAAGAAGAAAAATCTTCTAAGCAGAGAATATCACGAGAGGGAACGCTCATGACCGCCACCGACACCACTGCCATCCGCGCCCTCATCGAGCGCAGCCGGGACGCGTGGAATCGCGGTGACGGCGCCGCCTACGGGGCGTGTTTCACCGCCGACGCCACCGACGTCACCTACCTGGGCAGCGTCTACCACGGCGGGTCCGAGATCGGCAGCGCGCATCAGGCGCTGTTCGACAGCTTCCTGAAGGGCACCCGGCTCACCGTCGACATCGTCGAGATCCGCCACTACGGCAGCGATACCGCCGTGGTCGTCACTCGCGGCGAATCGGCGAAGGGACAGGCGAAGAAACTGGGCAAACTCGCCACCTACACGGTGGTCCGCGAATCCGACGGCCGGTGGCGGATCGCGGCGGTGCAGAAGACCCAGCGCAAATCCCTGATGGAGGCCCTGACCTTCCGCCTGCAGCCCGCCGCTCGGCCGGCCGCACGGTAGCGCCCGGAATACGACAGTGGCTCCCCGGTCCGACAACCGGGGAGCCACTGTGCGAGCGGAAGCCTAGCGGTTCTTACTGATGTCGATCTGCTGCGTCGGAGCCTCCGAGAACGCCTGCCCCGGCTTGTCGCTCGGCGGGGTGGTCTGCGGCTTCTTGACCAGACGGCCCGGCTTCGAGGTGCCGTCGCCGCCGCGCAGGCCCAGGATCAGGCCGGCGATCAGCGAGATCGCGCCCAGCACACCGAAGATGATCGGCAGCGTGCGGCCGTAGAGCGACAGCTGATCCATATACTTGCGGGCCTCGTCGGACTGCGAGCGGACGGTGTCGGGATCGAAGGTCAGCGTGGTGTTGATCGCGGTGACCTCGGGCTTGTCCGCGCTGCGCGCGTAGTACTGGTGCAGCTGCTCGGAGCCGTTCACGACGGTGCCGGTCTTCGGCTCCACCCACACGTCGCGGGTGTTGGTGTAGAAGCGGTTCATCGTGATGTCACCCTCGCCCGGGACGCCCCACTTGGCGGCCGGGAAGGTGAGCCGGTTGGTCGGCGAGGACGTGACCTTCGACAGATCGGTGGCCGGCACCTGCTGGCGGAAGTGGTAGACCTTCAGATCGTTGATCTCGGTCTCCTCCACGAACTTCATATCGAACGACTTGCGGGCGTTGATGTCGAAGTACGGGTAGGTCGTCTTCTCGGTTCCCAATGGGAAGCGGTACTGGAGGCCGGTGTGCTGCACCGGATCCGCGACGCTGTTGCCCTTGCTGTCGACGGTGGTGGCGATCGAGCCGTTGGGGTCGTCGTCGATCGGCTGGCCGGTCTTGCGGTTGATGGTGACGCGGTCGATGATCGCCGACAGCAGGCCGGTGTCGCCCGTCTTGTCCTTGCGGCGCAGCGTCTGACCGGCCTGGATGGTCATGTTGGTCTTGCCGGACGGTTCCTCGACGGTGAGGAAGCGCTGCGAGATGAGCCCGACGTTCTTGTCGACCACCGCCGGACCCTCGCCCGTGAGGAGCGTTTTCGAATCCAGCACCTCGCTCGGGGCGTCGGGCTTGTTGGATGCGATGGTGGTGATCTCGAGGTCGAGGGGAGTTTTGGCCAATTGGCTCACCCCATACGTCGGGACCAGTATCGCTGCGACGATCAACAGCGCACCGAGTCCCACGAGCAGGCAGGCCACCGTCCTCTTGGTACCGGCACTGAGTGCCATGCAAACTCTCCTCGTCGTCGAACAAGCCTCGTCCGGGTGCGCTCATAACCGGGTGCGGTCATAACACAAGCACTCGTGAGCCCCGACACTAACAGTCCGGCACCTTAACCTGGCGAGCTGAGTGCGGAAAACACTCCGAAAAAGTACGAGTGTCCGGCGAGTCGCGGTTCGAGTCCGCGGGCGCGGGGAGCCACACGAGGCGCCGGCGAACCCGGCAGGGCACACTGGATCGCGATGACCGCAACGCCAGAAATCGCCACATCCAGCACCGACGTGCCGGTTGCCGCGGCGTCGCGTCCCGCTCCGCCGGTTCCCGGAACCCGGAGATTCGTTCCCGCGCTGGAGGGGCTGCGCGGACTGGCCGCCCTCGGCGTGGTGCTGACGCACGTGGCCTTCCAGACCGGCGCCACCGCGACGCCGGTGATCGGGCGGGTGTGGGAACGGTTCGACATGGCCGTCGCCGTATTCTTCGGTCTCTCCGGTTTCCTGCTGTGGCGCCCGCACGCCGCAGCGGCCCGCGGCCTGGGCACCGCCCCTCGGGCCGGGCGCTATCTGCTGCACCGGGCCGCTCGCATCCTGCCCGCCTACTGGGTCGTGGTCTGCGTGGCGCTCACTTTGCTGCCGTCGGCGGCACATTCGGCCGGGCTGCGGGTATGGGGGGCGAATCTGATCCTGGTGCAGGTGTTCGTTCCGCTGACCCTGACCGACGGTCTCACCCAGATGTGGAGTCTGTCGGTGGAGGTGGCGTTCTATCTGATGCTGCCGCTGCTGGCCTGGGCGCTGGTCCGGTTGCGCGGCGCGGCGGCACGGCAGCGGGTGTTCGCGGTGACCGCGATGGGACTGCTGTGCCTGGGCTGGAATTTCCTGCCGGTGCCGACCCCGGACGCCATCCACGCCGACAATTGGCTGCCCGGATATCTGCCGTGGTTCGCGGCCGGCATGGTGCTGGCCGAACTGGCCGAGGTCCTCGCCGCGCGGTCCCGCAGCGGGGAGGTGACCCCGCGCTGGCAACGCCCGCTCGGCGACCGCCGGCTGATGTGGTCGGTCGCCGCGGTCGCGTTCGCGCTGTCGGCGACCGATCTGGCCGGTCCCGCCGGACTGGCCCGCGCCGCGGCGTGGCAGTACGCGATGAAAATGGGTCTAGGGGCCTTGATCTGTTTCGGCCTGCTCGCCCCGCTCGTGGTCGGTGTCGCGCGGCACCGCTTTCTGGAGAGCCGCCTGGCGCTGACGATCGGACGCTGGTCCTACGGCATCTTCATCTGGCATCTGGTGGTGCTGGCGATGATGTTCCCGATCTTCGGATTCATCCCGTTCAACGGCGGGTTCCTGCATGTGCTGGCATTGACGGTCGCCTTCACGATGCCGCTGGCCGCCGCGAGTTACGCGCTGGTCGAAGAACCGGTGCGGCAGTGGGTCAAACGCCGGTTCGGTTAGTGGAACGCGCCCGCCGGAGCGGTGTGCGCGCGGGCAGTGCGGCGACGCCCACGGCGACCACCGCCACCAGCGCCGGGAACTGCGTCCACAGCGAGCCACCCATATAGGCCTCGGCCGAACGCCACGGCCCGGTCGAGAGCGCGGCTTCACCCAGAATCGTTCCGGCCCCGGCGAGGACCGCGAGAACGAGCGGCGCCTTCGGCAGCAGCCGCACCGCAACCAAACCTGCGGCAGCGCAGAGTGTTCCGATCGGACCGGAGATGAGGAACGCGGCGATCGACACACCGGCCGCACCCAGCCACCAACTGTTCCAGGTCCGAGGTGGTGGGTCGTAGGTCGTCGCGGGTTCGCCGTCCGCCGGGGCGGGCGACTCGGCCGCCGACAGGGCGGGGGCGCGGCGACCATCGCCGTTGTGCCACAACCGTTTACGCAGTCGTCTCGGAACCGGCAGAGCCAACAGTGCCAGCGGGATCAGCAACAGCAATCCGCCGAAGATGGCCAGGCGATACCAGCGGTCGATCGGGAACCCCACGGTCACCGGGCCGTGCGCATCGGCGGGAATCACCCACCCCTGCTTCCACCCGTCGACCACGACGGGCCGCAACGCGTGGCCGTCCCCGGTGTGCGCGGTCCAGCCGACATTGGTACTGAGTGGCAGGACCAGCAGGCGATCGCCGGCCGGCGCATCGATGCCGACCGGGCGACCCGCGTCTTCGGGCGACCCCGGAGCGAGGGATTCGGGCGAGTCGGAGCCGTCGGCCGCGAAAGCCGTGTTGTCCAACCGCAGTTCGTCGACCGAGAACAGCTCCGTCGGGGCGACCGTGACGTCGACGGAACCGGCGGGGAGGTCGGCCGTCCCCGGGGCGCCGCCGTCGCCGGGAGCGCACACGGTGGCGGACACCGGCTTTCCCGTGAGCAACGCATCGGCCGTCGCGGTCACGCTGGTGTGCAAAACCCGCCCGGCGACCGCGATGGTCGGGCCGTGGTCGCAGTCGACGGTCACCGGCCGATCGCCGGGGGCGGGCGCGGGGTAGTCCGGTCCGAGTACCGACACCTCCGCCAGGCCCGGCGGCTGCTCCTGGGTGAGCCCGAGGGCGGTCCGGTCCAGCACCGGCTTCCAGGTATCGATGCTGAGCTCGATGTGGTCGGTGACGTACGGATGCAACTCCAGCCGCACCGGAGTCGGCGGCGCCGACATCGGCGCGGGGGTGTCGGTCGACTTGGGCTCCGGGGCGGGCGCGTTGCGCGGCGGTGTGGCGGTCGGCGAGGTTCGGCCCGGTGAGTCGGCCGTCGCCTCCGGATCGCGTCCCTTCGGCGCGGGCGGAACCTCGCGAACCTGCGGCCCGTCCCCGAGATTGACCGCGATCGAGGTCGGTCGCGCGGGCAGTGCGCCCATCGGCGGGGTGACCTCGAGGCCGGTCACCAGTTCCGGTCGCGGCAGCTGAATCGTCAGTGTCGGTTTGGCGCCGGTGCGATTGCGCACGGTGTCCTCGGGCGCGATCCAGCTGGTGCGCGGATCGCCGTCGGTCGCCGCGAAGGCCGAACCGCGCAGATCGCCCACGTCGGCCTTGCCGCGGGCGATGGGCCGCTCCGGATCGGTCAGCAAGCCTTCCAGTGCGGGGCCCTGTCGCGTGCGCAGAGTCAGTCGCGGTGCGACCGTCATCGGGTCCGGCACACCGAGAGTGCGTTCGAAGGCGCCCGGCTCCTCGGCGGGTAGCGCGAGGCCCTTACTGCAGCGCACCCGATCCGGCGCATCGAAACATCCGCTGCGGCCGGGAAATTCCTGTCCCAGATTCCAGCCGCGCACCGGCGTTCCGGCCGGAACGGGCGGTAGCACCGTGTGGTGGCGAATCGTCACGGGCGTCGGTGCGTCACGGTTCGAATAGTCGAACAGCTGAACTTCGCTGATGCCGAATTGCCCACCGCCGGTGCCGTTCTCGGTGCGGGTCGCGGTGATGGTGAGCCAGTCGGTACGGCCCGGCGGCAACGAAACCGACACCGGCGCACCGGGTTCCGATATTCGTGCGGCCACCGTCCCGTTAGCGGTGCGCACCTCGATCCACTTCACCGGGTCGCCGATCGCGGCGGGGCTCGTGGTGACCTGCAGGGCACCGGCTTCGATGGGATGGTCGAGGTCGAGTCGCAGCCATTGCCCGACAGCGTGTTCGGCGCTGGTGCTCAACCACGCGGTGCTCGGATCCCCGTCGAAGGCGGCGGCGGTCGAACTGCCGGGCGCCGCTCCGCCGAGCTGCGTGGCATCGGCCGCGGAACTGGACGCCGTGACGGTCGCGCCGGACCACTGTCCCTGCACCGGCTGCGCGCCGGGCACTGGGTAGTCGGGTACCAGATTGTGGGTGCGGCGGGCGTCGGTGGGCGCGCGCAGCGCCGAATTGTGGTTGTCCACCCGTCCGAAATCGGCCTCCCGATCCATCGGCGTATCGGTGATCGTGGTCGCGACCGGAGTCAGTCCGGCGCGTGCGGCATCGGCGGCCAGCAGCGCGGGACCGTTCGCTTCGGAGTCGTTGCGACGCAGCCGTTCCAGCACTTCCGGCCCGCCCTGCACCACCGGAACCGAAGGCAGCGGCACCGTCCGTGCCCCCGGGAAACTCGCCGGAGCGCCGGGACCACTGCGAATCTCGGCAGGATCACCGCGGTCACCGGCGCTCACCCGGTAGATCTCGATCGCCGGATACGTGGGGCGCAGATCACCGTCGGCGACCAGACCGTCACCGTGGCCCACCTCGATCGGGTTGCCGAATTCGGCGACCTTGGTGATGCCGGGCGAACCCTCGATTGCCGCGTGCGCCAGCATCGGCCGGGTGGAGCGGGAGGTATCGGGATCGAGATCGTTGCGCAGCACCAGAATTCCGATGCCCTGATCGATCAGTGTCGGTGCGAGCCCGGTCGAGGGCCGGCCGTCGGCGATCAGCCGCTGCACCGAATCCATCGCCCGGATCGCGCCCGGCGGCGTGAGCGGCACGGCATCACGCACCGCCCACGGCGTGCGAGCCAGAGCCTGCAGCGGTTCGTCGCGGGTCAGGCCCCAGATCTGACTGCCGAACGGTGCTCCGGGCACCACCAGCGCCCGGGTGTCGGAAGCGTTGCGCGCCAACCAGTCCGCGGTCTGCTGCCAGTACGCCGGCACCTTGTCGTAGGCGCCGCGCGGGGCGAGTTTGCCGGTCCATGCCAACGAGGTCGACAGCGCCAGCGCCGCCAGCAGCAGCGCCGCCACCGCGACCATGCGGTTGCGCTCGGGATGGGCGAAGGCGCTGCGCCACACGGGCATCGGCACCGAGGCGGGCAGCGGCACCCGCCGCAGCAGATGGGCGAGCCCGATCACCAGCGGGATCCGGATCAGTGGTTCCAGCTTGTGCACATTGCGCAGCGGGGCACCGCCGGAATCCAGGAAGATCCGCACCGATTCGGCGAACGGGCCGCCCAGCTGTCCGGCATATCCGGCACAGATGCCGACCAGGCCGGCGATCAGGACGAGCGTGAACCGCCCGCGCGCCGGCATGGAACGCAGCGCCAGCCCGGCCATTCCGGCCGCCGCCAGCACGCCCGTCGCCAGCACCGCCGCGGGCTGGGTGACCAGCACCGCACCCGCGATCCGCTCCGGTGAGACGTACGGCGTCCAGCTGTCGGTGCCGCGCAACACCTCACCCAGCGACGCCCACTGGGTCGTCACGCCGGAGGATTCGATGTAGTCCAGGAACGGCGGACTCACCTTGCCCAGCACCAGCAGCGGTACCACCCACCACAAGGTGCCCAGGATCAGCAGCGGAATCCAGGCCCGGGTGAACCGCCACCAGGTCCGATTCGGGCGATACGACGCCCACCACAGTGCCGCGGGCAGGAAGGCTGCCACGGTCGCGACCGCGTTGACCGACCCCATCAGCGCCAACGCGAGGGCGCTCGCCGCCGGCGAGGTCGCACCCCGCATCGAGACCGATTCGGCGGTCGGCCGGTGCGGTAGCAGTCGCCGCCATCCGGACCGGGCGGCATGGATGCGCGGCATCCCCACCACACCCAGGGCCGCCGGTGCGAGCAGCACCCAGGGAGCCAGCATCATCGGCAGGGTTTCCGAGGAGATGGATCCGAGCGTGGTCAACACCCGCGGCGACAGTGCGAACGCGACCGCCGCGATCACCCGGGAACCGCGGGTGCCGATGCCCAGCACCTCGCACAGCCGGACGATGCCCCAGAAGCCGGCGAGGATCAGCAGCGCCCACCAGATCCGCTGCGTCACCCACGCCGGAAGGCCCAGCACATGGCCCAGCGAGAAGAAGGCGCCGTGCGGGAAGAAATATCCGTAGGCCTGGTTCTGCACCTGGCCCATCGGGGCCTGACTGCTCCACAGGTGGGCGGCACGCTGCAGGAATCCGACCGGATTCTGGGCGAGGTCGTATTTGGTGTCGGCGACGGTGTTACCGGGCGCCTGCAGATAGGTCAGCAGGAAGGCGACGAGAACGGTACCGGCGAACCAACGCCGGCCCAGTGGTGCGGTGGCCGAGGAGCGAGAGTCGGCGGCGGGGGCAGCGGTCGGCGCAGCGTCAGCGAGCGCCGTACTCAACGTTGTTCAGCAGCGACGACGAGGCGTCTCCATGACTTATCTCGGGCCGCGAATTCTGCGCCGTCGCCGTCACGACGATGAACACCGCGATCACACCGAGCAGCGCTCCGGCGACGGCGCTCGCAACCCCCGGGACGGCAAACTTCATCGCGTACTCCCAACATCGACACAGGCGTCTTGCGAGCCAACCTACAACATGGACGCGCCCCGAGAGACAAGCAGCACCGCAACCCGCCGGGCGAACGGCTCCCGAGCGGCTTTTCGAGCAGCTGCGATCAGCTCGGCTGGTCCGGTACCGGGCAGGCCAGCCCGTTCAACAGAGTGCGCAGTTTCGCGGTCGTCTCGTCGAGTTCGGTGCGCGGGTCGGAGGCCGCCACGATGCCGCCGCCACCGTAGGCCTGCACGGTGCGTCCGTCCGCGGACACGTCGGCGCACCGGATCGCGACCACCCATTCGCCGTCGCCGCGCGCATCGCACCAGCCGACCGCGCCGCCGTAGAAGCCGCGCGGCTCCTCGTACTCGGTGATGGTCCGCAGGGCGAGGTCGGTGGGGGTGCCGCAGACGGCGGGCGTGGGATGCAGCAGCAGGGCCAGATCGAGCGCGGTGGTGGCGGGATCGCGCAGGCGTCCGGTGATGGGTGTGGCCAGATGCCAGACCTCGGCGGTGTTGATCAGCTCGGGGCCGTCCGGGATCGCGAGTTCGGCGCACACGGGGGTGAGTCGTTCCCGGATCCACTCGATGACGAAGGCGTGTTCGTCGCGATTCTTGGTACTGGACAACAACTCCCGCGACCGTTCGGCATCGACGGTGGGATCGGCGTGCCGGGGCAGCGTTCCGGCCAGTGGACGCAGCGTGACGGTGTCACCGTGCCGGGCGACCAGCACCTCCGGTGTGGCGCCGACCAGGTGCGCGCCGGTCCGGCCGGCGGGAGTCAGATCGACGGCGAAGACGTTGGCCTGAGGATGGCGTACCAGCAGGTGCGCGGCGACCACCTCGGGCTCGAGCGGCTGGTCCGCCTCGGCGATCAACGAGCGCGCGGCGACCACCTTGCGCAGCGGCTGCGCCGGATCCGACAGCTGCTCCACCAGTTTCGTCACCCGGGCCACATGCTCTGCCGGACTGGGAATCTCCGCGACGACCCGGACCTCGGGCAGGGGCGGAACGGCGGCCGGACGCCACGGGCCCGCACTGTGCTGGGCCTGCTGCGGCTCACACAGCGCGGCCGCATCGCCCGGGTCGAACGGGATCGCGCCGACGATCAGTTCCGCCGCACCGTCACGCAGGGCCGTCGCTGCCCGCCGCGCATCGTCGAATGCGCGCCGGATGCCGGTCGTACGGACCACGCCCCCCGGTTGTGCGAGCAGAAAGCCGTCCATAGTTTCCCGACGATAGTCGTGTGCGGAAGCGGCGGCGCCCGGGTAGCGACGCAGATCTCATGTGGGCAGACTCATGTGAAGGCGGCGGCACCCTCACAGCTGACCGGCGAGATCGCTGACCGGTATCGGTTCCTTTCCCGGCGGCACCAGCAGAATCGGCCGATGGCAGTGCTTCAGCACGGCCTCCGCCACGCTCGAATGCAGCAGGGCGCGGATGCCGGTGGAACCGCGCGTACCGGCGACGATGATGTCCACATTCAGCTCGTCTGCCACGTCGACGATGGCGTTCCAGATGGTCGAGGTGCATTCGGCGGTACGGGGCTCCGCATTCAATCCCGCCAATTTGGCCAGCCGTACGCCCTCGGCATTGATCTGTTTCGCGTCGACGTAGGCGATATCCTCGATCTCCTCGTCCGGCAGCCATTCCGGCTGCATCACACCGGAAAGTCCGGACAGCCGCGCGGCCTGGCGCACCATCGGCTCCCATGCGGTGAGCACGACCGCCTTGGGCGCGGACAAGAATCGCCCCGCATATTCCACGGCCCGCTTCGCATTCTCGGATCCGTCGTACGCGATGAGCATCAAGTCGCAAGTCATGCCGACCTCCCGGACATCCGTGCCGTGCGCATGCGGGTTGTTCCGAGACTACCCGCGGCCCCGAGAGTACTCGGGCGATCAGCGTAAATGCGGGATGTCGATCGGTATTCGCCGATTCGATTCGAAACCGTTCCGTTCCGTCACCGGATTCGGTCCGGACCGAATGCGACCATTCGGTCCGGACCGGCCGGACCGTGTGCTGAACCTCACTCGTGGCTGACAATTCGCGCGTGATTCACCGAATCACGTGTAACTGCTGTGATTTCCGGTATTCACTGGAACAACCGACGAACGGAGCCGGGGCACGGCGCCGGGAGATGGACAGTGAGTGAGGTGCATCGTGCGATTGAAAGAGATTGCTACGCCACAGGATTGGGCGGACACCTACCGCGAGCTGTTCGGATTACCCTATGTGCGCGTCACCTCGCCGGGATATGTCGTGTTACCTCTCGGCGACTCGGTCGCCGCGGTGAATACGCCGGAACCGCTCGGTGCGCTGGTACTCGGTGAATTGACCGTGCGCGGGATTCCGGGGCCGGTGCTCGTGCGTGAACACCCGCCGCGTCGAACGTTTATCGCGGTATTCGACGGATATCCCGATGTGGACCGGACACTGCGATTGGAACGCCACGGCGTCGATATCGGATCCCATCGCAGCAATGTCATTCTGCCCACCGGATTCGGGCGCCACACCCATGAGGGCCGGTGGTGGGCGCGCGCGCCCCAGCGCGACGAATCGCTGCCGCTGCTGTCGGAGGTCGTGGCAGCGGTGGAGCGCATCGCGGCATAGCACGACGACCGGGGCACGACGACCGGACCGGCGTCCGGCGGCGCCGCAATCGCGAGGCTATCGGCGGGTGCGCAACTCGTAGCGGCGCTCGGCATAGGCCAGGTCGTCGCGCCATAGGCGGGCCGCCGCGTGATTGATCAGCGGGCGCAGCACCGGGAGAGCGCGGTGCGCGTGCCGGAAACCGGGGCGAAGTGAGTGTGCGATGACCGCTTCGATCACCGCGGTGCGAGGCCGGCCGTCGGGGCCCGGGCCGAGCGGGGTGGCGTGGGTTTCCACCACACTGCCCGCGCCTTCGCCGCCGACGATGCGCATCACGATCGTGCGCGGGTCGGGACAGGTGAATTCCGCTTCGACCGGAACTCCGAGACCGCGGGTGACGCGGAAGGTGACGGTGAGCAGGAAGCGATGATCGTCCTCGCCGAGGTGCTCGCGCGGGGGTGTCCGAGTGACATCCAGGCGGGTGAAGGAGTACGGGTGGAGCCATCCGCCGTGCCACGGATCGAGCCGGTTGGCGACGATGTCGCTCGGCTCGCAGATGCCCGTCGACCGATTGACCGCGTGCACCGTAGTGTCCTCGGGCCGGGCGCCGACGACCGGCGCCTCGGTCGGTGTGTGCCCACCCACGGCGTCCAGGCGTACCCAGGCGAGCACCCCGTCGTCGTGGCAGGGGAACGGTGACCACCGCGGCCCGCCGTCGGCGCCGATCCGCAGGCCGTGCCAGCGGCAGATCAAGGTGCCGTTCTCGACGCGGCCGGTCGCGAGCGACGCACCGAGGTGCGGGCACGCGCCGGGGCCGACCAGCAGGCTGCCGTCGCGGTCTCGCCAGGCGACGATCTCGACACCGCCGACGGTCGTGCCGAACGGCCGCCCCGCCCGGATCGCGCGACTCGCCGCGAACACGTACCAGTTTCCGCTGGGCAATCGCTGGGACCAGTCCAGTGTCGCGTCGATCAGGGCGGGATCGGCGTCGCGGTAGGTGGGCCGCTGTCGCGACCACTCTTCGGCGGCGAAACGTCGCAGTGGAAGGTTCCTCACCCGGCCGGTGAGCTGAAGCCGATGGTTCACGACGAATTCCTTTCCCGGAGCGCGAGGGTGCGCAGGACGGCCGAGCGGCCACGGTTGGGCACCGTCTGCAGTGAATGACCGGCTGCCCGCCAGTGTTGTGCCAACGTCGACGCCGCGAGCCAACCGGTCGTCGCGGCGCGTTCCATCAGGGCCACCGGAAGATCCACCCGTATGCCGTCACCTGCCAGCATCAACCGCGGGTGCGGGGTGGTGACCTCCGGCCGGTTGGCGAAATCGCCCGGCGCGAAACGGGGGCAGTCCCGGCGCCACAGCGTGCGTTCCGCCACGACCCGCGCCTGCCTGGATTCGGGGTAGATCTCGTGCAGTCGCGCGCACAGCCGGTCTTGCACCGCCTCCCGTACCGATGTGCCGGGTAGTTCGGGCGCAGCCGCGTAGGCGTGCAGTTCCACGACGCTGCCGCCCCGTTGCCGGGCCCATCGGGCAGCGGCGCTCTCGTAGCGATCGACGACACTGATGTTGTCGATCGGGCTGAGGTTGCCGGTGGCGAGGAAGCTGGGCCGGTCGCGGCGCAACGGACGGTCCAGCCAGAGCCGGTAGACGACGAAGGCCGGGGCGAGCGCCAATGCGGCGACTCGCTCGCGCCATTCGGCAGTCCCCAATTCCGGTGACGCGGCGACGATGTCGCGCAGACCGGCTATGTCGGCGGCGAGTACGACGGCATCGGCGGACAGACCGGACCCGTTGTCGGCGTGCAGCCGGAAACCGGGGCCGTCGGTGTCGATCCGGGTGATTCTGACGCCGGTGTGGAAGTCGACACGGCCGGGACGTCCGGCGACGTCCGGCGCGGTGAGATGGTCCCGCAGCGGATTCCACAGGCCCACATCGAAATTGTCCCGAATCGTGTCGAAGACCAAACCCTCGCTGGAGCCCAGGAAGTAGATGTGGAACATCGTCGCCAGTTCGGCTGCCGACATCTGCTGGGGAGCGGCGAAGAAGCTGCGAGAAAAGACGTCGAAGGCCAGATGCCGCGCGGCAACCGGGAAATTGATGCGCTGCAGGAAGGTATCGGCGTCCACGTCGTCGAGCTGCCGATAGATCCGCGGTACCGACACGGCGGCCAGCGGCGCCGCCGCGGAGGGGTCCATCCGGATCAGGTCGCGCAGCCGGAAGGTGGGACTGCGCAACGCGAACGCCACCGCGTTCCAGGGAGGGGTGCGGGGCAGATGACGGAAACCGTCCCGGCGGCCGTGCGCGTCGATCAGCGGATAGTCGTCGACACGTTGCCACCTGGTCAGCCCGGGATCGCTGCGCGACAACAGCTTTCGCAAATTGTAGTACTGCGGAAAGAAGGCGTGGAAACCCCGGTTCATGGCGAGCGCGGTGCCGTCGGGCAGCGTCTCGGTCCATCCGCCGACGCGGCCGCCGAGATATCGCTCGCGTTCGATCACGTCGACTCGAAATCCCCGTTCGGCCAGCCCTGTGGCCGCGGCCAGACCCGCGATGCCCGCGCCCACCACCGCCACTCGTGGTCGCGGCTGCCCGCCCGCGCCGACATCCATTCGTCCCGGCGCGGCCGGGAGCCGGACCCGCCGCGGATCCCGCCCCAGCCCGTCGTGAGCCGACCGGGTTCTCATGACGGCGATCCCTCCTGCCGTTGCCGCGCCCGCTCCCAGCAGAGCAATACCGCTGTGACCAGGGCGAATCCGAAGAAGAAGTCCTCCACCGGGATATCCCAGGGAAACCGGATCCCGAGTATGTGGTCCGGGTTGTACAGCACGATCGGCGCGCTGAGCTTCGTCAACCACCCGTCGACCGGTATCTGGAAGCCGAGCACGATGACCATCGATATCCAGTAGGCGGGGCGCCGCAGCAATCCGGTGCGCAGCACGGTCCATTCGGCGACCCACACCGCGGGCACCGCCGCCACAGCGGGCACGGTGTACGCGAGTATTCCGACGCTCATCGTCTGCCTCGCAGTGCCGGGCGCCGCCCTCGTTCGCTGCCGAGCAGCGCTTCGACGGCGACGAAGGTGAAGAGCCCGCAAATCGGAACAACCAGGAAGAACAGCACTTCCTCGAGCGGTATCGAACCCGGCAGGGTGATGCCGACCAGGTAACGGCTGTCGAAACTCCATACGCCACCGGCGATCGCGAGCAGATCCCAGGTCAGGAAGAGCAGAGCGGGCGGTATCAGCGCGGCCGCCAGTAATCGTGGCCGGCGATACACGCCGCGGCCGAAGCATTCCAATGGCGCGGTCAGCGCCAGACAGGCCATGAGGAGGAACAGGTAATGCCAATGCGCCATGCCGACTCCTACCGTCGTTCGTTGATCCTGTGTCCGCGTTCCGGCCGGCGGCGGGCCCACTGCGCGTGCGCCAGACCGGTGGCACCGACATACGCCCGGCGAAGCTTGCCGACGGTGGCGCGCTGCCCGAAGACTTCGAACCCGCCGCGTTCGATGCGATCCAGAATCTCCGAATAGAGCTGTAGAGCCGTCGCGACGCACGGGCGGGAACGGGGTGCCAGGAGTTCGATCCCGTCCCGAGCGTAGGCATATATCTCCCGGGTGCGGGCATGTTGCTCGGCCAGCGCGTCACGCACCCGGGAATCGCTGTGCCGTTGTTTCCGGCACCACATCAGCAGATCGCGGTCGACGCCGTGCGCCGCCAGCTCGTCCGCGGGCAGGTAGATCCGGCCGCGCGCCAGATCCTCGTCGACATCGCGCAGAAAGTTGGTGAGCTGGAAGGCCTTTCCCAAGGCGGCGGCATATGGCTCGGCTGCCGGCGCGGGGCCGACGGTCCCCAGTATCGGCAGCAGTTGCAGCCCGATCACCTCCGCCGACCCGTAGATATAGCGGTCGAGCGCCTTCCGGTCCGGGTAGTCGGTGACTGTCAGATCGAGGCGCATGGATGCCAGGAATGCCTGGAACAGTTCGGCGCGGATGTGATGCCGTTCGGCGGTATCCAATACCGCGGCCAGCACCGGATCGGCATCGCCGTCACCGGCCTCGAGTTGCGCTGCCAACTGCGTCAAACGCGCCTCGCGGCGGTGAACGGTCCAGGCCGGATCGAATTCGTCGAGTACGTCGTCGACGCGGCGGGCGAATCCGTACAGCGCGTGCACGGCGGGGCGCTGATCGGGCGCGAGCAACCTGGTTGCCAGGAAGAAGGTCTTGCCGTGGCGAGCGTTGAGAGATCGGCAATATCGGTACGAGTCACGCAGTCGCGGATCGGTGATGCCGGCCGCCTCGAGTTCGGTGCGGGTCACAACGCCTCCCCTCGGGGCCGCACACCCGTGGTCGTGTCCGCGAGTACGGACTCGATGGTGTCGAAGGGCTTGTGCTGTGCGATTTCCCTCGCCAATCGACGCGCCGCCACGCGATAGCCGGTGTCGCCGAAAACGCGGTCCACCGCCGCCGCGACCGCCGCCGGTGCGGGCGCGGCGCCACCGAGATCGATGCCCGTGCCGGTATAGGCCACGCGCGCGGCGACTTCCGGCTTGTCCGCGGTGTCACCCGCGACGATCACCGGGATGCCGTGGCGCAACGCATGGTGCACGCCGCCGTAACCACCGTTGGTGATCACGAGGTCGACATGCGGCAGCAACTCTGCGTACGGAACGAAATCACGCACGTGAATATGCGCGGGCAGCGGGCCCAGGCTCGCGTCCTTCCCGCCGGTGCTGACCACGACGACCAGATCCGGGCGCCGCGCCAGCGCTGCCAGCGCGGGCCGGAGCAGCTGATCGGGATCGCCGTTGTCCCAGGTGCCCTGGGTGAGGTGTACGACCCGGCGGTGGTCGGCGACGGACTTCCAGTCGGGGGACGCCTCGAACCCGTCCGCCGACGCCGGAATCGGTCCGGTGAACACCACCGTGGACGGAAGATCGCGCCGAGGGTATTCGAAACCGGGCACGGTGAACTGCAGTATCCGGTCGGCCAGGATCGGCCAATCGAGCAGGAAGACCGGGGCCGGCGGCATGCCGAGTTCGGCAAGAATCGCATTCAACCTCGCCTGCGACGGGCGGAACAGTACGTGGTGCACGAAACGATTCATCCGCGTGTAGTCGCGCCCGGCCCGTGGCTGCCATCCCACACCGAACGGCGGGCAATCGGCGCTGGAGAGCGTGAGCGGTCCGACTCCGCACACCAGCACCGGCGGTCGGGGAGCATCGGACACGAGCAGGGGTATCGCACCGCTGAACATCGAATCCACCAGCACGGCGTCGAAATGCCCGCGGGCCAGCTCGGAGGACAGCGCTGTGTACTGGGCCGTGAGGGGCGCGAGAAAGATCGAACTCAGTTCCGCCCGGCCGATCCGCAGACGCCGGCCGAGCCCGCGGCCCGCTCTCGAAGCCACGGGACGAACATCGGCCGCGCCCGGTAATTCCGCCGCCGGCACGCCGTGTTCGATCGCGAGTTCGCGAAATCGAGCTCCGGTGAGCAATCGGACTCGGTGCCCGCGCCGCCGAAGTTCGCCCGCGACGGTGGCCAGCGGCAGAACATGACCGGGTATGGGACTCGCGGCCAGCAAATATCGTGCCATTCCACGGTTCCTCGCTGATCGTGGCCGGATCGCCTCGGCGGTGTCCGCCCAGGATGTCGATCCGGCCTACTCTGCGCCGCGCTGACACTGCACGCGGCAGCAACCGTCACGTCGAGCTCAGTGAAGAAGCGTTCGGGCACCACATCGATCGGCGACGTGTTGCCCGTACGACACGAGATTTTACGGTAGAACGCCCGGCCGGTTCAGGCGATCGGGAACAGGCAGGCGACGGCGAGTGCCAGGACCAGGCACGGCATCGGATACGGCAGATGCGCGTACCAGCGCGCCCGCACGATGGTGATCACCGCGCCGACGAAATACAGCACGAGGCCGACGGCCGCGGCGATGCCGATCGCCGGGATCGCCAGGCCGACCAGCAACCCGAGCGCACCCGCGGCCTTGATCGCCGCCAACGGCATCAACGCCCAGTCCGGCACCCCGTAGCTGCGCATATTTCCGCGCACCCAGTCCGGGTTGACGATGTCGACGACGGTCGCCCCGAAGACGACCACGGCGGCGACGATCGTGACGGTCACGTATGCGGTGTGCATGACACCCTCCTGCTCGTTCGGCGCCCCTGATCTGCGATGGTGAAGGTGTGGGCCGAGCCCACTGCGCGGGCGAACAGGGCGAATCCGTCCCACATCGAGTTCGACGTGCGGCGACGGAGAAAGGTGACCGGTGCGCGATCGGGACGAGCTGGCGCGGCGCTTCGAACGACACCGCGACCTGCTGCGCGATATCGCCTACCGCATGCTGGGCTCGCTGCACGAGGCCGAGGACGCGGTGCAGGAAGCCTGGCTGCGCCTCGATCGGGCCGCGAGCGCGACCGAGACGACGCGCGGTGAGCGAGGTGTTGCGGACGGGTCTGCGGTGGAGGGGCGTGCGGCGGACGGGTTCGGGATCGACAATCTCGCGGCGTGGCTCACCACCGTCGTCTCGCGAATCTGTCTGGACCAGTTGCGTTCCCGGACCGCCCGGCGGGAAGAGTTCGTCGACCCCGTGGACCGATCCGCCGCGCTCGACTCCGCCGGCACCGAGGCCGGCTCTCGGTCCGGCGCCTTCACCGAACCGGAACCCGAAGCGCTACTGGCCGATTCGGTCGGCCGCGCGATGCTGGTGGTGTTGCACGCGCTGAGCCCGGACGAGCGCGTCGCCTTCGTACTGCACGATATGTTCGCCGTCCCGTTCGGCGATATCGCCCCGATCGTGGGCCGGACCACGGCGACGACGAAGAAGCTGGCCAGTCGCGCCCGGCAACGGGTACGCGGCGACAGCTCGACGCCCCCGGCCGAGCTCGCCCGTCATCGTGAGGTGGTCACGGCATTCCTGTCGGCGGCACGAGCAGGCGACCTCGGTGCCCTGCTCGCGGTCCTCGCGCCCGATGTCGTGCGTACCGCGGACCCGGCGGTCCTGCCGCCCGGCATCGCGGCGGTCGTGCGCGGCGCCGCCGCCGTGGCCGAGGAAACCGTCTTGCTGCGCAACCGTTCCCAGGTCGCGGGTGTGGCGCTGATCGACGGCGCGGTCGGTGTCGTCGTCGCCCCGGCCGGGCGTCTCGCCGCGGTCCTGCTCGTCACCGTGCGCGGCGACCGGGTCACCGCCTACGACGTCGTCGCCGATCCCGAGCGACTCGCCGCGCTGACTGTCACCGTGTTGCCCGAATACGGAACAGCGCCGGTTCGGCCGTAGCCGAACCGGCGCTGTCCAGGTTGTCGAATTCCTATGTCACCGAAGTGAAGTCGCGGATCAACGCTCCAGGATCGCGACCACACCCTGGCCGCCGGCGGCGCAGATGGAGATCAGCGCGCGTCCGGAACCCTTCTCCGCCAACTGCTTCGCGGTCTGGGCGACGATGCGTCCACCGGTCGCGGCGAACGGATGCCCGGCGGCCAGCGAGGAGCCGTTGACATTGAGCTTGGTGCGGTCGATCGCGCCGAGGGCTCCGTCCAGACCCAGGCGCTCCTTGCAGTACTGGTCGGATTCCCACGCCTGCAGGGTGGCCAGCACGACCGAGGCGAACGCCTCGTGGATCTCGTAGTAGTCGAAATCCTGCAGGGTGAGGCCGTTGCGGGCGAGCAGGCGCGGCACCGCGTAGGTCGGCGCCATCAGCAGGCCGTCCGGACCCCAGACGTAGTCGACCGCGGCGACTTCACTGTCGACGAGGTAGGCCAGTGGCTTCAGGTTGCGCTCGGCGGCCCACTCCTCGCTGCCCAGCAGCACCGCGGAGGCGCCGTCGGTGAGCGGGGTGGAGTTGCCGGCGGTCATGGTGGCACTCGGGTCTTTTTCACCATTGCCGAGCTTGTTTCCGAACACCGGCTTCAGGGTGGCCAGCTTCTCCAGCGAGGAGTTCGGGCGCAGGTTGTCGTCGCGGGTCAGGCCCAGGAAGGGGGTGACCAGGTCGTCGAAGAAGCCGCGGTCGTAGGCGGCGGCCATGTTCTTGTGCGAGAGGTAGGCCAGTTCGTCCTGCGCCTCGCGGGCGATGCCGAATTCCTTGGCGGTGATCGCCGCGTGCTCACCCATCGACAGGCCGGTGCGGGGCTCGGCGTTGCGCGGGATCTCGATGCCGACCATGCTCGGGCGCAGCCGGCCCACGAGCTTGACGTAATCCTTGTTGTTGCGCGCCCGGTTGGCGTCGAGCATCCATTCGCGCATGGATTCGCTGACACCGATCGGCGCATCGGAGGTGGTGTCGGTACCGCCGCCGATACCGGCCTCGATCCGGCCCAGCGCGATGGCGTCGCCGACCGTGACGATCGACTGCAGGCCCGTGCCGCAGGCCAGCTGCAGATCGTGGGCGGGGGTGTAGGGCGACAGTTCGCTGCCCAGCACGCTCTCGCGGACCATGCCGTGCTCGCCGACGCGCTTGAGCACCGCGCCGCCGACAACCATGCCCAGCCGCTCGCCCTGCAGCCCGAACCGGCTGACCAGGCCGTTCAGCGCGGAGGTGAACATGTCCTGGTTCGAGGCGCGGGCGTAACGGCCGTCGGATCGCGCGAACGGGATCCGATTACCGCCGAGGACGGCGACAGGTTTGGCCTGCTTGGCCTTGTCGGCCCGGCTGCTCGATGGTGCGGTCTTCGCCGAACGGGCTTTGGTAGTCACTCGAGTCTCCTTGGAGGACGGTCGGGCCGGCGGAGCTTGCGGAGCCGGCGGGTGGGTAGGCACTGTCTCGTCGGGTTTTCTGGGGCCGGAGCCGGGAATGCCGCATTTTGGGGACGAAGTCGGTAACCCGGCCGACTGTATTGCCGGCGATTCCGTCGGTTTACATTAAACTTACTCTGGAGTAAGTTAATTGTCGACACCGTACCCCGGAGATGTGGGCTACAACGCGCGGGGTAGTGGGGAAATACGGAAACGGCAGACGTCCAGATCGTCCACATTCGACACAAGGAGAAGGTAGGAACAGTGGCAGCCAGCAAGAGCAAGGGTGCTCCCAACCTTTACGGTTCGTTCGTCAATTCCGCCCCCGGCGCCTTCCTGGCCGGCAAGTTGGGCCTGCCGCAGCCGGAGAAGCTGCGCCGCTACACCCCGGGCGAGCCGGCGTTGCCCGGCCCGGTCCTGCTCGGCGGTAAGGGCCGCGTCGCCGACGCCGCGCGCACCCTGTTGTCGGACTACACCTTCGTCGACGCCCCCACCCAGGGCGTGAAGCTCGGCGCGCTGGTTTTCGACGCCACCGGCATCGGCACCGTGGAGGAACTGTCGCAGCTGTTCGAGTTCTTCCAGCCGGCCATGCGCTCGATCGCCCCCTCCGGCCGCGTGCTGGTCGTCGGCACCACGCCGGAACTCGCGGGCAGCGTCGACGCGCAGATCGCGCAGCGCGCGCTGGAGGGTTTCTCCCGCAGCGTGGGTAAGGAACTCCTGCGCGGCGCCACCGCCAACCTGGTCTACCTGCACCCGGAGGCCGCCGCGGCCGCCACGGGTCTGGAGTCGACCCTGCGCTTCATCCTCTCGGCCAAGTCGGCGTTCGTCGACGGCCAGGTCTTCCGGGTCGGCAAGGACGACAACGCCGCGGCCGGCATCGACTGGACCAAGCCGCTCGACGGCAAGGTCGCCGTGGTCACCGGCGCCGCCCGCGGTATCGGCGCCACCATCGCCGAGGTGTTCGCCCGCGACGGCGCCACCGTGATCGTCGCCGACATCCCGGCCGCCGGTGAGGCGCTGTCGCAGACCGCCAACAAGGTCGGCGGCACGGCGCTCGCGGTCGACGTCACCGCTGCCGACGCCGCGGACAAGATCGCCGAATTCGCCACCGAGCGCTTCGGCGGCGTCGACATCATCGTGCACAATGCCGGCATCACCCGCGACAAGCTGCTCGCGAACATGGACGCCGCCCGCTGGGACGCCGTGCTCAACGTCAATCTCGCCGCGCCGCACCGCATTACCGAGGGCCTGGTGGCCAAGGGTGCGCTGAAGGAGGGCGGCCGGGTGATCGACGTGTCCTCGATCGCCGGTATCGCCGGTAACCGCGGCCAGACCAACTACGGCGCCTCCAAGGCCGGTGTCATCGGCATGGTGAACGCCGAGGCGCCCAAGCTGGCCGAGAAGGGCATCACCATCAACGCCGTCGCCCCCGGTTTCATCGAGACCGCGATGACCGCCGCCATTCCGGTCGGCACCCGCGAGGCGGGCCGGCTGCTCAGCTCGCTGCTGCAGGGTGGGCAGACCGTCGACGTCGCCGAGACCATCGCCTACTTCGCCAGCCCGGCCTCGAATGCGGTGAACGGCAACATCGTTCGCGTCTGCGGCCAGGCCATGATCGGAGCCTGACGTGGCAACCCGGACCATCTCGCTGAACGAGTCGCCCAAGACCGGCAGCCTGTATCTCAAGGCCGCCCTGGGTGCCGTTCCGCTGCCGCTGGTGTCGGCGCGCAAGTCTCAGATTCCGGACCGCGCGGTCGAGTGGAACGGCGTCCGCGTCGATCCCGACCACCTCGCCGCCTACTGCCACGCGACCGGGCTGCGCTTCGGCGACTCCCTGCCGCTGACCTATCCGTTCGTGCTCACCTTTCCCGTGGTGATGCAGCTGGTGGTGGCCCGGGACTTCCCGTTCGTCGCGGTCGGCGCGGTGCACGCGGAGAATCTGATCGAGCGCACCCGCGAGATCTCGGTCAGCGAACCGCTCGACATCCGCGCCCACGTGGAGAATCTGCGGGAGCACCCGAAGGGTCTGCTGGTCGATGCGATCAGCGAGATCAGCGTGGGTCGGGAACTGGTGTGGCGGCAGGTCACGACCTTCCTGCACCAGCAGCGCACCTCGTTGTCCGGTGGCCCGAAGGCCGCGCCGCCCCCGGACGAGGTGCCTCCGCCGCCGCTGCGCAGGCTGAAGGTCGACCAGGCGATGATCCATCGCTACGCGGCCGCCTCCGGTGACCGCAACCCGATCCACATGTCGGCGCTCGGGGCGAAGGCCTTCGGCTTCCCGCGCTCCATCGCCCACGGCATGTGGTCGGCCGCCGCGATCCTCGGCGTGATCGAAGGCCGGGTGCCCGCGAAGACGTCGTACGCGGTGAAATTCGGTAAGCCGATCCTGCTGCCGTCCACGGTCAACGTCTACGCCGACCGGACCGCCGAGGGCTGGGATCTGTCGCTGAAACATCCGAAGAAGGGCTACCCTCATCTGACCGCGACGCTGCGCTGAGCGGCGAACGGCACGAACAGCCGCCCACCTTCTCGGCGGCCGCATATCGGATCGCATGGGGGATTCGATATGTGGCGGAGGCGAAAAGGTGGGCGGCTGTTGCCGTTCCGGCCGGCGATCGGCGGCCGGGTCAGCAGTTGCAGTCGCAGCCGCAGCAATCGCAGTCACAGTCGCCGCAACTGTTGCAACAGTTGCAGCAATCGCCACAGCCCTCGCAGTCGCAGCAGTCGTCACAATCGCAGTCGCAGCGGTGTATCCAGGCATCCCGATGTTCACCGCTGCACGGCCGCCGATGCCCGCCACAGCAGGCGTATCCGGTGCAGTACACCCCGCAGATGATCCCGACGCCCTGCCAGAAGGTGGGCCGTCGCGGGGGCTCGTGCGGCGGCTCGTCCGAGGGCGGATACGGATCGTTCGGCGGCCGATCGCCGAAGGGCGGCGGAATGTCGTAGGGCTGCACCGGGCTCGCGGGATACGGTCCCTGGTCGGGGTAGGGTGACGGATCGATTTGCGGCCCAGCGGGGTTCGGCTGATACGGCGGCGGCGCCGGATACGTCCCGGGCTGGTAGGGATTCGGCTGATAGGGCTGCTGCGCCGTAACGGCCGCTGCGGCTGCCGAGGGCCGAATGTGCCCGGCCGCCACGGGGTGGCCCAGCAGCTGTACTGCGGCGTCGGCATCGGCGCCGTCGGAAAGCGTTCGGCCGCCGCGTTTTCCGCAGCCGCGGGCAGCTTTCGCGTCGCCGCATGCTACGGCCGCGGCTCGGCCCAGCTTCCGAACGACACCGCGCAACGGATCGAGCAGCAGCCAGCGGACGGCGGGAACGTGGGCGAGCTTCGCCTGGTGTAGCGCGCGGCGGATTTCGGCGTCGGATTCACGCAGCAGGCCGTGCGCCTCTTCGGCGCTCACTCCGCTGGCGAGCAGCGGGTTGAAGCGATTCCGGCGGCGGTCGTCGTCCAGATCTTCGATGGCGTCGGCCAGGTGAGCGATGCGGCCGAAATGCCATCCGGCATCTCGGAGGGCCGGCGTGTTCTCCGGTCGGCCCGCCAGCACCGCGCTGTGGGCGAACAGTTCCGCGGCACACATCTGTGTCGGCTCGGTGAGTGTGGCGAGCAGCTCGGCCGGTGTGGAACCGATTGTCCGCGTGTCGCTTTCGATGTCGGAGCCCCGGGAGTCGATCGCGGCAGCCCCGCGCCCGTGTGCCGCCTGCAAACGCGGTTGCCCGCCGCACGCCGTGTGAATCCGCACTGCCTGTTCGAGTTCCGCCTGGCGGCCGATCGCGGCGATCAGCGGTTCGATATCCAGCCCGATGTCGGCGGCGTTCGCGCGCGCCGAGGCGAACCAGCGATCGGCCACCTTCCGCATGGGGCGCCGGACCAGCGGGCCCGCATCGCCGTCGTCGGCGTGGTCGCGAATCTTGGCCGCTCCCAGCAGGAGTGACGCGGTGGTCGCCAGCCGCACCCCGGGGGATTCGGCCGCGGCGACCGAGGCCCGCTGCATGCCACGCAGCGCGCACGGTCCGGCCGCGGTTCGCGCGGACTCGCCGGCCTGTGCTTCCGTCAGCACGTTCAGCACGATCGCATCGGTATTGGTCGCGGTGCGGGCCAATTGGCCGTGCCCGTCGCGCAGGCCCAGGCACAGGCCGCACATATGCGTGCGCCAATCCGCCGCGTCCAGGCCGTATTTCGCCGCGCTGTGCGCGCACGGCGTGAGAAGTCCGAACAATTCCGCCCCGTTGAATCGGCGGCCGCATCGGCAATCCGGCCGTCTGTTGCAATCCGCACTCTGGCAGGTGCCGACGGCGCCGCGCAACTCGGACCGCGCGATTCCCCGGTACTACTCGGCCTTCTTCTTACCGGCCAGACCGCGCCAGGCCAGATTGTCCAGCAGGTCGACCGCGCTGGCGACATCCACCTCACCGCTGGCGATCCGGTCGGCGATCGCCTCGCCCGCGCCGATCACCGCCACCGCGACGATGTCGAAATCCGTTCCGGGCTCGGCGTATTTGGCACTCGACTCGAGCAGTTTCGCGGTCAGTTCGATGATGCGCTCGCGACTGTTCGCGATCTCGGAGGCGAACGGCTGCTGCCCGAGGGCCTGCCGATACAGCACCGACCACGACAGCCGGTTGTTGTCCACATAGGACAGGAATGCCTCGAGCCCGGCCCGCAGCTGCTCGTGCGGGGTGAGCTTGGGGTTGCCGGCCACCGCTACGGCCTCGATGAACCGTGCGCTCTCGCGCTGAATGCAGGCCCGGAACAGTTCGTCCTTGGAGCCGTAGTACAAATACAGCATCGGCTTGGAGATCTTGGCCTCGGCCGCGATGGCATCCATCGACGTGTCGTGATATCCCTTTCGGGAGAAGACCTCGACGGCGGCGTCCAGCATCTGCTGCTCACGAACCGCCCTGGGAAGCCGCTTCGTTCCGCCTGCCATCCACACTCCTAGCCCATATCGAAACCCCTATCTTACTCCAAGGTAAGTTTCGGAGAACAACGAATTGCCGCCGATTCGCCGAAGCCGGGCTCAGCAGGGGAGCTGGATGCCTTTGTACTTGGCCACCCGCAGGACCGAATCGTCGACCTGCTTCATGGTCAGCTTCCCGTCGCGAACTTCCTGCTCGAGCCGGTCGAGCACCGAGCTGACGGCGTCGGTGCTGATCCACAGCGCGTCGTCGGCGCCGGCCTCCAGGGCGGCGGCCACCGCGTCCTCGATGCCCATCCGGGCGGTGATGGCCGCCATGCCGCTCAGGTCGTCGGTGAAGATCGGGCCGTCGTAGGGCTTGGCGTTGTAGCCGGTGCCCTGGCGCAGCAGTGCCATCGCCTGCGGGCTGATGCTCGCCGGAACGTTGGGCGTGGTCAGCCCGGGAACGTCCAGATGGCCGACCATCACCGCGGCGCCGGAGTCGATCAGGTTCCGGAACGGCACCAGATCCACCTGCTGCATCTGATCCAGTGGCGGCGTGCGCACCGCGCCGGTGTGGGAATCGCCGGACCCGTGCCCGTGGCCGGGGAAGTGCTTCATCACCGCGCCGACACCGGCATCGTGCATGGCCCGGATGTAGGCGCCGGCGTATTCGGTGACGACCTGCGGATCCTGCGAGTAGGACCGGTCGCCGATCACCGCGTCGTCGGGCTCGTCGCTGACATCCACGTCGGGCGCGAAGTCGACGGTGATGCCGAGCTTCTTCATGGCCTGCCCGCGGGCCAGGCTCTGCTGGTAGTACTCGTCGGTCGACATGGTCTGCGCGGCGACGCGGGCCGAGGGCGCCTGCCCGATCAGGTTCTGCAACCGCGAGACCCGGCCGCCTTCTTCGTCGATGGTCACCATCAGTGGTGTGCGCGCGGCGGCCTTCACCTGGTCGAGGCCCTGGCCCGACAGCATGGACTGGTCTGTCCAGCTGCCGACGAAGATGCCGCCCACCTGTTCCCCGCGCACCACCTGTTCGGCGTCGGCGGCGTTCTTGACGCCCACGGTGAGCAGCTGCGCCAGCTTCTGCCGCGTGGTGAACTGCGCGAGATAGCCTGCGGCGCAGTCCTGCTGGTTACCGGTGGTGGTGGTCGCGGGGGTGGCGCCCGTCGTGCCCGGTGTGGCGCTGGGGCCGGTCGTGGTGGTGGTGGAGGTGGAGCCCCCACCGCCGGAGCACCCCGCGAGGGCGACTGCGGCTACTGCGAGGACGATCCCGGCAACGTTGCGCATGGACCGACCGTAGCCGTTCGAGGCGCCGGAACCTACCCGTGGTCGCCGACCGCGCCCCTGCCCCGGAAGCCGCACACCGGGCCCGGGCCACCGGAACTCGTTCCGCCCGCCGCGTCCCACGTTGTCGATGATTGAAAAGCACCGCCGCCGGTAATACCGGAGTTATCGAATTGTGATATCGGTCATCCGATTGGTGTTCGCCTCGGACTGCTTCCGTAACCGACGCAGTTCGAATAAACGGTCAACTACCAGCTAATTCCATCCGGCAATAGAAAAAGAACGTCGACGCCTCTCTGGTCGGGGTCGGGTGGCAGCCGCAGCCGCGATTGGTAATGTCCCGGTAACCTTACGGTCGCTAGTTGGTTGTCGAGTATTCGCGGATCGTTCCCGCCCTGGTAGCGGACGAAATCGCGTCCTATTGCTTTCGGCTATTGATTAGCTACCAATCCCGGCGGAAATCTGCCGATCCATCATCGAACCGATAGCGGAGGGCTGAGACGTATGCGTATCAGCGCAATTGCGCGCGGCGCCGGATTGATTCTCGCGGCGGTCGTCGGATTGGGCGCACTCGGCGCCGCCCCGGCCGCCGCCGCATCCGATCTCGACCGGTATCTCGACCTTCCGCTGGTCAATCGCGATGCCGCCCACTCGCCCGGTGGGGTGAATCCGGAATTGCCCTACGACCGCGCGGAACTGGGCCGCCTGCTCGACGAGGCGCGGGCCGAGGGCGTGACGCCGACTCGGTACGCCGCACTGCTGTATCAGTACTGGCTGGTGGACGCCACCGAGAAGGCCGGTATCGACCTGCGCAGCTGGGATCCGCGGACCGGCGTCGAGGCCAACCGCGACAATCTGATCAAGTCCTATCGCTACTACGAGAATCTGCAACTCGGCCACCGCGAACTGCAGTGGGCCGGCATGGGCGGTCAGGTCGGCGCCGACTTCGGTGGCGGCCTCGTCGACGCCGAACTGATGGGAACCCTCTACGACCTGCCCGGTATCGCCGATGCCGCACATACCGTCCTCGGCGCCGTCCAGCGCACGGCCGGCCCGGAGGCGGTCGCGATGCTGCCGGAGGGACTGCGTGCGCTGGCCGACGCGGCACCGCGCATCACCCCCGGCGACCTGCACTGGATTCTCGGCATGATCCTGGTGATGCAGAAGAACATCTTCTCCGACCTGATGCCGATGCACGACGCCTACGTCACCGGTGGTCTCGCCGCGCTCGCGGAATTCGAGCGGGCCGGACTGTTCGGCGCCGACATCATGAATGCCTGGCGAGATGTGGCCTCGGGCACGCGCGATCGGATCGCCGCCGGCAATGCGGCCCTGCTGCGCCGGGAACAGCAGTGGGCGATCGGCGCGCAGTGGGACCAGGTGCGCGACTACAAGGGGCCGGTCGGTGCGGCGATCACCTACCTCAGCGGCGCCGCCGGTTCGCCATCGGTGGCCGGTGTCGTACCGCCCCGCGAATTCCGGCCCGTGCGCGTGCCTTTCACCGGCGCCGACGGCCGCCCGATGATCCTCGGCCTGCCGCTGCCGAGCTGGAACTGGTCGGCATTCGACGACCGCTGGGACTACATCACCACCGAACTGCTGCCCAAATACAAGTGGCAGGTCGAAAACAATTGGCCCGCATTGGAAGCCACGCTGCGAACCCCGTACGAGGTGCAGCTGGAATCCCATCGGCCGCTGCTGAACATCCCGCAACTGCTGGGTTCGGCGGCACAGGAAATGACGGTCACACCGGCGGGCCAGGAGGGCTGATGAGTCATCATGCGCAGCTCACTCGTCTGCCCGACCGGGTGCGGGTGTCCCGCAGAACACAGGAGGGCTGATGAGTCATCATGCGCAGCTCACTCGTCTGCCCGACCGGGTGCGGGTGTCCCGCAGAACACAGGAGGGCTGATGAGGAAGTACACAGTGGCGGCGGCGACCGCCCTTGCGCTGGTCTGTGCCGCCGGCGCCGGAGTGTCCGGATTTGCCGGCGCGGAACCCGTTGCGCCGCAGACACCCACTCCGAATCAGGTGTTCAACGGATTCGTCGTCGGCTCGCTCCAGGGCTCCACCCCGGCGAGCCCGCAGGAGGCCTTCCAGGCGCTGCGGGCCGACGATCCGTTCTATCGGGAACCGCCGCTGACCGGTACGGAGAAGCCCGGCACGGTGCTGAAGGCCGAGAAGGTCGACGTGATGTTCACCGGTGTGAAGCCGGCGAATCTCGACGCCTGGAAGCTGATGTACGTCACCACCGAACGCGACGGCGGCACTCCGGCGATCAGCACCGGAATCCTGATGATTCCGCGAGACGGCAAGCCCGCGCACGAGAAACACGTCGTCTCCTATCAGGAGGCCAACGACAGCGTCGGCTGGAACTGCCATCCCAGCACCCAGTGGACCGGTGGCGATCCGCTGGACGGCGCGTCCTGGTCGGCGCTCGGCCCGCTGGCGCTGATGTTCGGCAAGGGCTACGCAGTGATGATCTCCGACGTCGGCAACGACGCCGACCGCGCCCCGCACGGCGTCTTCGCCGGTAAGTACGCCGCGCACACTCAGCTCGACGGCACCCGCGCGGCGCTGAACTTCCCCGAGGCCGGGTTGAACCCGCGGGCTCAAATCGCGTTGTTCGGGATCGCCGGTGGCGGTGTCGGTGCCGGCTTCTCGGCCGAACTGCAACCCTCCTACGCGCCCGAGCTGAATGTGAAATCCACTGTGCTGGAAGGCATGGTGGTCGACCCGCGCAACTTCATGCGAGTCGCCGACGGATCGGTGGGTTCGGGCTTCGCGTTCGCGACCCTGCTCGGGCTGGAGCCGAAATATCCTGAGATGCGGCTGGATTCGAAGCTGAACCAGGCCGGCCGGGCGGTGGCCGACGTATTCCGCGGTCAATGCCAGGACGCGTACTTCAGCATGCCGTTCGTTCCGCTGCGGGCGATGTTCGACTCGGGGCTGAGTCCCGCCGACGAGCCGGCGTTCCAGCCGGTGTTCGACGACAACCGGCTCGGCCGGTCCGATGCGCCGAAGTCCAAGGTGCTGATCGCCTCGTGCGCGAAGGACGATTCGCCGATGTCGCTGGTCCCGGCGGCCGATTCGCGCGATCTCGCCGAGACCTACCGGGCGCAGGGCACCGACGTCACCTACCAGCCCACGGACTGCTCGATGGTCACCATGCTCACCGACCTCTACGGCTGGGGCACCGACCTGTTCGGCATGCAGACCATCGACTGGCTCGACCGGCAATTCGACTGAGCGGAGACATCATGGCATTCCTCTGGGGACTGGGCTACCTGCTCACCTTCGGACCACTGGCGGCGCTGGACATGGTCGGCCGAGCCGTCGAAAGCCTGAGCTGAACCGGGCGCGAAATCTGCGCCTGCGGCTACGTGCCCGGCAGCTCGTTGTGCCCGCCGAACGCCTTGCGCATGGCCGAGAGCACCTTGTCCGCGTAGAGCGCCTCACCGCGCGAGGAGAACCGCTCGTACAGCGCGGTCGAGAGCACCGGGGCGGGCACACCCTCGTCGATCGCGGCGTGGATGGTCCAGCGTCCCTCGCCCGAATCCGACACTCGCCCACCGAAGCTGGTCAGGTCGGGATCGGCGTGCAGCGCGGCCGCGGTCAGATCCAGGAGCCAGGACGCGACCACCGAACCGCGCCGCCACACCTCGGTGACCTCCGGCACGTCGATGTCGAACTGGTAGTACTCCGGATTCTCCAGCGGGGACACCTCGGCCGAATGCGCGTCGTCGAGTTCCTTGCCGATATTGGCCTTGTGCAGGATGTTCAGGCCTTCGGCGTAGGCGGCCATCGCGCCGTATTCGATGCCGTTGTGCACCATTTTTACGAAATGTCCGGCACCGGCGGGACCGCAATGCAGGTAGCCCTGTTCGGCGGGAGAGGGCTCACCGGTGCGACCGGGGGTGCGCTCGGCGGCGTCGACACCCGGTGCGATCGACTGGAAAAGCGGTTCCAGATGGGCGACCTGCTCGGCCTCGCCGCCGATCATCAGGCAGTAGCCGCGGTCCAGCCCCCACACGCCGCCGGAGGTGCCGATGTCGAGGTAGTGAATGCCTTTGGGCGCCAGGGCCTTGGCCCGCTCGATGTCCTCGTGGTAGCGGCTGTTACCGCCGTCGATGATGATGTCGCCCGGTTCCAGCAGTTCGGCGATCCGGTCGATGACCGCGCCGGTCGCACCGGCCGGAATCATCACCCAGATCACGCGCGGCTTCTCGAGCAGCGCGACGAAGGCCGGGTAGTCGGTCGCGCCCTGGAAGCTGTCGCCCAGTTCGTCGGTGAATTCCTTGATCTGGTCCTCGTGCCGGGAGTATCCGACCGCGGTGTGACCGTCCTTGACGATGCGCCGCACGATGTTGGCACCCATTCGGCCGAGCCCGATCATTCCCAGCTGCATACTCTTCTCCTAGAGTCGTCCGAGCTTCGGCAGGTCCGAGCTCTGCTTGCTGCTGTACCGCGGCGGGAGACCAGCGCCCTGCACCGCCACCGCTCTCGATTGTCCCCGCTGCCCCGATCGAAAATTTCTCCGGTGTCGAAACGAATCGTGTAACACCCCGAGCCCGGTCCCGATAATCAGATCGGCTCCGTGCAGTTGCCAGACCCCCGACCCGGCAACCGCACGGAGCCGTCTTCATGTCCTCGCGGCATCCGGCTCCCGCACTTCTACAGCGGCGTCTTCATGAGCACGACGTTGTACTGGTTGTGCATGGTGAGCAGGAAGTACAGGTCGCTGCCCGTCTGATACGGGTAGATCATCGGCGCGTACATGGTCGGCAGATCGCGCACGTCGACCAGGACGCGCGGCGCACTCCACGGGCCCTCCGGGTTCGGCGCGGTCCGCATGACCACGGAGTCGAAGGGATCGGTGGTCAGCATCACGTACTGGCCCAGATGCGCGTTCCACTGCACCGACAGCTCGCCCACGCCGCCGACGATCGGCTTGGCGGCGTTGGCGTCCTTCGGCTTCCACGCGCCGCCGTCCCAGTACTCGTAGGCGTCGATATTGGCGATATCGGCTTCCTTGACCCGCGAGATGAATCCGGGCTGGTTGCGGCCCGCCGGGGTGCCGTACTTGTAGACGTAGCCGCCGGCCTTCAGGAAGGCGTTCTGCTGGAAACTCTGGAAGCCGTTCTCGTTGCCGCGGCGGGTGGTCGGCAGCTGCGCCCAGGACTGGCCGTCGTCACCGGAGACGGCCAGGGTGGAGAAGTTGGTGTCCCAGTGTCCGTCCGGGCCCCACTCCCGCACCGACATCATCGACATGTACTGCACGCCGTTGACCGAGATGCCCGCGGTCGGAATGAAACTGATCTCGATGCCCGGGATCTTCGGGCTGGGCAGCGGATTGTCCACGAAGCTCGTGTAGTTCACGCCCGCCGCCGGGTCCGCGTCGGCCGGGCTGCGGAACAGCACGTTCGAGCGCCACGCCCAGATGCTGCCGGCCAGCACGTTCGGCACGCCGAGGCCGGCGGTGTCGCCGTAGGCGGTGATCATCTGCCCGCGCCCGTCGTCCCACATGATGCCGAGGTCGGTGCCCAGCACGTTCTGGTTCTGGGTCCGGTTCGGCGAGGCCATCCCGGTGGCCTGGTAGACCGCCTGTGTCGGGCCCGGGAGCTGCGGCAATCCGTTGATGCCGTTCAGTCCGGGAATCGGATTGATGTTGTTCGGGTCGGCTCCGGCCGGCGATGCCGTCAGGCCCAGCAGCGCGACCGCCGCGCAAGCTCCAGCCAGTGCGGACAGTCGTCTCATATTCCGAATTCCTTCCATGAGTCACGCCGTGGGTATTGTGCCTGCCCTCGGCGGACGGCGTGCTACATGCCGACGAAACTCTCGTCACATCGGCACGGCACGGCGTTGTCTCGGTTGTCTCGGTTTATGTATGGCGCACCAGACCCCGGGGCACTCCAGTGCCGACATTATTACCCGGTCTCGATTCCGGTGCAGGACCGGCGGTCCGGGCGTGCCGTCCGGATCGCTGCCCGGGCCTTCGCATTCGGGACCCGGAGCCTTCGCATTCGGGACCCGGAACGGCGGCGGCCCCGCCTCCCGACGGCGGGAGGCGGGGCCGCTGTGTTCACGTGGTGGACGAGGAGGCGATCAGAAGGCCGCTTCGTCGAGCTCCATCACGTCGTTGTCCAGGCTGGACAGCACGGTGCGGGTGGAGGTCAGCTCCGGCAGCACGTTGCGGGCGAAGAACTGAGCCACGGCGACCTTGCCGTTGTAGAAAGCCTCGTCGGAACCGGTGGCGCCGTTGTCGAGGGCCTTGATGGCGACCTCGGCCTGACGCAGCAGCTGCCAGCCGATCAGCAGGTCGCCCACCGCCATCAGGAAGCGGACCGAACCCAGGCCGACCTTGTACAGCTCCTTGGCGTCCTCCTGCGCACCCATCAGGTGACCGGTCAGGGTGGCGGCCATGGCCTGCACATCCTCGAGCGCGGTGGCCAGCAGCTTGCGCTCGCCCTTCAGGCGGCCGTTGCCGGCCTCGGACTCGATGAACTTCTGCACCTGGCCGGCCACGTGGGCCAGCGCCACGCCGCGATCGCGAGCGATCTTGCGGAAGAAGAAGTCCTGCGCCTGGATGGCGGTGGTGCCCTCGTACAGCGAGTCGATCTTCGCGTCGCGGATGTACTGCTCGATCGGGTAGTCCTGCAGGAAGCCGGAACCACCGAAGGTCTGCAGCGAATCGGTCAGGTACTGGTAGGCCCGCTCGGAGCCGACACCCTTGACGATCGGCAGCAGCAGGTCGTTGACGCGGAACGCGAGGTCCTTGTCGGCACCGGAGACCAGCTGAGCGATGTCCTCGTTCTGGTGGGCGGCGGTGTAGAGGTAGATCGCGCGCAGGCCCTCGGCGTAGGCCTTCTGCATCATCAGCGAGCGGCGCACGTCCGGGTGGTGGGTGATGGTGACGCGCGGCGCGGTCTTGTCGGTCATCTGAGTCAGATCCGCACCCTGCACGCGCTGCTTGGCGTAGTCCAGCGCGTTCAGGTAACCGGTCGACAGGGTCGCGATGGCCTTGGTGCCCACCATCATTCGGGCGTTCTCGATCACGTCGAACATCTGCGCGATGCCGTTGTGGACCTCGCCGACCAGCCAGCCCTTGGCCGGGACGCCGTGGCCACCGAAGGTGACCTCACAGGTGGCCGAGACCTTCAGGCCCATCTTGTGCTCGACGTTGGTGACGAATACGCCGTTGCGCTCGCCCAGGGTCCGGTTCTCGAAGTCGAAGTGGAACTTCGGCACGAAGAACAGCGACAGGCCCTTGGTGCCCGGGCCGGCGCCCTCGGGGCGGGCCAGCACCAGGTGGAAGATGTTCTCGAACATGTCGTCGGAGTCACCGGAGGTGATGAACCGCTTGACGCCCTCGATGTGCCAGGAGCCGTCCTCCTGCTGGATGGCCTTGGTGCGGCCGGCGCCCACATCGGAGCCGGCGTCGGGCTCGGTCAGCACCATGGTGGCGCCCCAGTTGCGCTCGACGGCGATCTCGGCCCACTTCTTCTGCTCGTCGGTGGCGTTGTTCCAGAAGATCTGGCCGAACGGGCCACCGGCGGCGTACATCGCGACGGCCGGGTTCGAGCCCAGGATCATCTCGTTGAGGGCCCAGACCACCGAACGCGGCGCGGGCAGGCCGCCCAGCTCCTCGTTCAGGCCGACCTTGTTCCAGCCGGCCTCTTCGTAGGCCTTGAAGGACTTCTTGAACGACTCCGGAATAGAGACGCTGTGAGTGTTGGGGTCGAACACCGGCGGGTTGCGGTCGGCGTCGGCGAAGGACTCGGCGACCGGGCCCTCGGCCAGGCGGCGTACCTCGTCGATGATGTTCTTGACCGTGTCGGTGTCCAGGTCACCGTAGGCGCCGGAATCCAGCACCGAGCCGATGCCCAGCACCTCGAAGAGGTTGAACTCCAGGTCGCGGACGTTGCTCTTGTAATGGCCCATCTCTGTTACTCACTCTCCGTTGAGTCGGTGCGGGTCGGTGTGTGCCGTTCCCGCCCATGTGTCTCCACACCGGGTAGTCGAACGGAATATCCGCCTTCTACTCGCGGGTAACTTACAGCGTATATTACCGATGGGTAATGGGCTTGGAAAGCGCTGACCGGGCGATGTGACGAGATGAACACGCGGCCGCCGGCTCACCGCAATCACCCGTCGCGGGTGAGGTGCCCGCGGGTGGGTCGCGGGCAGGGTGTCGGCAGGGTAGTTCACCTGCGCCGAAGGAGGCCGCTGTGCCGGATTCGAAGCCGAACATCCTGGTCATTTGGGGTGACGACATCGGTATCACCAATCTCAGCTGCTACAGCGACGGCCTGATGGGCTATCGCACGCCCAATATCGACCGGCTCGCCGAGGAGGGCATGCGGTTTACCGACTCCTACGGCGAACAGAGCTGTACGGCCGGGCGGGCCTCCTTCATCACCGGGCAGAGCGTCTACCGCACCGGGATGAGCAAGGTCGGAGTGCCCGGCGCGGGCATCGGTCTGGCTCCGGAGGATCCGACCATCGCCGAACTGCTGAAACCGCTCGGTTACGCGACCGGGCAGTTCGGCAAGAATCACCTCGGCGACCTCAACAAATTCCTGCCGACGGTGCGCGGGTTCGACGAGTTCTTCGGCAACCTCTACCACCTGAACGCGGAGGAGGAACCCGAGCTGCCGGACTATCCGCACAAGGACGCCTACCCGCGGCTGTACGACCTGCAACGCCCGCGGGGGGT
Source organism: Nocardia sp. AB354 (assembly GCF_049538315.1). Lineage (NCBI taxonomy): Bacteria > Bacillati > Actinomycetota > Actinomycetes > Mycobacteriales > Nocardiaceae > Nocardia > Nocardia sp. AB354. The sequence continues at coordinate 112,278 of NZ_JBMVFU010000004.1, read as the reverse complement.
GCTGCACTCGTGGGCGACCGACGAGGACGACCCCACCGAGGACCCGCGCTTCGGTCGCGTCGGCAAACAACGCATCGAGGACACCGGGCCGCTGACCAAGAAGCGGATGGAGACGATCGACGAGGACGTGGCCGAGGCCTGCGTCGATTTCCTCACCCGTCAGCAGCGGGCGGGCACGCCGTTCTTCGTCTGGCTGAACTTCACGCACATGCATCTGCGCACGCACACCAAGCTGGAAAGTGTGGGGCAGGCGGGATTCTGGCAGTCGCCGTACCACGACACGATGATCGACCACGACCGCAATGTGGGCCGTGTGCTCGATGCCCTCGACGAGCTCGGCCTGGCCGACAACACGATCGTCATCTACAGCACCGACAACGGCCCGCACGCCAACACCTGGCCCGACGGCGCGACCACCCCGTTCCGCAGCGAGAAGGACACCAACTGGGAGGGTGCGTTCCGGGTGCCGCAGGTGATCCGCTGGCCGGGCCACATCGCGGCCCGCTCCATCTCCAACGACATAGTGCAGCACCATGATTGGCTGCCGACGTTGCTCGCCGCGGCCGGTGAACCCGATATCGTCGACAAGCTGGAACAGGGACATGCGGTGGGGGACAAGACTTTCAAGGTCCACATCGACGGCTACAACCTGTTGCCCTACCTCACCGGCGAGGTCGAACACAGCCCGCGGCGTGGCATGGTCTATTTCTCCGACGACTGCGATGTGCTCGGAATCCGGTTCGAGAATTGGAAGATCGTGTTCATGGAGCAGCGCAAACAGGGCACGCTCGGAATCTGGGCCGAACCCTTCACCCCGCTGCGGGTGCCGAAACTGTTCAATCTGCGCACCGACCCGTTCGAGCGAGCCGACGTCACCTCCAACACCTATTGGGACTGGTTCCTCGACCACGACTACATCGCCTTCTACGGGACGGCCATCGCGACGGCGTTCCTCGACACGTTCAAGGAATTTCCGCCGCGTCAGGAACCGGCCACCTTCACCATCAACCAGGCGGTCGCCAAACTGCACGACTTCCTCGCCCGGGACTGACCATGGCGGTGTCGCTGGAATCATGGAACGACGGTGAAACCATTTCTGCCATCGTCGATTTCGTCGCTCGCGTCACCGATCGGGACGGGCCCGACTATGTCGAACCGTCCGCGCGGATAGCGGTATTCGACAACGACGGCACCCTGTGGTGTGAGAAGCCGATGCCGATTCAGCTCGACTTCACCATCCGGCGGCTGGCCGAAATGGCCGAGCAGGAACCGCGATTGCGCACGCAACAGCCGTGGCGCGCGGCCTACGAGCAGGACCTGCAGTGGCTCGGCACGGCGATGGTCAAGCACTACCACGGTGACGACGCCGATCTGAAGTTGTTGATGGGCGCGGTAACTCGCGCGTTCGGTGAGATCAGTGTCGAGGATTACGACGCGCGGGTGGCGGCATTCTTCTCCCATGCCGACCATCCGACCCTCGGCCGCCCGTATCACGGCTGCGGTTTCGCTCCGATGGTCGAACTGCTGTGGTATCTGCGCGACAGCGAATTCACCACCTACATCGCCTCCGGTGGTGATCGGGATTTCATGCGCCCGGTCGCGGGGGATCTCTACGGGGTGCCGCCGGAGCGGGTGATCGGCAGTGCGCTCGGGTTGACCTATCGGGAACGGGAAGGCCGCAGCGACCTGCTCTACAAATCCGCGATGGATTTCTTCGACGACGGGCCGGAGAAACCGGTCCGAATCTGGAGCCGGATCGGCCGCCGTCCCATCCTGTCGGTCGGCAATTCCAACGGCGATCTGCCCATGCTGTCGTTCTCCGAACTCGCGGGCGCGCCGTCGTTGCGCATGCTGATCCTGCACGACGACGCGGACCGGGAATTCGACTACATCGCCGGCGCCGAGAATGCGCTCGAGCACGCGCGTCGCAACGACTGGACGGTGGTCAGCATGAAAAATGACTGGGCGCAGATCTTCACCCCCGATTCGTAGGAACGGCCCGTGAATATTTCGATCGCCACCGACGTGCGGCAGATACCCGCACAGACCTTCACGATGGGTTCGGGCCGCCACTATCCGGAGGAACGGCCCGCTCATCGAGTGGCCGTGGATGCCTTCGCCATCGAAACTCGGCAGGTCACCAACAGCCAGTACGAACGGTTCGTCGCCGACACCGGGTACCGCACCGTCGCCGAGCGCCCGCTCGATCCCGCCGACTTTCCGGGAGCACCGGTCGAGAATCTGCAACCCGGCTCGATGGTGTTCACCCGGACGGCCGGCCCGGTCGACCTGCGGCATCTGAACCTGTGGTGGCGCTGGACGCCCGGCGCCTCGTGGCGGCATCCCGAGGGGCCCGGGTCGTCGATCGCCGACCGGCCCGATCATCCGGTGGTGCATATCGCGTACGAGGACGCCGCCGCCTACGCGACCTGGATGGGCCGGGCGCTGCCGACCGAGGCGCAGTGGGAGGCCGCGGCCCGCGGCGGGGTGGAGGGCGCCGAATTCACCTGGGGCGAGGAGGGAGAATCCGGAGACCGGCGCCTCGCGAACTACTGGCACGGCGACTTCCCGTGGCGTCCCGACCGCGGATACGGACACACGACTGCCGTCGGTTCCTATCCGCCCAACGACTACGGCCTGTTCGATATGGCCGGCAACGTGTGGGAATGGACCGGCGACTGGTACGCCGAGCGCCATCCGGGCGGCGGCGGATGCTGCGTCCCGCGTAATCCGCGCGGTGGGGATCAGGAGCGGAGTTTCGACCCGCGTCAGCCGCAGTTCCGGGTGCCGCGCAAGGTGATCAAGGGCGGTTCGTTTCTCTGCGCCGACAGCTACTGCCGCCGGTACCGGCCCGCCGCGCGTCGCCCGCAGATGGTCGACACTGGGATGAGTCATATCGGCTTCCGGTGCGTGGCAGGCCCCCGCTGAGCGGGGATTACCGTGGACACCGTGCGCATCGAGACAGCTGCGGGGGACGCCGAGGTGGAGATCGACCGGGAGGCCGGCGACCGGTTTCTGCTGCTGCTCACCCACGGTTCCGGCGGCGGGGTGGAGGCCGGGGATCTGCTGGCGGTCCGCGATCGCGCGGTGGCGCTGGGCGGGGTGGTCGCGCGGGTGATTCAGCCGTACCGGGTCGCCGGTCGGCGGGCACCCGGTTCGGCGACGGTGCAGGATGCGGCGTGGTTGGAGATCGTCTCGGCCCTGCGCGAGCAGGTGCCCGGGATACCGCTGATCCAGGGCGGGCGCAGCAACGGCGCCCGGGTCGCCTGCCGGACCGCCGTCGAAGCCGACGCCAAAGGCATACTGGCGCTGTCGTTTCCGCTGCACCCGCCAGGTAAGCCGGAGAAGACGCGGCGAGAGGAGCTGCTGGCGGCGTCCGCGCACACCGATGTGGTGGTGATCAACGGTGAACGCGATCCCTTCGGAATTCCCGACTCCGCCGATGCGGCTGCGGTGAAAGTGATTCCGGGCCAGGCCCATTCGTTTCGCAGTGGCTTCGATCTCATCGCCGGGACGGTCGAGCCATGGCTGCGGCGATGGGCGGACATGGATTGACCGGTGCGAAAAGGTCTGTGGATCATCGAATCTCAGGTTCCATCTCCGGGAATACCCCGATGCCGGGCCGCCGTTGCGGAGGTAATTTCGGCTGTGGTCGGGATTTCGAGAGGAGACAGATCCATGATCGCAGGCCCGATTCGCGCCGCTCGTCGTCCCGCGGCCGGTGTCGCACTGGCTGTCCTCGCAGCGGCCGGTATCGCCGTCGCCGGAGCGGGTGCCGCGCAGGCGAGCGTTCCGTGTGGCGCCGCCCCGCCGTGCAGCGCCGACGGCTTCGGCTCCGATGGGTTCAACGCCCAGGGTGTCGACCGATTCGGGCGCGACCGCTCGGGCTTCGACCGGTCCGGATACGACTCGCTCGGTTACGACCGCTTCGGGTACGACCGGTTCGGCCGTGACCGATTCGGCCGTGACCGGTTCGGCCGTGACCGATTCGGTGACGATCGGACGGATCCGCCCGCACAGTCCCACGGACCGGCGCCGCTACCCACCGGCAGCGCCGGACTGTGAGGCGTCGCCACCCCGGATCACGCGTCCGGGGTGGCCGTCGCTTGCTCTTCCAGATCGGGCACGATCGCGGTGGCCACCACGAGGGCGTCGATGGCGTCGCGTCCCTCGGTTTCGCGCAGCACCCGCTGCGCCGTGTCGATCCGAATATGTTCTGCGGCAGCGAGATCCGCCACCACGTCGTAGGGAGTGAACAGGATCGCCGGATCCTGCGGCCCGCCGTAACCGTCGGCGATATTGGTGGTGTCGTGGCCGAGGACGAGGAGGGTGCCGCCCGGGCTCAGCCGCTCGGCCGCCGCGAGCAACAGGCTGCGCCGCTGGTCGGCGGGCAGATGAATGTAGACGGCGAGAATCAGTTCGAACGGGCCGTCGATCCCCGCACCGGCCAGATCGGTGACGTCCGCGCATTCCCAATCGATCCTGCTGCGCACCGAACGTGAAAGCCGCGAGGCGACCGTGCGGCCCTTGTCGATGCCCACCTGGGAGAAGTCGACCGCTCGCACCTGCCAGCCGTGCGTGGCCAGCCAGAGCGCGTGCCGTCCCTCCCCACACGCCAGGTCCAGGGCACGCGGCAGTTCGGGTGGCGCTTCACCGGGCACATCGGGCACCAGCCGAATGCGCCGCTCCAAACCGGAGATGTGTTCCACCACCGTCGCGTTCGGCGGTGCACCCCACACCAACTCGCTCTGCGCGTAGCGCTCGTCCCACTCGGCGGCGTCCATGGGGCGAGTCTAGCCAGCTACAGCGCGACGCCCGGCCGAGTGAAATGGGGCCGGGCGCCGGGTATCCGAGGCGACCTACAGTGTCGTGCGCATGAGAACGACGTTGTACTGACTGTGCACCGTGGTGAGGAAATACAGATCGCGCCCGGTCTGGTAAGGGAAGATCGAGGGGGCGTAGGCGGTGGGCAATTCGCGTGTATCGATCAGCACCTCCGGCGGACTCCACGGCCCCTCCGGGGAAGACGCCCGGCGCATCACCACCGAATTCCACGGATCGGTGGTCAGCATGACGAATTGCCCGAGGTAGTCGTTCCACATCACCGACATCTCGCCGACCCCGCCGGTGATCGGGCGGGCGGCGTTCACATCGTTCTTACGCCACGCCCCGCCGTCCCAGTACTCGTATTCGGCGAGATTCTGGATGTCGTTCTCCCGCACGCGCGCGACGTAGGCGAAGTGATTGCGGCCCGACGGCGTGCCGTATTCGTACACCCAGCCGCCGCTCTTCACGAAGGCGTTCATCTGGAAGTTGGCATTGCCGCCCTCGTCGGGCCGGCGGGTGAAATCGAGGTCGGCCCATGTTTCCCCGTTGTCGGCGGAGGCGGCCAGGCCCGAGAAGTTGGTGGTCCACTGGCCGACGTCGTCCCAGCTCTTCACCGACATCAGGCTCATGTACTGCACGCCGTTCACCGAGATTCCCGCGGTCGGGATGCGGCTGATCTCGATGAACGGAATCTTCGGACTGGGGATCAGATCCCGCGCCTGGCCGAACACGTCGCGCACGGCGCTGTCGAAATAGATGCCGTCCGAAGGATCCTGGGTGTGACTGCGCACCAGGATATTGCTGCGCCACGCCCAGAAACTGCCGGCCAGCAGATTCGGCAGCCCCACGCCGGCGGTATCGCCGAAGGCGGTGAGCATCTCGCCGCGGCCGTTGTCCCACATGATTCCCAGGTCGGTGCCGAGGACGTTGTAGTTCTCGGTGGCGTTCGGGCTGGCCATTCCGGTGACCTGGAATATCGCTCGCGAACGCCCGACCAGATTCGGTAATCCGGTGGTGCCGTTGAGAACCGGAATCGGATTGATGGCATTCGGGTTGGCGGCCGCCGGCGCGGTCACGGTCAGAAGGACGGCCGAGGCGCCCGCTATCGCGGACAGCAGGACGGATACGGTCTTGGACAAATGCAGCCCTTCCCGTTCTCGCCGATGCGCCCCCGTTCACCGGCTTCGCTGGCAAAGTGTGAAAATGCTAACAGCGAATCGCGGATAAATGGGTTTCCTTCTCGCGTTTTCGGGTAAATCCCGGGTCGGCAGTGTGTCCGTTTGTCGAATCTACCGACGGCCGAGCGCTTGCCGGACCAGGAGTGGTATCTGCGTCGCCCGTTCGATTCCCAGAGTGCGGCGGGTGCCCGCGTGCCAGGTGCGCTCGAACAATTGTTTGGCGGCGGCGACGGCGGGTGCCGGGCGGGCCGCGATGCGATCGGCCAATTTCTCGGCTTCGGCGCGCGGATCCTCGCTCACTCCGGTGATCAGCCCGATTCGTGCGGCATAGGCGGCGTCGACGGGATCGGCGGTCATGGTCAGCAGGAGGGCCTTGTCCGCGCCGATCAGGCGCGACAGCGTGACCGCGCCCGACATATCCGGAACGAGGCCGTGCGCGACTTCCATCACGGCGAAATCGGAATCCGGTGTGGCGAAACGGAAATCGGCGGCCAGGGCCAATTGCAATCCGCCGCCGAAACAATGGCCGTGCACCGCCGCGATCACCGGCTGCGGCAGCCGCCGCCACGCCCAGCACGCCTCCTGAAAAGCATTCGTGCCCAGCCACGGCAGGGGCAGGAAATTGCGCACGATACTCAACGGGTCGCCGGTTGCCTTCGCGATATCGAGGCCACTGGAGAAACTGGGCCCGTTGCCGGCGAGGATCACGGCGCGAATCTCGCCGCGCTTTCCGATCACCCGCGCCACCCGGACGAGATCGTTCAACATGTCGATGGTGAGCCCGTTGTGTTTGTCGGGCCGGTCGAGTTCGACGTAGGCACGATCACCGTCGAAGGTCAGGGATACGTCGCTCATCGCTCACTCCGTGCTGATCGGGGTCGGCCCCCGCGGTTACCCGCCGGTAGGCACCTGCTCGAGGATTATCTTCGCGCAACCGGCCGGGTCGTCGTAGAACGGGGTGTGGCCGCTGCCCGCCAGGGTGATGTGCCGGGCCTGGGGAAGCCATTGCCGCGCCCGCCGGCTCTGGGTCCGATAGGTGAGCAGGATGTCGCGGTTGCCCCAGGCGATCGTGACCGGGATGCGAGCCAGGCGGCCACCGTCGCGCAGCCGCGCCTGGTCGAAAGAGGCCAGGGCCGAACGGAATCCGGGGGCATCGAGAACGCCGTCCACGGTCTCGACCGCGGTCCGGGTGTCCAGCGCCCACGGCCGGCCGAAGACGATGCTCAGGAAGGCGGTCCGCCCGGCCGGTGTGCCGAGGATGGCGGGCAGTTGTGTGCGCAGTCCCCGGCCCAGGGTGGCCGCGCGGCCCAGCGCCTGCTGACACCAGATGCGCCCGGCATCGGACCAGAAGCCGATCGGTGAATACGCGGTCACCGAACTCGCCACACCGCGCGCGCCGAGGTTCAGCGCGATCAGACCGCCCATCGAATTGCCGGCGAGGTGGGGTCGTTCCAGGCCCTGTTCGGTGAGGAACGCGTGCAGAGCGTCGGTGAGGGTGTCCACCGTGGTGTGCGGTAGCGGGTCGGACCCGCCGAAACCGGGAAGGTCGACCGCGATCACGTCGAAGTGGGCCGCCAGCGTGTCGATGACCGGTTCCCACACCTGCCAGCGACTGCCGACGCCGTGGATCAGGACCAGCGGTTCACCGGTGCCGACCCGGTGATGGTTCAACATCATTTCGAAACTCCCGCACCGAGACTCGGACGCCGACGAGGAACGGGGACACCCTAGCAATCATTGGCGTTACGCCAACAGAGGTCGCCGTAACCGCGGCCGAAGGATCGGTGAGCGGCGCCGTTGTGAACGCTCCGTGTTCGCAGGACTCGGACTGTTGTCCGGCCGCCTGATGCGGCAGTATCACCTGCGCGGTTCGTGTCCGGTTCCACCGGAACGCGCCATAGCTGATACGCCTGAGAATTGAGGAACAGTTGAGGATTTCGCTGATCGCCGCCGTCTGCATCGCCCTGCCGCTTCTGGGTGCGTGCGGTTCCGACAAGGATTCGGAGCCGACCATCACCCAGGCCGACCTGTCGAAATCTCTGCAGTCCAGCGGCCTCAAGGATGCGAAACTCGCCGATTGCGCCGCCAAACTCTATGTGGACGAAGGCATTTCGCAGGACGGCCTGCGCAAGATGACCAAGCCCGGCAGCAATGCCCAGGTGACCGACGGCTCGATGGGGGGCCTGAGCAAGGAGGACTCCGACAAGGCGCGTGCGGCGACCCAGAAGATCGCCACGACCTGCGTCGCGGCGCCGCAGTAGATCCACGGCACGCTTACCGGGCGCTCGACCGGTTCGCAGGCCCCCACCACGGCCGGACCGATCTACCGTGGGGATATGGCTGCAGCGGAGTACCAGCACCTGCTCGTCGAGCGCAACGGTGAGACCGTTCGGATCACCATGAACAGACCGGACCGGCGCAATGCGCTCTCGGCCGATCATCTGCGGGAACTGCTGTCCGCGTTTCGCTGGGCGGGCGGCAGCGATGCGAGCGGGATCGTTCTGGCCGCGAACGGTCCCGTCTTCTCCGCCGGGCACGATTTCGCCGATGTCGCCGCCCGTGACCTGCTCGGCGTGCGCGATCTGCTGACCTTGTGCACCGAGGTCATGTCGACCATCGAATCCGTGCCCCAGGTCGTTGTCGCGCGCGTTCACGGCCTGGCCACGGCAGCCGGATGTCAGCTGGTCGCCTCCTGCGATCTGGCCGTCGCCGCCGAATCGGCCGGCTTCGCCCTCCCGGGTGGCAAGGGCGGCTGGTTCTGCCACACTCCGGCCGTTCCCGTGGCGAGGGCGATCGGCCGCAAACGCCTGATGGAACTCGCCCTCACCGGCGACCCGATCGATGCCCACACCGCCGCCGACTGGGGGCTGATCAACCGAGCCGTCCCCGACGCCGATCTCGACCGGGCGGTCGCCGAGCTGCTCACCAGGGCGACCCGGGGCAGCCGGGCCAGTAAAACGCTGGGCAAGCGCACGCTGTACGCCCAGCTGGACCGCCCGGAGGACGACGCCTACGCGATTGCGCTCGAGGTCATGGCCGCCGCATCCCAGCTGCCGGGCGCCCGCGAGGGTATGGATGCCTTTCTGAACAAGCGCACGCCGATCTGGCCGGACTAGCTCGGTCCGGCAGTCGGCGGGGAGGGCGCCGATTCGGCCGCGGAAGCCGAATCGGCGTCGGCCTAGCGCCCCGCGGTGTTCGGGTCCTGCTGGGCGAGCACGAAGGTGCCCTGCCCGTCCGGGCCCAGCCCGGTGTCGAGGATCTTGTCGTCGAGGAAGTCGACGACCTGCTCGTCGAGGAAGACGCGCGGGCCTTCCGCGTTGAGCACCTGGTCCTGCTCCGACGGCCCCGCGGCTACTGCGAGCTGCAGCGTCTCGGCGCCGTCGTTCGAGGAGATGCGCAATCCGGCATCGTCGGGCATTCCGTCCGCGGAGGTGATGGTGCGAACGGCCTCGATGGCAGTGGGCGTGAGCATGAGCATCTGTCCGGTTTCCTTCCGCCGTCGTCACAGGTCTCGGTCGGTGCGACAGTCACGTGCCGTGGACCGGCCGGTCAACCCGGCCGGCAGTCGTCCACGGCACCCGGCACCTCCGGAGGGGTAGCCACGATTCGCCCCGCCTAACCTCTCCGCCGGAATCGACCCGGTACGAACCTTCGTTTCGGTCTCCGCGGTGGGTGGTACCCGGCGTTCACCGCCGCCGTGCGGTGGATCGAGTTGGCGTTCGGTATCAACCTCGGCGTCAGCTGACGACTGCGGACGAGGGACATCGGCCGCCGGTTGTTCGCCGGTGGCCGATGTTTATGGGCGACAGAGGATTTCGTTCGTGAGCCCGCAGGCGGTATCGCGCAGCCGAAGGACGGTATCGCGGGGGGAGAGAAAGAGAGCCGGTGACGGGAATCGAACCCGCACTCTCAGCTTGGGAAGCTGATGTTCTACCACTAAACTACACCGGCCGGTGCGTGAGGCACTGCAGAGAAGATAGCAGAGCCCGTCCCCGAGATCACAACTTCCCATCTAGAACGACCCGGCCCGGATGGGGCGAGTCGCCACCCGACCCGGCGACCGTCGCGGCGGTCGCCCGGGCCGGGCGATGAGGGTGGCTACATCACGGGCAGGGGCGGCGATTTGGGGAAGACGACCGGCAACGAGGTCAGGGCCCGGTGGAACGGGCCGGGCCGCCATTCCAGTTGTGCGGCCGGGACGGCCAACTGAATTTCCGGCAGCGCGTCGAAGAGTTGGTCGATGGCGTTCTGGACCGTCAGGTAGGCCACCGATTTGGCGGGGCAGCTGTGCGGGCCGGTGCTCCAGGCCAGATGCGAACGGTTGCCGATACTGCTCGAGGCTTCGCCGCGGATCTTCGGATCGTTGTTGCACGCCGCCAGGCTGATCAGGACCGGCTGATCGGCGGGCAGCCACACACCGTCGATCATGATCGGCTGCCGTGGATAGGTGGTGCAGAAGTTGGCCATCGGCGGGTCGTTGAACAGGATTTCGTCGAGGGCGTCGGTGGTGGACAGGTTGCGGCCGAGGATGTCGCCGAACCGGAATCGCTCATCGGTGAGGATGAGCATCAGCGCGTTGTTGATGAGATTGCGCTGGGCCTCGAAGCCCGCGCCGTAGAAGGACATCAGCTGGGCGAACACCTCGACATCGTTGAGGCCGTTCGGGTGATGGGCCAGATGCGAGGTGACGTCGTCGCCCGGCTGCTCGCGCCGGAACGCGATCAGTTCCATCAACGCTTCCTTGAGCATGTCCATGCCCTGTTGACCTCTGACGGTGTCGAACCGGGCGGCCATGCCGTTGGCGACGCGGGTCCCGATATCGGCCGGGCAGCCGACCATCCGGTTGAGGACCTCGAGGACCAGCGGGAACGAGTACTGCATGACGAGATCGGCGGATCCCTGCTCACAGAAGGAGTTGACCAGCGGAACGGCAACCCTTTCCACGATCGCCGGCACGCTGTGGAGGTCGATGTGGTCGATCGCGGCGACCGACGGAGCGCGGTAACGGGCATGCGGCGCACCGGTGTTGTACCGGGCCGCCGGATACCACTCCATCATCGGGCGCACCGGTGAATCCTGCGGAATGGTTTTCTGCCAGGTGCGCGGATCGGAGGGAAAGTGGTCCGGGTCGTTGAGGATGCGAACGGCGACGGCGTAGTCGATGACCAGGGTGGCAGGCACACCGGGGGCGAGCTCGACGGGAACGAGGGAGGGGTACTGCCGTCGCATCTCTCGATAGGCGGCATGTGGATCGGCGACGAATTCGGCTGTGTACATCGGGAATCGGTCGTCGTCGGCATCGAAGGGCGAGCCGTGCTGGACGGGACATATTCCGGTCGCCGTGATGTAGGGCTCGGGAAGGGGTGACTGTGGTGTGGTCAAAGACGGGACTCCAGACGGGTGGAACAGGAATTCGACGACAGCTCGGCGGGCGCGGCACATGTCGCGCTCACGGTGCCTGGCGGTTCGCCCACGCAAGCAACATAGCAGCGACGCGGCGACGGTGTCTGCGAACGTGGGAGTAGGGTGCCGCCACCCGCATCGAAAGTCGATCGGATGTGCTTGTGGGTCAGAGCTTTCCGCTCATATCGGGCGACGCCGCCGCGGCCACGGCGCCCGCGTCCGGATCGCGCTCCGAGTCCGGTGTGTGCGGCGGACGGGACGGCCGGTCGCCGCGAGATATGCCGAGCAGACGGAGCATCGGCGCCGTCGACGCGGTGGTCACCAGGGCCATTATCACCAGCAGTGAATACAACTGGGTGCCGATGAGGCCGGTGGTCAGGCCCACGTTCAGAATCACCAGCTCGGTCAGACCTCGGGTGTTGAGCAGCGCTGCCACCGCGGCGGCCGCTCGCGACTGCATCCCGGTCAACCGCCCTGCGAGATAGACGCTGCCGACTTTGCCCACCACCGCGACCCCGATGACCGCGATCAGTTCGCCGATCGATGTCGCGTCGACCGAGCCGAGATCCACGGCCAGCCCGGCGATCACGAAGAAGCCGGGCATCAGCAGGATGCACAGGATTCGCACACCGGCCTCGACCGTCCGGCGGCGTTCGCGCGGGAAGATGACACCGAAGGCGAAAGCGCCGAAGATCAGATGCAATCCGATCCATTCGGTGATCGCGGCGAGCCCGAGCGCCCCGCCCACGCCGAGCACGATCATCGTCTGCTGGGTGCCGGATTCCGAGATCCGGGCCAGCAACGGTCGGATGAACCACCACAGCAGACCGACCAGCGGTAGGAGCAGAACGAGCCGCCACTGGACTCCACCGGGGTGCGCGAGGGCGAGGACCACGGCGAGGACCGACCACGCCACGACGTCGACCAGCGCCGCGCAGGCCAGGCTGAGCTGTCCGATCTCGGTGCGAACGAGATTGCGGTCGTGCAGGATTCGGGCCAGTACCGGAAAGGCGGTCACGGCCATCGCGCAGCCGACGAACAGCGCGAAGTGCAACCGATTGCCGGTGGTGTGACGTGCCAGGACGGTGATCGCGACCGCGCTGCCCAGTGCGAAGGGAATCGCGTAGGCCGCCGCGGAAACCGCGGGGATCGAGCGCCGGGCGCCGCGGAATATCTCCCGATCGAGTTCCAGTCCGGCGACGAACATGAACACTGCCACACCGATATTGGCGAGCAGCGTCAGATACGAGCGTCCGGCTTCGGGAAACAGGGTGGCGGACAGATGGTGTCCGATGACGGTGGGACCGGCCAGGATCCCGGCGGCGATCTCACCGATGACCGGTGGCTGCCCGATCTTTTCGGCCAGCCATCCGAGCAGGTGCGCGGCCGCCATGATGAGAACCAAGTCGAGTAGGACCGTGATGGTGGGAGCAGGCACTCAGTTCTCCTCGAAAACATCATCCGGCAGATCCGGTTCCGGCAGCGGACCCGTCGTGTGTGCGGGCGGGACGACCGCGGGATGGAAGACTTCGCGGATGTAGCACACGGGGCGGCGGCCGAGCGTCATGATGTACGCCCTGGACGCACTGGGCCGGCCGTCCGGCCACCGCCTGATGCCTGCCCAGAGCAGGCGGCGGTGCTGGGGCAGGCCGCGGGTGAGCAAGCCGTGGCCGATCGGCATCCGGACATCGTCGATGCCGCTGGCGGCCGCCGATTGTGGCACGGCCACTACGTAATTGAGCGAGACGGTCGCCAGCGCGGGGGTGACCAGGCGGGAGCGCCGGACCAGCGCGCCGTCGGCATCCTGCAGCCGGAGTTCCTCGACGATGAATGTGGGCAGTGTTCGGGGTGGAACCTGCTGCTGGCGCAGGACGTGCACGCTCAGCGTCGTCTCGAGGATATGTTCGAGCGCCGTGGTCGTGAAGCCGGTGCCCGACAGCAGGGTTCGGGTCGTGGGGTGGTGGAATCGCTCGATCTGCGTGGCCGGGTTCGTCCGGGGACCCGGCCCGCTGGGCGTGGGTTCGCTCAGCGGGCCTGGGACGGATCCTGTGACGGTCACTGTCGACTCCACGTCTCGGTTCGCACCGGGAGTCCTGGTGACGTCACCGCTAGAGAGCGGCGCCGGCACCCTTGCGGGGCGGTTGGACCGGGAGAGTCATGGCCTCGCGCTCGGCGTCGGAGCGCGGGCGGGTGGTCAGGCCGAACACCGGTTCCGTGGTGATGCGAATCTCGCCCATCGTGGTGTCGGACAGCGGATCGCGCCAGTGGTCCCAGACCGGCGACATATCCAGGCCGCCCATGTACTTGATGTTGACCCCGTCGGTCTCCGGGGCGGTGTGCAGGCGCTCCGCCTCGGCGACGATGACCTCGGTGCCGGTGCGGTCCTGATCGCCCGTGGTCTCGCTGACATCGGTCAGGCCGGCCATGATCCGGGTGAACGACTGCTCGGGCGAATCGCCGTCGTGGACGTCGGTGAGCTTGTGCGCGTGCGCGAAGTATTCCTCGGAGCCGATGTAGTGCTCGTACATCCGTGAGACCAGGGAGAGGAACCGGGTGTAGCCGCGGCGGTAGGTGTACTCGTAGTACGCCAGCGCATCGGTTTCGGACATCTCACCGCGCAGTGTGGTCGCGATCGCCGCCGCGGACACGAGCCCGGAATAGGTCGCCAGGTGAACTCCGGTGGACAGCAACGGATCCAGGAAGCACGCCGCGTCGCCGACGAGGACGTAGCCGGGGCCGCAGAACCGGTCGGCGACGTAGGAGTAGTCCTGTTCGGCCCGTACGTCGGCGATCTGCTCGGCGCCCTCGAGCATCTCGCACATCGGCTTGCTCTCCCGGATGGTCTCCAGGTAGTACGACTGGCGCGAATCGTGCGCGCGCAGCTTTTCCGCGGCCAGCCGCGCCGAGACCACATAACCGACGCTGGTACGGCCGTCGGCGAGCGGAATGTTCCAGAACCAGCCGCCCTCCTGGGTCGACACCACGTTGATCGCGCCCTCCGGGCTGTCCGGGTGCAGGTGTGCGCCCTTCCAGTAGGACCAGATCGCCACGTTGCGGAAGGCCGGATGTTGGCGACGCATGCCGAAGTGCTTGGCCAGCAACCCGTCTCGGCCGGTGGCGTCGACGAGGAAATCGAACTCGGCGGTGTGGACGGTGTCGTCGCCGGCCTTGACCCATTCCGCCGCGGTCGGACGCTCACCGTCGAACAGGATGTTCTTGACGGTCGCCTGTTCGATGACCTCCGCGCCCTGGTCGGCGGCATTGCGCAGCAGGAGATCGTCGAAGGTGGCCCGGTCGACCTGCCAGGACCATGCCTCGGCATCGACGAGCTTGGACCAGTCCAGCAGCCAGGTGTCGTTCTGCCATTGGAAGTAGCCGCCGCGTTTGATCTGGAAGCCGTGCGCGGCGACCCTGTCGTAGGCGCCGGAAACCCGCAGCGTGGACAGGCACGAGGCCAGCAGTGATTCTCCGATGTGATAGCGCGGGAACGTATCCCGCTCCAGGAGGGTCACCTGCACTCCGGACCGTGCGAGCAGTGCGGCTGCGGTCGACCCCGCTGGGCCGCCGCCTACCACCAGAACGCGCGGAATTTCGTTGTTCCCCATAGCAACTCCCTGGAACTGCGTACGAACGGACGGTGCGCCTGATCGGCTGCCGGACCGAGTCCGGATGGCATGCCCTACGACAAACTCCGAAACCTCCGTAGCCGCTTGTTAACTCGAAATCGGCGCACGGGAAATCAGTTTATCAGTAGTACTTGAATCATCAAGGGAAACAGTAAGTTTCGATGCAAGTTCATACGTACAGCGCATAGCTAGAAGATAGCTGGCAAAGGTATGAAAATGCCGCTGTCTGTGATGCGCGGCTAGGGTCACGACAGTGGACGCGACGTTGCGTTACGTGAGTGCAGTTTTCGGCGAGCAAAGCGGTAGAGACGGTGACGACGGACCGATGCGGGTTCGCAGTCCCGGTTGGTCACGTCCGGCATCACCCCACTTCCACCGACTCAATCAGAGTAAGGCCTTTGTCCGGTTCCCGCGTGGCATCCGCCGGATTCCGACGGCTCCTTCGGGGTATGCCCTGGTCGCCGGTCATATGCGGGAGAATCCTTGGGGCCGAACGATATTGCGGTATACCGGCGATGCGACGGGCGTCCACGCGAGGCCGCGGTGCCGTGGGCGCTATCCGGTGGTCGTCTCCGCGGTCAGTGCCGCGGTCGTCTCGGCAGCCCGCTGGGCGTCCGCAACACTGCAGCGGCCGAGACCGCACGCGGTCGCGACACCGAACGCGGTACGACCGGCCGCCTGCTCGAACAGTCGCAGGGCGTGTGCGCTGTCGTCGGCGGAATCCGGTGACACCACCCCCGCGATGACGTTCCAGTCCGGGTCCAGCCGGTGCAGGGGCGCGTAGAACGCGGCGTCCTGGGGAGCGGGTTCGGCACCGAACGCACACGGAATGTGCACTGCCGGAAGAGGAGTGCCGTCTGCGCGCAGCCGGCGTGCGGTGTGCTTCAGCAGGGTGACCGCGGGCGCCAGCGAACGCGGGCTGAGCAGCGCCTTGTGCTGGTAATCGCCGTAGCACAGGTGGACCACGGCCTGTGCCCCGATCTCGTGTATGCCGGTGAGTACCCCGGCCAGCTGGCGGGCCAGCAGCGGCGCCGCCGCCCATTTCGCGCCCAGCTGGTCGGCCTTGACCATGCCCAGCAGCGCGAACGGTGATTCGACCTGCCAGACCACGCGATCGCCGTAGCGCGCGTTCACCTCCGCGATCTCTTGCAGTGCGGCCTCGGTGAAGACCGGCAGATGCCGCAGCGCGGCCACGATGAGATCGGAGCGGCGCAGTGCCGGGCCGAGCGGGAAGCCGTTCGACACCGCCGCACCGGCGAAGACGAACATCGCAAGATCCAGCGGATTGGGTTGGCTCAGTTGCAATCTCGTCCCGTCCAGCTCGGGCCGCGCGGCACGCACCTCGTCGAAGGCGGCTACCACGGCACCGATGCGGTCGAGCCGGTCCATCGCCACGTGCCGCGGTTCCAGCTTCGCCCCCGGTCGGAGACCGTAGCTCGGGAAATCGCTGTAGTCGGAGTAATCGCCGGTGCGGACGACATCGAAGACGTCCTCGTGCTCTCTGCGCCGGCGGAGGTAGTCGAGGATCCAGTCCGGATCCAGGTCACACGGCAGTCCGGTCACGGGATGGCCCGCACTGCGGTCGGCGAACCACTGCAGCACCGCAGCATCCCCGGTCATCAACTCGGCTGGAACACTTCCGACATAATGCGCACACCTGGTCATCGCACTCCTCGTAATTCCGTTTGCCCCTCTACATTCTCAGCCAGATCGTTTGCAGGTGAAAGAATTCCGGGAACCGGGAGGTAGACGCGGCGCTGCGGACGTGTGGTTGTCGTGGCAACCGTGCGGGCGAGGCGGGTGGCGGTCGGTGGTGCTACGGAACGGCGGGGGTGCCGCCGGGAGCCACTGGCAGGCCGGCCGCCTTCCACGCCCGGAACCCGTCGACCAGATCGGTGGCGCGAGCCAGTCCGAGACGCTGTGCGTCGGCGGCGGCCAGGCTGGAGGCGTAGCCCTCGTTGCAGACGATGATCACCTCGGTGTCGGGCGTCAGATCCGGGAGCCGATGCGAACCGCCGGGGTCGAGCCGCCATTCCAGCACGATCCGTTCGACGACGACCGCGCCGGGTATCTCGCCCTCGGCGAGGCGGTCGGCGTGCGGGCGGATATCGACCACGAGCGCGCCCTCGGCCAACCGGTGCGCGGCGGTGACGGGCTCGACGCGGTTCAATCCGGCGCGTGCCTGTGTGAGCAGATCCTCGGCGCTCATACCGTCACTCCTCGGCGATCGGGCGATGGGGGCTACCGGCATGGTCACACACCGGTGAAATCCCGCAGCGACCGGTATTCGCGGACCGGTCGCAGCGGTGGCGAGTAGGCGTGCACCGTGGTGGCCGGCCGGGCGCTGCGGTTGTGCAGCTGGTGGGCGCGTTCGGGCCCGAACGCGATCGTGTCGCCGGCGCGGCGCCCGGCCGAGCGTACCGGGCCGGTGGGATAGCGGTAGTCCTCGTCCAGTTCGCCGATCGAGACGGTGAACGACCCCGACGCGCCCCCGTGGTCGTGCGGTTCGGTGCCCTGCCCGGGCGCCCACGACAGCAGCCACAGTTCCACGCCCATCGTCAGCGCGAGCCGGGTCCACCAGCGCCGCGAGGTGTCGAACCGCACGATATCCAGCAGCGGTGTCGCCAGTTCGCTCGCCACCACCGCGGTGAGCTCGTGTAGTTCGGCCGGTGTCCACAGCGTGCGCTCGGCCACCACGGCGTCGCGGAGCAGCGGCACGTCGACGCCCGGATGTATGTCTTCGGCGTGCTCGAGTCGCACAGGCACGGACGTCGTCACCACTATCCCTTCCACACTACGGTCACGCGAATTCTTCGCCGCCACACGCGGTTTGCCACCATCCAGACTCACCGTGAGCGAAATTCCGCGGTGTCGCCGAGCCGGGTGAACGGGCGGCGTCCGCCCGGCGGATTCACCGGGCGGACTTGCGATTCGGGACGTGGATGAGACACCGTGTCCGACCGGCTTGCGTGCCGGAATAGATTCCGGTTTATCCGCGAGCGGCGCGGCTTCGAATCATTAGGTGTCATGCCGGTGGCCGATGTGCTCGTCGTTTACCGCGTGGCGTCAGCTGCTGTCTCGCCGAATCACGCCGGTGATCCGGCCAGGGATGAGGTGCTCGGATGACCAGTGCTGCCGGTATCGATGAGATGGGTCCGATCGACTATCTCGTCATCGAGTTCCCCGCGGGCCGCCCCCCGGACGGTTCGGCCCTGCCGGTGCTGCGCGATCTGGTCGGCCGGGGTATCATCCGCGTGCTGAATCTGGCGTTCCTCCGGAAAGAGGGCGACGGGTCGCTGACCGGCATCGATATCGCCGATATCGGGCTCGAGTGCGAAGCGAGCGTGGCCTTGTTCGCCGAGGAGACGACGGGCGTACTCGACGACGGTGATCTGCGGGAGGCGGGCGCCGCCCTGCACCCCGGGCGTTCGGCCGCCGTTCTGATCTACGAAAACACCTGGGCCGCACCACTGTCGGTGGCTCTGCGGCGCAACGGCGCCGAAACCGTCGCCGCCGGCCGCATCCCGGTCGAGGCGATCCTGACCACCTTGGACAGCCTCGACGACAAGAACTGAGACCGGCGATTCAGCGGCCCGCTCCGAAGCATCCGGCCGCTCCCGTGGCGGCGAATACGGCGGTGGTGCAGTAGGTGGCCACCGGGTAATAGGGGCCCATCGTGGTGGCCGGATCGCCGCCGCGATCCTGCGAAGCCTGGATCGACTGCGGGTAGAAGCTCTCGCTCGGCAGCATGTTCCGCAGGAAGAGAACCTTCTTCGCCACCTGCGTGCTGCCCCAGGGCAGCACGGTGACACTCGAATCCATCTGTGCCGGTAGGTCTTCCGGCGCCGCGACGACGTAGGTGTAGTAGCCGTCGGCGTCGAGCCGGGTCTGGAAGTCGGCCGCGCAGGCCACGACCGGATAGGGCGTCACCAGGTCGTTCTGGCACATCGACCAATATCGGACCTGCTGAGCCGGGTCGGTCGGAGGCTGTCCGGCTCGCGAATCCGGGAAATTCGGCGCCTTGCCGCGCACCACGACCAGGCGGCCCGGCTGATAGGTGAGTCCCGCCCCGAGGTATTTGTTGTCGCCGTTCGGGAACAACCCCGAGGTGCTCGCCGGATTAACGAACGTGGCCTCGGGCACGTTGGCCGGGAACGCGCCCCCCGCGGCCCCGGCGATGACCTGGTCGAATCCGGCGGTCGCGGCCTGAGCGAGGGGGCCGGGATAGGCGCTGGGGTCGAAGACCCGGCTGCACGGTTGCCTGGTGACGGTCGCGCCGGCGACCGTCAGCGTCGCATCGGGCAGCGGTACCCCACCGCCGGCCGAAGTCGGGTCGGTCGGCACATAGACCCGGATGATCAGGAATCCGATGGGCGCGTTCTGCGCGGCGGGCAACGCCCGAATTTCGTTGCGGCCGTGGTCTGCTGCGCCGGTGACCAGTCGAGCGTGCCAGCGCCGCTGCGTTTCCGGCGCTGCCGTCGGTGCGGCGAACGGATTGGCACTGCCCGGATCGGGGGCAATCTGGTTGTCCCGCAACGTATCCACGGTATCGAAGTTCGTGCCGTAGGTATTGAGCGAGAAGTAGCGCGCGGCGGGGTAGCTGCCGGACAATTCGATGGAGTCGCCCGGGCCCAGCGCATACGGCAGCACCCAGTACGTGGCGTTGGCATCCGGGAACGCCACATTGAGCACCGTGCTGTTCGACATGAACCGCCAGGCGCACAGCGGTGAATCGGGCGCGGCCTGCGCACCGGCCGACGGCGCCGACCAGACCCCGGCCCATACCGCGAGGAGCACGCCCAGCATGCGGGCACAGCGCGACCGCGACGAAGTCCTCATCCGACCGACTGTGCCGTCGCGCCGGGCACAACCGGATCACCCGCCGCGGGTGAAGGCGCCGGACTCGGCCGAAATATCGATCCCGACGCGGCTGTTGTGCAGGCTTGTGAGCAATGGCGAGGTGAAGATCCGGTTCGGGGTGGGTACGGGTTCGGCGGCCGATCCGGCAGATCTGGCGGCGCTGGTGGATCGGCTCGAGGCCGCGCGGGTCGATTCGCTGTGGTTCTCCGAACTGGTCTTCGCACCGGCCGTGGATCCGACGGTGGGGATGGCGTTCGCGCTGGCCCGCACCAGCCGTCTGAAAGTCGGCACCTCGGTCGCGATTCTGCCGGGGCGCCATCCCGTGCTGGTCGCCAAGCAGCTGGCGTCCTTGGCGTCCTTGGCTCCGAAGCGGGTGCTACCGGTATTCGGACTGCGACCCGCGGGGCCCGGCGAACAGGACCTGTTTCCGGTGCCGGGACCGCGCGGCGCGGTCTTCGACGAATCGCTGCGCCTGCTGCGGGCGGTGCTGCGCGCCGACGATGTCGATTTCGACGGCGACTACTTCACCGTTCGCGGGGCGATGGTGGGCAAGCGGCCGGCCCGCCCGCTCGATATCTGGCTCGGTGGTCGCGCACCGGGCGCCTTCCGCCGCATCGGCCGATACGGCGATGGCTGGCTCGGGAGTTTCGTGACCCCGGCCGAGGCGGCGGCCGGGGTGTCGGCGATCAACGCTGCGGCCGCAGCGGCGGGCCGGGAGATCGAAGCCGATCACTTCGGCATCACGCTGTTGCTCGCGGAGAACGGCATCCCCACCCAGCTGGCGGCACGGATCGGCGCGCAGCGAGCGGGTGCCGATCCGAACGACGTGATCGCCGGGAGCTGGGCGGACCTGCACCGGCTGGTGGACGGGCACCTCGCGGCCGGTCTGAGCAAATTCGTCGTGGTGCCGGCCGACGGCGCGATATCGGCGGAATTCGTGGACCGGTTCGTCACCGAACTGCTGCCGCGGCAGAACTGAGGCGGGGTATCAGGGCACGTCGATGACGAGCTTGCCCGCGTTGTGCCCCTCGTCCAGCTGTTCGTGGATCGCGACGATGTCGTCGAGCGGCATGGTCTTCGCGATCCGCGGATGGACGAGTCCGCGCTCGAACAGCGGGGTCATCTCGGTGAGCCGGCGGCGTTCGCGGCTGAGGAAGATGCCGTAGAGCGTCTGGTTGCGCTGGTAGAGATCGTCGAGCCGGCCCTCCGGTCCGAGGATGGTGGCGATGCGTCCGCCGTCACGAGTGGCCGCGCAGCTCCGGCCGACATTCTCACCGCCTACGGTGTCGAGCACCGCGTCGACGCCGGTGCCGTCGGTGTGCGTGCGGGCCACCTCGACGAAGTCCTCGCTCTTGTAGTCGATCGGGGTCGCGCCGAGATCCCGCAGCAGCTGCTGATGGTCCGCCCCGGCGGTGGCCAGCACCGAGGCGCCGGCCGCGCGGGCGAACTGCACCGCGAACGTGCCGACACCGCCGGATCCACCGTGTACCAGCACGGTCTGTCCCGGCCGCACGGCGAGCCGGCGCACGATCGCCTCCCACGCGGTTCCGCCGGCCAGCGGAATCGCGGCGGCCTCCGCGAACGACAGGCTCGTGGGTTTCGGCGCGACGATCGAGGCGGCCGCCACGTGGTACTGGGCATAGGCGCCCCCACCCGAGGCCAGTTCCGAGGTGTAGTACACGGCATCGCCGACCGCCACGTCGGTGACACCGTCACCGACCTGTTCCACCTCTCCGGCGACATCGCTGCCGATCACGGCGGGCAGCGCCAGGTTCGGATTCGCCAGTCCCCGGCGGATGATTCCGTCCACCGGGTTCGCGCTCGACGCCCGGACTCGCACCAGCACCTCACCCGGGCCGGGACGTGGCGTATCGACGTCTCGAACCGTGAGTGCTTCCGGACCACCGAATTCCCGCAGCACCGCTGCACGCATGCGCATCTCCTCCTTCGAACGGTCAGCCCGCGACACCGGCGGATGCGGTCTTGCGGGGCAGCGAGCGAATCAGCTTGCGATTGGCGAAACCGAACATGCCGAGTTCGGACAGTTCGCGACCGAAACCGGACTGCTTCACCCCGCCGAAGGGCAGATCGGCCTGCGAGGAGGTCGGGTGGTTGATCCACACCATGCCGCTGTCGATCTGCTCGGCCACCGCTCGCGCGCGGCCCGGGTCGCTGCTGTACACCGTGGCGCCGAGTCCGAACTTCGAGGTGTTCGCCAACTCGATCGCCTCGCGTTCGTCGCCGACGCGGTACACCACCGCGACCGGCCCGAACAGCTCCTCGGAATAGGCGCGCATCTCGGGGGTGACGTCGGTCAGCACCGTCGCGTCGACGAACGCGTCGCGGCGTCCGGGCGCCGGTACGTCGGGACGGCCGCCACCGGTGACCACCGTGGCGCCCTTCTCGCGGGCATCCTGAACCTGTTCCAGCAGGTCGTCGGCGGCCTTCGGGGAGGAGAGCGGTCCGAGTGTGGTCTCCGGATCCGACGGGTCACCGGGGCGCAGTGCGCCGAACCGCTCGGCCAGACCGGCCACGAAGCGGTCGCACAGTTCGTCCGGGACGATGAAACGTTTTGCGGCGACACAACTTTGACCGGTGTTCGCCAGCCGCCCGGTGGTCGCCGCATCGATCGTGTCGTCCAGATCGTCGGCGTCGAGCACGATGAAGGGGTCGCTGCCGCCGAGTTCCAGCACGCATTTCTTCACGTGCCGCCCGGCGATCTCGGCCACGGACGCACCGGCGGCGTCGCTGCCGGTGAGGGATACGCCCTGGACAGCGGGGTGCGCCAGGACGTGCTCGACGTCCGAGATCCGCAAGAAGACGTTGGTGTACACCCCTTCGGGCGCGCCGGCGTCGGTGAAGATCTTCTGCAGTTCGAGCGCGGTGAGCGCGCAGATCTTGGCGTGCTTGAGCAGAATCGTGTTGCCCAGCACCAGATTCGGCGCCGCGAACCGCACCACCTGATAGAGCGGGAAGTTCCACGGCTCGATGCCGAGCAGCACCCCCAGCGGTGCGTTGACGACCTGGGCTTCACCCTCCTCGACCGGCAGCGCGGTGGGCTCCAGAATGCGCGGGCCGTTCTCGCCGTAGTACTGCAGGATGCTCGCCGCGAGGTCGACTTCGAACTCGCTCTCGGAGATGCGTTTGCCCATTTCGCGGGTGATGAGCCGGGCGAGGTCGTCCTTGCGTTCGCGCATCAGATCGGCTGCGGCGGACACCACCCGCGCACGCTGCTCGACCGGCGTGGCGCGCCACGACCGATAGGCGTCGTCCGCACGTTCGAGCAGGGCATCGAGTTGTTCGGTCGCCAGATAGGGCAGTTCGGCGAGGGTTTCGCCGGTATAGGCGTCGACCGTCTCGAACGGTTCGGCGTCGGGACCCGAGGCGCTCATCGGCTGGATGTTGGTCGATGTCATCGGTCACCACTCCTCGTACGACGGAATCCGACTCGGTCGGTGTCGGTCGGTCGGTGTCACAGGGTGGCTACCCGCCCACGGCGCACGAAACATCTCACCGCACACCGACCGTCCGGGAATGCCACCCCGTCGCGCCGTCCGGCATCGGGGGGCGGCGCTGTGCGGGCTGGGTGGTTCCGGTGGTGTCGGTGGCGCGGACGTGCAGGGTGTGCGTGCCCGGGGTGGCCTGCCAGCGGTAGGTCCATTGGCGCCAGGTGTCGGGGGAGTATTCGGTGGTCAGGTCGGCGGCGAGCCAGGGGCCGTCGTCGACCCGCACCTCCACCGACGCGATACCGTGATGCTGAGCCCAGGCGACTCCGGCGACTGTGACCGGGCCGGCGGACAGGGTGGCGAAGGCGGCGGGGACATCGATCCGGGACGCGGTCTTGATCGGAGCCCGGTCCGCCCACCCCCGGGTCGTCCAATACGCCTGTGCGCGATCGAATCTGGTCACTTCGAGGTCGACCACCCACTTGGTGGCGGAGACGTAGCCGTAGAGGCCGGGAACCACGAGCCGCGCCGGGTAGCCGTGTTCGAGCGGCAGCGGCGCGCCGTTCATGCCGACGGCGAGCAGGGCGTCGCGCCCGTCGGTCATCGCCTGGATCGGCGTCCCGGCGGTGAATCCGTCGGCGCTGCGGGACAGCACCATATCGGCATCCGGCCGCACACCCGCCTCGTGTAGCAGATCGGCCAGCCGGTAGCCGGTCCACACCGCATTGCCCGCGAGATCGCCACCCACTTCGTTGGACACACAGGTCAGCGTGATCATGCGCGCGATCGCGGGGCGCCGGCGCAACTCGTCCATCGTGAATTCCACTGTGCGGTCGACCATTCCGTGGATGCGCAGCCTCCACTCGGTACTGCTGACGGCCGGCACCTGCAGCGCGGTGTCGACCCGGTAGAAGTCGGCGCCGGGCGTGACGAATGCGGTAAGTCCCGGCACCGAGCGGGTCATGGCCGGGGTGATCGGCGCGGCCTCCGAAACTGCCTTGGGCACGATGAATCGCGCCCGGTCCGCGGCCACGTCCCGCAGCCGTTGCGCCAGGAATCGTCCCGCCGCCGCGGCACCGACCGCGATCGCGCCGGCCCCGGCCGCCATCGCCAGAAAACGCCGCCGGGCCAATCGAGTGGCACCCGGGATATCGCGGTGGTCCGGGACGCCGTCCCGAGCCCCCTCGCGGCCCCGCCCCTCGTCGCGCCGGCCGCCGGGTGGGAGCAGTAGCCGCAAGACGATCAGCCCCGCCGCCACACCCGCCGCGGTCGGAATCGCGAACCACCACTGCGCATTCGGGCGATGCAGTGCCGCAGCGATGATCGCGACACCCAGAACGGCGAATACCGCACTGCCGATGCGACGGCGACGTTCGAGCACACCGCACAGTGCGGCAAGCACCACCATCGCCGCGCCCATGGCGGCGAACAGCACGTCCTTGTCGTGACTGCCGAACCGCCGGATCGCCTCCTCGCGCAGTTGCTGCGGCGTGTGATCGACGACCGTCGCCCCGGCGGCGAAGAAGGGCGAGGAGCGTGGATCCAGGATCGCACCCACGAGTTCGCCGATGCCCAGCACCGCCGCACCGGCCAGTATTCCGGCGAGCGCGGCGGCGGCGAATCCGAGCGTGCCGCGGTGCGCGGTGGGCTCGCGCGTACCCGTATCGATCATGATCTCCTCGATTCCCAGGTGGGATGAGGAATTCGTGACGCCGGTCCGCGCGGACGGCGCCGATCGTCAGCTCATCGACATGGAGGCGATCGGGGCCGTGGTCGGGGCCGGGGAGCCGCCCGCGGGTTCGACGGTGATGGCCAGTGCGTCGCCGCCGGAGTAAGTGGCCACCATCGGCGCGGACGCACTCGGCATGCGGTCCATCACCCCTTCCGAGCGTGGCGCACCGGTCGGCGGTACCACCCACAGCTGGTATACATGGCCCTGCGGCGCCGGCGGCACGCTGTCGAAAGCCACTGTGGCCGCACCCATTTCGGTGGACGCGTGCACCGTCACCACACCGCCGGTACTGAGCGGCGCGCTCGCGGTGTGTGCATCCGGTTGCCGCATGATCTGTTCCGCCATCGGGGGATTCGCGGTCTGCCCGGCGTATTGCTGGGCGACGATACCGCCGCCGATTCCGGCCGCCACCACTACCGCGGCCGCCGCGGCCAGCCACCGTAGCCGAGGCCTCCTGGACGGTCGGGTGAGCGGAACCGCAGCGGACGGATCGGTGGGCCGCGCCCGGTCGAGTGCGGCGAGTATGCGCGCTTCCAATTCCGGCGCGGGCTCCTGCGCATCGAGCACCGACAAAGCACCCATCGTCTCGCGGACCGCGCGAACCACCACCGAGAAGGCCTGGCTCGTGTCCGGTCCGGCATCGGCGACGCGCTGTTCGATCTCGTCGCGCTCGGAATCACCGACCGCGTCCAGTGCGTAGGGGTAGGCCAGGTCGAGCAACTCGTGGTCGGATGTGTCAGGCATGGGAGGCAACCCCCGAAAGGCAGTTCTGGAGCCGCTTCAGCGCATCCCGGATACGGCTCTTGACGGTGGGGAGCGGCGCGTCGAGATGTTCGGCGACCTCGCGGTAGGTGCGTCCGCTGTAGTAGGCCAGGGCGACCGCTTCCCGCTGGGTCGGCGTGAGGGTCTCGAGGCAGTGCAGCACCGCCTGCTCCTCCAAGCGCTGACCGACCGTCTCCGCGACGGTGTCGTGGTCACGTCCCAGATGGGCGTGGCCGAAGACGCGATCACGAACCGTCGCCGACTCCTCCGTGCGCACCCGGTCCACGGCGCGCCGGTGGGTGAGCATCATCAACCAGCCGATGGGGCTGGCCAGCGCGGGGTCGTAGCGTTCGGCCGCCGCCCAGGCCTGCAGGTAGACCTCCTGCGTGACCTCCTCGGCGGCGCTGTGGTTGCGCAGGATGCGCAAGGCCAGCCCGAACACCCGCGCGCTGGTCGCCCGGTAGAACCGCGTGAACGCGTCACGGTTGCCGGTGGCGGCGGCCCCGAGCAGCGTGGCGAGCTCACGCTGCGCGTGCGCTCGCTCGCCACCGCCCGGCGGACACGACGGGGCGTCGTCGGTGTCGGCCAGGCGGATCGAGGTGAACTCCGGATCGCCGGTCATGAGCGCGTTCCTGCATGCATGGGAAGAGGTTCGACATGCCCAGCGTGCCGGATGGGTGCGAGTTTCGCGGTGTTTTCCGCACCTGTTCGGTATCTCTTGCGAACCGCGTCGACCAGCGCGGACGACCGCGGGATCGCTCAGGCGGGCGGCATCAGCACGGTGTCGATCAGGTAGACCGTCGCATTCGCGGTCTTCACCCCACCACAGACGACCGACGCGTCGTTGACCTTGATCGTGTCGCCGGAACGGGTCACCTTCACCGTGCCGCCTTCGACCGTCTTGTGCTCACCGGCGATGGCGTCGGGTGCGATCTGCCCCGGCACCACGTGGTAGGTCAGGATCTTGGTGAGAGTCGCGCTGTCGGTCTTCAGGCTGTCGACCGTGGCCGGCGGCAGTTTCGCGAACGCGTCGTCGGTGGGCGCGAACACGGTGAACTGGCCGCCGTTCAGGGTGTCGACCAGGTTGACCTGAGGATTCAGCTTTCCGGACACCGCCGCGGTGAGCGTGGTCAGCATCGGATTGTGTGAGGCGGCGGTCGCCACCGGATCCTGTGCCATCCCCTCGACCGACCCCGGGCCCGTGGGCACCTGCTCGGCGTAGGCCTTGCAGCCGGGACCGACCAGGCCGGCCATGGCGTCGGCGGCCGAACCGCTCGGCGACATCATGGGGCTGGTCGTCGCGTTACCGTTCATCGTGGTCGGCGTCGATCCCGAACCGGAGTTGTCGTCGGAAGAACAGGCCGACACTCCCAGGAGGGCCGTGGTCGAAACCAGCGCTGCGGTGACAACGGCGCGCGTCATACTTCTCATCGGTTCATCGCTTTCTCTCGGACGACCCGGCGGTCGCATATCTCGTCGTTGGCGACAAGGAGTTCGCGTCGACCGGTCCGGCGGATGGGACGAATTTCATCCCGGCTCGCTGTGCGGCTGCGAGCCCGCGAACACGGGTTACTAGGCTGACCGCCGTGCTGCTTTCCGATCGCGACATTCGTGCCGAGCTGGCCGCCGGGCGGCTCGGGCTGGAACCGTTCGACGAGAAATTGGTTCAGCCGTCGAGTATCGATGTGCGGCTGGATCGAATGTTCCGGGTGTTCAACAACACCCGCTACACCCATATCGATCCCGCGCAACGCCAGGACGAGCTGACCACTCTGGTCGAACCCGATCAGGGCGAGCCGTTCGTCCTGCATCCGGGTGAATTCGTCCTCGGCTCCACGCTCGAGGTCTGCACCCTGCCCGATGATCTGGCCGGACGCCTGGAGGGTAAATCGAGCCTGGGGCGGCTCGGGCTGCTCACCCATTCCACGGCGGGATTCATCGATCCGGGTTTCAGCGGGCACATCACGCTGGAGTTGTCGAATGTGGCGAATCTGCCGATCACGCTGTGGCCGGGGATGAAGATCGGCCAGCTGTGCCTGTTCCGCCTGAGCAGTCCCTCGGAACATCCGTACGGCAGCGCGGCGGCCGGCTCGAAATATCAGGGTCAGCGCGGGCCGACCCCCTCGCGCGCCTACATGAATTTCCCGCTCCCGCAGGATTCGATCCCGCAGCCCGCGGAGTCCTGATCGGGCCGGCACCCGAACTTTTCGTGCAAACCTCGACGTAAATGCCAGAAAACCGCCAAAACCTGCGAGGTTTGCACAATACGTTCACCCCGTCGGTGGCCGGAGCACGCCGATCGGGGGCGAAGAAGTCATGACGAGCCGGCGAGGCCCGCGGAAGACCTCGTCGGCTCGGCATCCGGCTAACTCGGCGGCAGCACGTGCGCGCCCGATTTATCCGTCGACAGTGCCAGTGAGCTGATGTATTGAATCTCGCCCTCCGGCCCCGGAACCGCGGAGGCGATCATGTCGGGGCGTTCGAAGTCCATTCCGGTGACGTGGCAGGTGAGGGTTTCACCCGAGGGGTTGCCGTGTTCGTCGAACATGTCCAGCGCGATTCCGTCGTCGCCCCGGCGCAGGTAGTACTTGCCCTTGGTGAGGACGGCGGTGAGCGGGGTGGCGACGAAGGCGATCACGACGGCGACGATCGGCGAATACGGTTTCAACGCCGCGCCGAACACACCGAAGAATGTCATGATCGACAGCACCGCCGACAGTCCGAAACCGACCAGGCCGACGGGGTTGAAGTTGTAGAGCATGCCGCGCCGGAATTCGGGCTGTTTCGGCGAGAGCTTCAGCAGATACTTGTTGACCGCGATATCCGTTGCGACGGTGACGATCCAGGCGATACCGCAGTTGGCGTAGAAGCCGAGGATGTCGTTGAGGAAGTCGAACATATTGGCTTCCATCAGGATCAGCGCGATCGCCAGGTTCACGCCGAGGAATACCAGCCGGCCCGGATAGGTCTTCGTCACGCGGGTGAACGAGTTGGTCCACGCCAGCGAACCCGAATACGCGTTGGTCACATTGATTTTGATCTGTGAGATGACCACCAGCACCACCGCGAGCGTCATCGCCAGCCAGGACGGAACCATATCGCGGTAGATTTCCAGGAACTGATGCACCGGCTGATTCGCGATGTCCTGCGCCCCCGGCAGATTCGCGATCAGATAGACCGCGAGGAACAGGCCGACGACCTGTTTGACGGCACCGAAGATCACCCAGCCCGGCCCCGCCAGCAGCATCCAGCCCCACCATCTGCGCGCGTTCTCCGGGGTTTTCGGCGGCATGAACCGCAGATAATCGATCTGCTCGGCGATCTGGGCGATCAGTGAGAGACAGACGCCGGCGGCCAGCAGCGCACCGGAAAGGCTCACTCCCGCACCGTCCTTACCGCCGTAGGCGAAGAACGAATCGATCGAATCAGGGTGGCGGATCAGCAGAAACGCGAACGGCAACACCATCAGCAACAGCCACAGCGGCGTCGTCCACACCTGCAGTTTCGCCAGCGTATTCATGCCGTAGACGACCAGCGGGAAAATCAGCACCGTGGAGAGCAGATAACCCAGCCACAGTGGAATGTGCAGGCCCAGATTCAGGCCCTGCGCCATGATCGAGCCCTCGGTGGCGAAGAAGATGAAGGTGAACGAGGCGAACACCAGGTTGGTGATCACCGAACCGTAGTAGCCGAACCCACTGCCGCGAGTGATCAGATCCAGATCGATGTTGTAGCGGGCGGCGTAGTAGGCCAGCGGAAATCCGGTGATCATGATGACGATCGCGAAGATTCCGATGCCCAGCAACGCGTTTCCGGTGCCGTTCGCGATGCCGATGTTCGCGCCGATGGAGAAATCCGCGAGATAGGCGATGCCGCCCAGCGCGGAGACGCCGACCACGGCCGGACTCCATTTGCGGTAGCTGCGGGGCGCGAAGCGCAGCGTGTAGTCCTCGAGGGTTTCCTTCGTCGCGGCGGCAGCGGTCGCCGGACGGGTTTGCACATCAACCACGATCTACTCCTCATCGTTTCCGCGCTCGGCGCGGCCTTTCGAGGGTGCAGGTCCCGTGTGGTGTCCGTTTTGCCGCTCGGTTACCGCCGTGTAACGCTCCGCGACGTGCGGTTTTGCGCTCTCCCTTTACCGTGGTGCATGACCTTTGACTCGACAGCGAAGGCGAACGACCCCGGTGCGGGCGCGGCCATCCGGCCCTCCGCGACCGACCGGATCCGCTCCTGGACGGCGCTGGTACTGGCCGCCGCACCCACCGCCGCGATTCTCACGGTGCTGCTCTACGGGCTCGGTTTGGCGATGGGCTTCGGCACCCTCGGCATCCTCGCCATCGCGTGGCTGGCGGTGTGCGTACTCGTCGCGGTGGTGTTCTTCCTGGGCGCCGAGCGGCGGTGGTTGACGGCACGTTTCGGGGTGCGTGCGCCCACCTCCGCCGAGCGGCACGCGCTGACGACGGCGTGGGAGCGGGTGGCCCGGCGGTCCGGCATCGCCTCCTCCTCGCACTCGCTGTGGATCCGGGAGAGCGAGCGCGAATTGCTGCTGCCCCGGCGGATGATCGCGGTCCCCTCCGCCGTACTCGGTGCGCCCCCACGGCAACTCGAAGCGGTGCTGGCCCGTGAACTCGGATATCGGTCCGAAGGGCGAGTAGCGCTGTGCCAGTTCGTATTCCGATATTTCAATCTGCCGTTGGTATGGCTGGAGCGGGTGTTGCTCTCGGGTCCGGCCGCGGTCGGAGCGTGGCTGACGCGGCGGATGACGCCACCGGCGGCCCGGATCTGCGGGATCGGCTGGAGTGCGGTCAGCCGGGTGCTGGTCGCCTGCCCGGCGATCGCGGCCACCACTGTGATCGTGGGACTTCCGGCCGCACTGCTGCTGCGCATCGCTCCGGAGGTGGCGGCCTGCGCGCTCGTGCCGGTCGTGCGCCGCATCGACTACCGGGCCGACCGCGCCGCCGTCGACCTGGGATACGGCACGGACCTCGGTGTGGCACTGCAGGAACGGCGGGCGGAGTCCGGCGACGCGGCCGCGCTGTATGCCCTCTCGGTGTCGGCGTACGCGCCGCGGACCTCCGTGGACGAACGCGTTCGCCACATCCGCGATCGCATGGACGAGCGGGTGCGTATCGCCGGCCATTCGGGGCCTGTGCTTCCGGAAAGCGGTGCGGCACAAGGATTTACCGGTACCGAGCGATAGGGTGGCGGTCCGGCCCCGCCGCGGATGCCGGACCGGTTCAGCAGTCCTCGAATGCGGCTTTGATGTACCCCGAGGACTGATACAGGTACTGGTAGGCCCACCGCGCGGCACCGATGTGCGGATGCGCGTCGACGAGGAGAATCTCACCGCCCCAGCACTTGCCGAGCACATACCGGGCGCGGGAGATGTGCGGCGTGAAGGTCACCACGATCACGCGCCGCCAGTTCTCGCGGGCGGCGCGGGTGGCCAGTTCGCGTCCCTCACCGCGTGTGGTGCGCGGCTCGGGATCGAAGCAGCTCACCCGGAAGCTGTAGCCGCCGTGACAGATTCGGTTGATCAGCGGGGAGTGGTCGTACGGATCGGAGAACACCACCTGCGGGGCGTAACCGTCGTGGGCCAGGCGCAGCGCCAGCTCCTCGCGGCCGTCGTGGGCTCCGCCGAGCACCAGGATGGCATCGGCCGCGTGCGGGGTGTCGGTCCGCGGGCGCACGTACACCGGCCACAGCGCCGCCACCGCGACGGCGAGCACGAGCACGACCCCCACCGCACCGCGCACCCACCACCTTTTTCGCACCCTGCGATGGTAGGTGGTCGACGAATGCGCTGATCGGCGACGGTTTCTCCCTGTACACCCACTGTTGCCTGCGCCCTCGCCTCGTGGACGCGGACCGGCCATACCCGGCACGTATCAATCGATTATGCGTCTGACGGTATTCGGGACGGGATATCTGGGAGCCACCCATGCCGCCTGCATGGCCGAGCTCGGTCACGAGGTGCTCGGGGTGGATATCGACCCCGGCAAAGTGGCCAAATTGTCCGACGGCGTCGTGCCGTTCTACGAACCCGGCCTGGAGGCGGTGTTGCGCCGCAATCTCGATGCCGGGCGACTGCGCTTCACCACCTCCTACGAGGAGGCGGCCGCGCACGCTGACGCTCATTTCCTCGGTGTCGGCACGCCGCAGAAGAAGGGCGAATACGGCGCGGACCTGAAATATGTCCATGCCGTGGCCGATTCGCTGGCGCCGCTGCTGGAGCGGCCGTCGGTGCTGATCGGCAAGTCGACGGTGCCCGTCGGCACGGCCGCGGAACTGGGCCGCCGGATGCGGGCCCGCGCCCGCACCGACGTCGAGGTCGCCTGGAATCCGGAATTCCTGCGGGAGGGGTTCGCGGTGCGTGACACCCTGCGGCCCGACCGGCTGGTCCTCGGTGTCGACGCCGAACGCGAACGCGCCGAATGGGTGCGTGCGCAGGTGCGCGAGATCTACGCCGACCTGATCGCGGCGCAGGTGCCGTTCCTGCTCACCGACCTGGCCACCGCGGAATTGGTGAAGGTGTCCGCCAACGCGTTCCTGGCCACGAAGATCTCGTTCATCAACGCGGTCTCCGAGGTCTGCGAGGCGACCGGGGCCGATGTCACGATGCTGGCCGACGCGCTGGGTCACGACGCCCGCATCGGCCGGCGCTTCCTCAACGCCGGGCTCGGCTTCGGCGGCGGCTGCCTGCCCAAGGACATCCGCGCGTTCATGGCCCGCGCGGGGGAACTCGGCGCCGATCACGCGGTCGCGTTCCTGCGTGAGGTCGACAACATCAATATGCGCCGGCGCACCAAGGTGGTCGATATGGCGGCCAAGGCGTGCGGCGGCTCGCTGCTGGGCGCCAATGTGGCGGTGCTGGGTGCGGCCTTCAAACCGGAATCCGACGATGTGCGCGATTCGCCCGCGCTGAACGTGGCCGGAATGATCCAGCTGCACGGGGCCGTGGTCACCGTCTACGACCCGAAAGCGCTGGAGAACTCGCGCCGGGTGTTTCCCACGCTGAACTACGCGACCTCGGTGGCGGAGGCCTGTGATCGAGCGGATGTGGTGCTGGTTCTCACGGAATGGGACGAGTTCACCGCACTCTCGCCGCGCGACCTCGAGCCGGTGGTGCGCGGGCGTTCCATCATCGACGGTCGCAACTGTCTCGAGCGCGCCGAGTGGACCGCCGCGGGATGGGTGTACGCGGGACTCGGCACGTCGTAGGGTGGCGGGAGCCAGGTAGAGTGGCGGCGCCCTGCGGCATGAGCATCGGGCCCGCACAGCGGCCCGGCTTCGCTCGCACGGCCCAGCGCAGGCCGTGGGGGCGGCGGTCGGGCGTACCGGTCGTGAAGCGTGAAACGAGATGGGCGGCAGATGAGTTCGGTACTGGGAGTTTCGGTGGGGGCCGGCGCCATTCGCGTCGCGATCCCACATCCCGGTAATTCCGCCGAACGATTCGTCTCCACCGCCTTCGACGTCCAGGCGATGCCGGTCGCCGAACAGCAGTCCATGGACGATGTGGCCGCCGAAACCGTCGGCGCCGTCTTCGGTTCCGCGCCGGAGATCGCCGCGACCGCGCTGGCCTATCGCAACGAACAACACGCGCGCACGCTGCGGGGCGCCCTCGCCCGCCGTCAGCTCACCAACTACGAACTCGTGCCCGAAGTCGCGGCGGCGCGGGAATTCCTGCGCGCCACCGGTGAACTGCAGGGTTATCGCACGGTCGCGCTCTACGACCTCGGCAGTTCCGGGCTCTCGGTCAGTGTGATCGACGTGGAATCCGGAAAGGTGAGTCACAGCGAGCGCACCAGCGACATCAGCGGCGACTATCTGGATTCGCTGATCCGTGAACAGCAGATCGCTTCCGGCCGGATCGAACATCCGCCCACCGCACAGGGTTTGGCGGCCCTGGACGGCGTATGCCGGCAGGCCAAGGAACAGCTGTCGAGCACCACGGCGGTCGCGGTCCCGTCCGAGCACGGCCTGGTGCTGTTGTCGCAGGAGAACTTCGAAGCGCTGATCATGCTCGCCGTCGAATCGTCGGCCCGCATGACCCGCGATGTGATGATGCGCTCCGAACAGGCCGTGCAGGCGGTCTTCGTGATCGGTGGGTGTGCCCGGATCCCGCTGATCGCGCGCATTCTGGAGCGGTGGATGGGCATGCCCGTGCTGGTGCCCGCCGATCCGGAGACCGTGATCGTGCGCGGCGCGGCGCTGCTCGCCCGCCCGGCCCAGGTGGCCGCACCCGCACCCGTCCCGCAGGCGCCCGGGCCCGGATCCGCCGACGACACCGTGCAATTGGCGCCGGTGTGGTTGTCCGAGGATGCGCTGCGACGCGCCCGCAAACGCAACAAGGCGCGCGGCAAGAGCGCACTCGGCGGCAAGGTCGGCGCCGTCGATGCCGGTCGCCGCCGGGAGTTGAGCGTGGCCGGGGTGGCGGTCGGTGCGCTGGTCGTCGTCGCGGCGCTCGGGATCGGTCTCGGCTGGGGCCAATCGGTTCTCCGCGGTGATTCCCAGAGCAACACCTCAGCCCCCAGTTCGGTGCCCGACGCTCCGCCCCGCGCCTCCGCGGACCCCTCGGTCGCGCCGACCACCGATGCCACCAACGCCTCGGTGGCCGCGCCCACTCCCAACTGGCAGGCGCCGACCACCACCACCTCGGCCGCGCCCCCGGGACCCCCGACCATCGTCGTCCCCGGCCTGCCGCCGATCGTGGTGCCGACCATTCCGCCGCTGCTGCCACCGTTCCCGCCGCGGCAGTAGGTCCGGACCGCGCCGAGGTGTGGGGCTGACGAGGCCGGGTCCGTGATGAGCCTCGATTCGGCCGAGGGCCTGGCAAAGCAACGACCTTCGGCCCTGCCCCAACCGGTGCCCGACCGGGCACTGTCGAACGATGACGATTTCCACCGAGGTCAAGACGATCCGGCTGACTCGCGCGGTGCTCGCGGGCGTGGCAGCATTCATCGCGTTCTGGGCCCTGGCCGGGGCCATCGGTCTCGCCGGTGGCGGTGCCGACCTCGGTGCCGCTGTCGAGGCGCGATTGCCTCTGCACAGTCCGGTTCTCGCAGCCGTGCTCCTCGGTCTGCTCGTGGCGGTTCCGATGGCGGCGACGGCCGCCGCGGTCATTCGAAACGATCATCGGGCGGCCGCGATGGCGGTGTGCAGCGGTGCGCTACTGGTCGGCTGGGTCGCGGTGCAGCCGATAATCATCGGCCAGTTCTTCTGGCTGCAACCGGTCTTCGGTCTGCTGGGCCTCACCGTCGCCGGACTCGGCCTGTCGCTCAACGCGCATCGCGGGCGGTGACATCGGACCGGATCAGCCTGATCATCACCTATCGGCTGGTCCGAGGAGTGTGCGAGATGCCCCCTGTCCAGATCGCGGTCTGCGGGCCGCGCGACTGCACGAACGCCGAGGCCGCTACCGCGCGGGAGGTCGGCCGGCTGCTGGCTCGGGCCGGCGTGGTCGTGTTGTGCGGCGGCGGAACCGGGGTGATGGCGGCGGTCGCCGAGGGCGCGTCGGCCGAAGGCGGCCTGGTGATCGGAGTACGGCCGGACACCGGCCGAGCAGGTGTGGGTGCCGGACTCTCCGCCGTCCTGTACACGAATATGGGCGAGGCGCGGAACGCGATTCTGATCTCGTCGGCGGATGCGGTGGTCGTGGTGGGCGGTTCCTGGGGAACGCTGTCGGAGCTGGCCCTGGCGAATCGACGTGGGGGCGTGCCGGTGGTGTCGATCGGCGGATGGCAGATCCTCGATGCGGAGGGCGAGACCGTCGAGGGGAGTCACCGGGCGGCGAATGCGGCCGAGGCGGTCGCATTCGCCGTGGCCGGTGCTCGACCCGCCGGCTGACGCCGGGCTCGCCTCAGGGCGCGAAGCTAGCTCCCGCCGACGCCGAGAGCCGTGAGCAGCACGAGTACGAGAGTCGCGACGGCCAGGACGCCGTGCCCGCCGACGATCGCCACCGGGAAATGCCGCTCGGCGGGATCCCCGGCCTCGGGTGCGGTCACCTGCCCGGTGGTGCGGGCGCGGTAGACGGGCAGCCAGCGCAACAGCATCACGAATCCGAGCAGCGCGACCGGAACGAGCAGTCCGAATCCGACCCAGGCCAAGGCGTCGTTGTCGATCACGAGATAGACGATCCACATCACCAGACCGGCCACGGCGAGCAGGAAGTGCCCGAAGACCACCGGCGGCGGCAGATGACTGGAACCCGGTTGTCGCACACCGCCTTTGGCGATCCAGGTGGCCAGCAGGAAGAACCCTCCGCCCGCGGTGAGCAGCCAGAGGATCAGAGCTGCGATGCCCATGATGACTCCCGAGTGTGAGAAGGGAAGGTCAGCGGCGGTAGCCGGTGGCCTGGGTGCTTTCGCCGACGACCCGGACGCCGTAGCGGTAGGCGAGTTTGCCGCCGAGATATCCGGATATGCCCAGCACGAGCAGGGATGCGATCGACAAGACCAGGGGCCCGACGGGTGTCGCGCGATCGGTGCCGGCCGCGGTCCGCCACCAGAAGTTCAGTGCATAGGCGACGGTGATGATCAGGTTCAGGCTCATGTGGATCAGCCCGGTGCGGAACGCGGGCGTGCCGGACGGGATGGCGAACAGGTCCAGAAAGCCGATCGAGGCGGCGGCCAACGCGCCGAGCACGCCGATCGCCACCAGCCATTCGGCCCCGCGGGCCAGAAACTGCGGGTCGTCGACGATGTGGGAGCCGATGTCGAAGACGAGACTCGCGACCCACGCCCCGATCGGCACCGTCACCAGGATCGGGTGGAACGGATGCCCGTACGGCCCGGCCAGTGCGGCGCTGACGGGTTGTTTGGCCTGCTCCATATCTCCGGCTGCGACATCACCGGCCATGGCTCCACTCTCCCTCGGTCGAGGTTCAGTTTCGCCAATAAGTATTGGCGAAACTGTGGCGACGGTCAATACACCGCATGTGAATCGGTGCCATCGATCTTTCGACCCAATGGATTCGGCGTTATTGTGGTCGAATGACCAGCGATTCGGCGATCGGTGCGGTCGCGGTGCTCGATGATGACCTGCGGCGCGGCATGTACAGATTCATTCGCGGCGCCCGGCGGCCCGTGACTCGTGACGAAGCGGCCGAACAGGTCGGGATCTCGCGGAAGCTGGCAGCGTTTCATCTGGACAAACTCGTCGCCGCCGGACTCCTCCAGGCGCGTTACGAACAGACCGGCGGCCTGCGCCGGGTCGGCCGCGCTCCCAAGGTGTACGAGCCCACCGCCGCCGAAGTGCGGGTGAACATCCCCGAACGCCGCCACGAAGTGCTGGCCGAAATCCTGATGGATGCGGTGCTGGCCGAGAGTACGGGCGAAACGGCCCGCGACGCCGCCGAACGAGTTGCGGCCGAACGCGGAAACGCCTTGGGCCACAACGCCCGCGAGCGCCTACGCCCCGGCCGCCTCGGCGTCGAGCGCGCCCTGACGGTGGTGCAGGCGATCCTGTCCGACCAGGGCTTCGAACCCAGCCGCGACCCGCTGAACTGCCTACGCCTGCGCAACTGCCCCTTCCACCCCCTCTCCACCCAAGCCCCCGGCCTGGTCTGCGGCCTCAACCACGCCTACCTGCGCGGGGTGCTCACGGGCCTGAAAGCCGAGGCGATCGAAGCGGTACTCGCGCCGACCGCCGGCGAATGCTGCGTGGAACTCCGCCCCGCGCAGTAGGTGTGGGCGGGACGAGGCTGTGGTGGGCAACCGGGCGTGATGGCCGGCGAAGACTTCGGCCGGCCATCACGATGAGCCGATCTGCTCTCAGGCGGCCAGGTTGGCCAACTGCGGGAGTCGCGACACCAGTGCGTCGAGTTCCTCGCGCCAGCGGCGATGCACGTTGAGGCGCTCGGGGGCTCCGGTGTGCGGCATGCGGTAGTACACCTTCGACCACAGCGGGTTGATCTTCATCTCCGTGAACATGGCCGTGCTGAAATGCTCGGCGCACACCAGGTTCGCGGGCCGGCCCGTCCACTTGTTGGCCTCGACGATGACGACCGATGTATTGGTCAGCACGACGAAGTAGTACTTGCGCACGAACAGCATCGCGAACCGCACGTAGGGCAGGTCGTCCACCCACGGGCTCGGGCCGGTGATCGCCTGGAAGGCGAGCTGCATCTGCTCACCCGGCGGGGCGAATTCGACCAGCTTCTCGGCCAGCTGTTTCTGGATCGTCGATTTACGGAATGCCATGCGGCCCAACCCCGTTGAAGATTCCCCCGGCACCGTGCCGGTGGAACGCACCGACCTTAGCGGTATTCGCGCGTGCCTGCCACCCCGCGATCGAACCCGCGGGGAGGCGTCGCGATCCGGTGCGGCATCAGCGGCCGGCCGCCGCGGCGCTGTCCAGCGCGTCGAGGGCGGCGAGTTCGGCGGTCAGTTCGGCGCGGATCGCGGTGATCGCGTCCCGGCCGATCGGTAGCCGCAGCGGAGGTGTGGGCGATTCGACGGCCGCGATGATCTGCTGCGCGGCATCGTCGGGATCGCCGTAGACGCTCGGGTCCAGGGTGGACAAACGGTCGAAGGCCGCTCGGACACTGGCGTCGTAGTCGGGATGCGTGACAGGCGTAATCCCCAGCGACGCAACGAAACCGGTGCCGAACATACCGGGCTCGACGATGGTCACATCGATGCCGAGATGGGCGACCTCCCGGAGCAGCCCCTCGTTCATACCCTCGACGGCGAATTTCGTTGCGGCATAAAGGCCCAGGCCCGGCGACGGCGCGGCCACACCGGCTACCGACGAGATCTGCACGAGGTGGCCGCCCTTCTGCTCGCGCAATACCGGCAGTGCGGCGCGCACGACGTTGAGCGATCCGAACACATTGGTTTCGAATACCGCGCGCACTTCGCTGTCCGGAATCTCTTCCAGCGCACCGAACACCCCGTAGCCGGCGTTGTTCACGACCACGTCGATCCGGCCGAAGGCCTGCTTCGCCTGCGCGATCGCCTTCCGGGACTGCTCGGCGTCGGTGACGTCCAGCGGGGTCAGCAGGATTCGCCCGGGATGCTCGTCCGCCAGTTCTCGCAGGGCCTGCGCGCGCTGAGGGTCGCGGGCCGTCGCCGCGATCCGGCCCCCGGCGGACGCGATCGCACGAGTCAGTGCCAATCCGAATCCGGAGGAGGCCCCTGTTATCAGCCACACCTTGTCTGTCGCCATCGAATGTCCTCACCTGCGGTTAATTAGGATACTGCTCGTATCGTATCCAAAAGGTTAGACTTGCGCCATGGTCGAGGTGAAACAGTCGCGCGGTCCGGGCCGGCCGCGCAGTGAACGATCCAGGCGCGCGGTGCTGGAGGCGGCCCGCGACCTGCTGACCGACCGCGGCCTGCCGGGCCTGAGTGTGGACGAGATCGCCGCCCACGCCGGGGTCAGCAAAAACACCATCTACCGCTGGTGGCCCACCAAGGCGGCCGTCCTGATGGATGCGTTCACCGACGCCTTCGCGGACCGGATGAGCGTCCCCGCTGAGGGGGATGCCCTGACCCGTCTGCGCACCACGGTCCGCCGCGTGGCGACCTTGATGAGCGATCCCGACGCGCGACGTCCTTTCGTAGCCCTGGTCGCCGCCGCGCAGCACGATCCGGAATTGGCTGCGGCGCTGCGAGATCGGTTCATCGCCGGGCGGCGGGCCGAGGTGGGTGAGCTCCTCGCTGACGCCCGATCCGCCGGCCGCCTTCCCGCGGGTCTCGACCCCGACACCGCCATCGATCTGATCTACGGCGCCCTCTATTACCGGCTGCTGGTCAGTGGGGAGACCATCGATTCCGGCTATGCGGACCGAATCCTGACCGCGATGGGCCTCCTCCCGGACTGAACGACGCTGAACGAGTTGGCCGTCCGGTTCCCTCGGGAAGCGTCGACGGTCGCGTCCGATTAGCGCCAGCACCGGCCGGGACCGATTCCTAGCGTCGTGTTCATGGACAACGACCTGCTGATCGACACCCGTGCTCCGGTCCTCCGCACGGCCGTCGTCGGACTGATGGCGGTGGCGGCCGGGCTCGGCACCGCGACCATGTACGTACTGCAGCCGGGGATCGCGGCGGTGGCGGGATCGCTGCACGCGTCGGTCGCGGAAATGGGGATAGCGCTGGCGTGCGGGCCGGTCGGCTATCTGCTCGGGCTCGCCCTCCTGGTTCCGCTGGTGGACCGGTATCCACCTCGGACAGTGGTGTCGCTGCAGTTCGCCGCGCTCGCCGCGGCCTCGGCGATCGGCGCCGCGGCCGGGGCGGTGTGGTTGCTCGGCCCGGTGATCGGCCTGATCGGTGCGGCCTCCTCGGTAGGTGCCCAGATGAGCTCGGTGGCAGGGCGTTTCGCGGAACCGAGCCGGCGTGCGACGGTGCTGGGAACCGTGACGGCGGGGATCTCGGCCGGAATCCTGGCCGGGCGAATCGTCGGCGGTTGGCTCACCGACCTCATCGGCTGGCGGGGCATGCTGCTCGTCTTCGCGGCGGCGTGTGTGGTGCTCGCGGCGGCGGCCCGGGTCGTACTGCCCGCCGCAACCGCCCCGGTCGCCTCCGGATATCTGGCGATGCTGCGCGGGCTGCCGGGACTGTTCACCCGCTGTCCGTCGCTGGGGTCGGCGGCCCTTCGCGGCACCTTGTGGTTCTTCGCCTTCTGCACGGTGTGGGGCGGTCTCGCGGCGGCTTTGTCGCAGCCTCCGTTCTCCTACTCGTCCGAGCGAATCGGCTTGTACGCGTTCGCCGGACTGGCCGGTGTCGCCGCGACGCGCATCGCGGGAGCGTGGACGGATCGGGTGGGGGCGCGTCGTGTGATCCTGGTGGGTCTCGTCGTCGCCGGTACAGCCGCGGTGATACTCGCTGTCGCCCTGTCGAATACGGTGCTCGCCCTGCTCTGTCTCGGTCTGTTCGACGCGGGCCTGTTCGCGGCGCAGGTCGCCAATCAGAGCACGGTGCTGGCCATCGACCCGGGCTCACCCGCCCGGTTCAACAGCGCCTACATGGTCGTGTATTTCGTCGGGGGCAGCGCCGGCACCGCCTTCGGTGCGGCCGCGGTGAGCTGGTTCGGATGGGCTGTTACGGCGGTGATGGCAGCGCTGGCGATCGCGGCGGCAGGTACCCTCACCGCCGGTAGTCGAAAGCGCGTCGATCAATCCCCGTAACCCGTTGTGGGCCAAGAGGATCGGTTGCGCGGCGGGGGATCGTTGCGGGGGTATGGCTCGGCATCCGGCCGCGGTGGCCGGGTGGGCCAGCTCGGCCGGGGGTCGTCGTGAGGGCGGCCGGACGGGACGCGCCGGTGGCCGCCGGTGGGCTCTCCGGTGCGGCCGTCGATACGCCGGTGACTGCCCGTATCGGTCCGGCGATCATCGATGCGCCGGTGACTGCCCGTATCGGCCCGGGGATCGTCGATGCGCCGGTGGCCGCCGGCGTCGGCGCGGCGTTGGCCCCCGGTCGCATCGGGCGAGGGGGCGGTGCGGCGACGGGTGGGCGGTTCGGCCGGACGCCCGTCGACGCGGCGGTGACTGCCCGTATTCGGTCCACCGCGGTGGTCGATGTGGTCGTGACCGGCCCTGTTCTCCCGGCCCTGCACGCGCCGACTTCCTGCGGTCTCGTCACGCGCGGCGACGCGGCGGTGGCTGCCGGTGGTTTCGGCCGCACTCTCCGCCCGGCGCCGGTCCGTGGCAACGGCACGGCGGGGTTCGGGTTCGGGCTCGTAGTCGTCGAAGCCGGCGCGTTGCCCGAAGGGGCGGGCCAGCAGGACCGCGATGGCGGTGGTCAAGGGCACCGACAGTGCGAGGCAGATGCCGCCGACCGCGGATCGGGTGATTTCGATGGCCACCGCATCACCGGTGAGCACGTCGCTGATGGAGCGCCCGGCGACGGAGAACATCAGCAGCAGCGGCAGCGCGCCGCCGGCGTAGGCCAGGACCAGGGTGTACACCGTGCTGGCGATGTGGTCGCGGCCGACGCGCATGGCGGCCGCGAAAACCTCACGCCGCGTTGCCTCTTCGTCGAGTGCGGCGAGTTCGAAAGCGGCCGAGGCCTGGGTGATGGTGACATCGTTGAGCACACCGAGGGAGCCGATGATGAAGCCCGCGAGCAGCAGGCCGGTAATGCTGACGTGCTGGATATAGGTGGCGACGTTGGTGTTCTGCTCCTCGGACAATCCGGTCAGATTCGTCACCTCCAGCGCGACCCACGACAGCACCGCCGCGAGCACCATCGCGCTCAGTGTGCCCAGCAGCGCCGAACTGGTCCGCAGATTGACGCCGTGCGCCAGATAGAGGACCGCGTAGAGAATCAGCGCTCCCGAGACGAGGGCAACCGGCAGCGCGGGCTTCCCGTCGAGCAGTGCGGGCAGCAGGAATACGACCAGCACCCCGAAGGCGAACACCAGGCCGAGCACCGCGCGCAAACCGCGCCACCGCGCCACCGCGACGATCACCACCACGAAGACGAGCGTGATCAGCAGCAGGGGCATGCCGCGCGAATAGTCGTCG
Source organism: Nocardia sp. AB354 (assembly GCF_049538315.1). NCBI lineage: Bacteria > Bacillati > Actinomycetota > Actinomycetes > Mycobacteriales > Nocardiaceae > Nocardia > Nocardia sp. AB354. Next base: position 69,976 of record NZ_JBMVFU010000004.1, on the reverse strand, counting down.
AAGGAATAGATGGTGGTTCCGCTCGGGTCGTCCTGGCGAACCAGCCGAATGTGGTCTCCGGCATGCAAATCGGGTTGTCCCGGCCCCGGCGCGATTTCGAGCAGCGTACGGCTGCCTTTGTTCGGCCCCGATTCGATCGAGACCAGACTGCGCTGGCAGGTGTAGGCATTGGTCGGCGGTGGTTGCGGAGTATCGGGAAACGCGCGTCCGTTCGACGGACTCCCGCACGGCCCCATATCCTGCATCGCCACGGTCCCGGCCTCGGTCTGCACCGCCCCGCCGCCACCGTTCTGCATCGGCAACGGAATATCCACATGCTGCCGACTGGGCCACAACCAGATCATGGCGATCACGACGATCACCCCGATCGCGGTGAGCACCCCCACCACCACCCGAGCCGCCGTAGCCCCGATAGCAATGGGCCCGGAATGGTCATGATGGTGATGATGATGCTCGCTCACCGCAGGGAGCTTAAAGGAACTTATTTTCAACAGCAGCGCGTACTACGTCTCTGCGTGCTTTGGCCGGATTAAGGCGCGTGCTCGTGAACGTAGTCGGGCCCAACAAGGCGCGGCGGCTCGTTCCCACCAGCTACCGGTGCACCCGAAATCAGCGGTGCAACCATACGCCTGATCACGCAAGAACATGGGTAACTCACCGGGCACGGGCTAACTCGACCGATCGATCATCCGCTGGCCGCCAACGCAAAGAATCCCGCACCTGAATCTGGCCTGAATACTCGGAGAGGCGGTACAGGGGGAGCGGGCGGCGGAGAGCAGGGGGATGTCTCCGCCGCCCGAAAGGGATCCGACGGCCCAGGGGGGGTAGGCGGTCGAATCCAGGGCCGAGCGGCCCAGGGGGGGTAGGCGGCTCGGCCGGGCACTGTGAGTGCCGAGGACTACTGTACACAAAAGTTCGAAGTTTGCGCCAGTAAAGTCTTCAAAAACCTACTTTTCCAAACTCCCGGTTTGTTTTGGTACGTCCCGGCCCCGATTACTGGCGGTAGCTGGAGAGGAAATTGCCGAAGCGCTCGATCGCCACGGCCAGATCCCGGGCCCACGGCAGCGTCACGATGCGCAGGTGATCGTGCTGCGGCCAGTTGAAGCCGGTGCCCTGCACCATCAGAATCTTCTCCTGAAGCAGCAGGTCGAGCACCAGTTTTCCGTCGTCGCGGATGTCGTGCACCTCGGGATCCAGCCGCGGGAACGCGTACAGCGCGCCCTTCGGCTTCACGCACGAGACGCCGGGGATCATATTGAGCTTCTCCCACGCCACATCGCGCTGCTCGAGCAGCCGCCCGCCGGGCAGGATCAGATCCTCGATGCTCTGATAGCCGCCGAGCGCCACCTGAATCGCGTGCTGAGCGGGCACGTTCGGGCACAGCCGGGTGGAGGCCAGCAGGTCGATGCCCTCGAGGAATCCGGCCGCGTGTTCCTTGGGGCCGGTGATGACCAGCCAGCCGGACCGGTATCCGGCCACGCGATAGGCCTTGGAGAGGCCGTTGAAGGTGAGGCACAGCAGGTCGGGAGCCAGGCTGGCGAGCGAGATGTGCTTGGTGTCGTCGTAGAGGATCTTGTCGTAGATCTCGTCGGCGAGCAGCAACAGCTGATGTTTACGAGCGAGGTCCACCAGCTGCTGCAGCACCTCCGACGAGTACACCGCGCCGGTAGGGTTGTTCGGGTTGATCACCAGCAGGGCCTTGGTCTTGTCGGTGATCTTCGATTCGATATCGGCCACATCCGGCTGCCAGCCGTTGGACTCGTCGCACAGGTAATGCACGGCGGTGCCGCCGGCGAGACTGGTCATGGCGGTCCACAGCGGATAGTCCGGTGCGGGGATGAGCACCTCGTCGCCGCTGTCGAGCAGCGCCTGCATCGTCATCGTGATCAGTTCGGAGACGCCGTTGCCCAGGTAGACGTCGTCCACGTCGAATTCGGGGAAGCCGGGGACCAGCTCGTACCGGGTCACGATCGCGCGGCGCGCGGGCAGGATGCCCTTGGATTCGGAGTAGCCCTGCGCGTACGGCAGCGCGGCGATCATGTCGCGCATGATCACATCGGGGGCGTCGAAACCGAACGGCGCCGGGTTGCCGATGTTCAGCTTCAGGATGCGATGGCCCTCGGCCTCCAGTCGTGCCGCATGTGCGTGCACCGGCCCACGGATTTCGTAGAGAACGTTCTGGAGCTTCAGGGACTGCTCCAGAATCCGGGGCGGCTGATGCGGTGACTGACTGGTAGGGCTCACCTGTTCAATGGTGCCACCGCCCCGCAACTGCATATCCGAGGCATCGCCCCCGCGCCGTATCGGCGTTGCGCCGGTCACATCGGGGCCGCCGCGCCCGCCGCTCAGGTCGGCGGATTGGCCGGCAGCATCCCGGTGGCGACCGTGGTGCCGCAGAACTCCTCGATCCGTTCGTCCAGACGGCGCGCCTCGACCGCGTCGCGGAAGCGGGGAGTGGCGATGCGCCGGCGCAGTCCGGTGAGCCGCTCCTCGAGTTGGGCGATGCGGCGATCCTCGGAGAGTTCGAGTACCGGACTCAGTGCGTCGCCGGCGCCGTCGAGACTGCCGTTGATCAGCTGGGCCGCCGCGTTGTCGACCCGCGCGAGCGCCTCGGCTCCGTACGACCGCTGTTCGCGGGGGCCGCCGCTGTACAACTCGATGGTGCGCTGGGTTTCGGCCAGGGCCGGTTCGGCCTGGCCGAGATGGATGTAGGTGGCGCCGGCGTAGTAATGACTCTTGGCCTCCGGGAAGCCGAAGACACCGCCGGTCTCGTCGTGCAGTTCGTCGGTGCCGGTGCCCGCGCGTGCGGCCTCGGCGGCGCGGATGCAGCGTTCGGCGTCCGCGGCGCTGCCGAGTTTGGACCAGATGCGCGCCTCGATGTTGTGCAGCCGGACCTTCGCGGTCACCGAGTCGGCGTACTGCTGACCGTTCTGCGCGAGTGCCACCGCCCGGCGCGGCCGCTCGGACCAGTATTCGATCAGCGCCTGCATGCCGCGCGTCCACGCGCGTAATCCGTTGTGGCCGCACAGTTCCGCATAGGCCCAGGCCGCACGGGCCTGTTCTCCGGCGGCGTCGAGATGTCCGAGATCGGTACTGGCGTTGGCCAGCAGACCCGACAGCGTTCCGGCCAGCAGATACAAATGGCTTGTGTCCGCGGGCTTCTGGTGGCCTTCGAGCAGCCGGTACACCCGCCGGCGCACCCGCAGCATCTCCACCATCATCGGAACCGGCGGCACGTGGACATACTCTCTGGCGATGCGGGTGGCATCGGCGTCGAGCTGTTCCAGCGCGGAGGCGCCGACGTTACTCGCCTCGGCGCGACCGGCGTGCTCGCTGGCTTCGTGGGCAGCCGCCATGATCAGATCCCTCTCCGAAATCTCGGCTAACGCATCACCTCTCATCGCACCTGCGTCTACGAGTGCCAAAAGTTCCGCGTCGCTCGAATACTTGCTGCGCGTCGAATGACCTTGACGCACCTCGAATTCCGGTTCCGGCCGATCGATGACGGGCTGATCGATCATGGCCGCGAACCGTGCCCGCACGACTTCGTCGGACCTGGCGAGTGATGTGTCCAGCGCGGCCTGGTTGACCGGGCGCGGATGCACCCGGGCACCGCCAGCCTCCCATTTCGACACCAGGCGTTCGTGTACACCGAGATGGGCCGCGAACTCCCTGATGCTCATGCGTTTGGCATCGCGGAGGGCGCGGGCTTCCTTACCTGACCACTGCCGGACCACGATGTCATCCCTTCCGCGCGAACTGGTCTCCAGAGTACGAGCGGACGGTGATCACGGCCACAACCGAAACCGAGCTGGTACAGGGGAATTGGCTGGTCCCGGCGGTTTGGGCAGTGAAAGGGCAGTGCAGGGCGCGTGTGGGGGCGTTTCGGGGACGTCGCAGTGGCGGGAGCCTTGAAGATATCGAGAGAGTCGCCGTGAAGGTCGGGAAACTGTGAACGTCGAGAAGCTCAGAACCGCCGACGATTGGGTGATGTTCTATCGGCATCACGCCGGTCTGACATGTATCCAGCGTGGGGGATTCGTCACGCTGCCGGTGACCGGCGCCGTCGGTGTCGTGCATCTGCCGGCCGACCGCGCCGAAGCGGTGTGCCGATCGCTGACCGAACACGGCGGGTGCGGGCCGGTGCTGGCCCGGCGCGCGCGCTGGAGCTTTCTCGTATTTCCCGACAGCCGGCCCGGTGGGCAGATCGCGGAGATTCTGCAGCGTCTCGATATCGGCATCCCGGCCGACGGCGGCGAGATCATGATGCCCACCAGCCTGGGCCGATGGACCCGCGAGGGTTGTCACTGGATCGTGCCGCCGGGGCCCGACCTGGAACTTCCACCCCTTTCGATAGTCGTCACGACGGCGCTGGCGGTGGGAAGAGGCGGCGAGGACTGAACCCGCAGACCGGTCCTCGCCGCTGCCGATCCGGGTCCGCCTCGTTGCCTGTCGGGGGCGGACCCGGATTCGGAACGTGGATACAATCACATCCGGAACAGTCCTTCTTCAGATTTGACCCATTTGTGACATGTTGACGTTTAAGATTGCCGGATGAAGCTCCAGCGCCTTACCGCGATATCCGCACTGGTCGTCGGCGCCGTCACCGCCGGAACCACGGCCGCGCACGCCGAACCGGCCGCCGCACCCCAACCGGCGGCGATCAAGTACTCCATGAGACTCGTCGACAAGACCGTGGTGACCACCCTGCAGGGCGGCACCTTCCGGATCGCCGCGGACGGCAAGTCCTACGCCATCACCGATCCCCACGGCGCCACCGTGGTCTCACTGCCGACCGAGGTACGCGTCGCCGGGACCGAGGTGCCGGTGACACCGGTGGTCAAGAACGACGGCACCGTCCTCGAGTTGACGCCGCAGCGCACCGTCACCGTCGACAAGCCGGTCACCGTACAACCGATCGCCTCGCCGCTGGAGAACCATCGCGCGATGAACGACTTCGAAACCAATTTCGGCGTCGCGACCGCCGTCGGCACCTTCCTGGGTACCGCTGTCGGCGCCATCATCGGCGGTGTCACCGGCTGCATCCTGGGTTTGCCGCTGCTGGGTGTCGGGTGCATTCCGGCCGCGGTCGCCGGCGCCGGTATCGGTGGCATCCTGGGCACGATCGCGATCGGCGGTCCCGCGCTGGCGATCACCGGATTGGACATGATCGGCACCCTGTCGGCCGCGCCGGGTACGACCAAGTGGGCCGACGACAAGTAGGTCCGGTTCCGGCCGACCGCGGTCCGACTGTGCCGCAACCCGATTCGCGGCACAGTGCCTTGTGAGGGCCCCCAGTACTGGGGGCTCCTCCGCTGGTGGGCATGCGCGTAACATCGACCCGCTTGCGTGGCCAAAAGTGGTGAGCTCGAAGCGAATTCACCGCAAACCCGCAGGTGTGACGGCGCTCGTCGAGGGGGCGGGCGCCGAGATTCGATGACGGAATGGAAGTATCGATGAATCTCCGCAGCCTCACCGCGGCCTCCGCGCTGACGATCGGCGCACTGACCGCCGGGCTGACCACCGCCCACGCCGACCCGGCTCCCACGCCGGAGCAGACCGGGATCAGGTACTCGGTCAAACTCGTGGACAAGACGGTCGTGACGACCTTGCAAGGGGGGACCTTCCGGCTGGCGCAGGACGAGAAGTCGTACTCCGTCACCGATTCCCACGGCGCCACCGTGGTTTCGCTGCCCACCGATGTGCGCGTCGACGATGTCGCCGTTCCGGTGAAGCCGGTGGTGAAGAACGACGGCACCGTCCTCGAACTGACGCCGCAGAAGACGATGACCACCGACCATCCGGTCACCGTCCAGTCGATCGCGTCGCCGCTCGAGAACCAGCGCGCGATGAACGACTTCTCCACCCAGTTCGGACTCGCCACGGCCGTGGGCGGATTCGTCGGCACCGCGATCGGCGTCGTGGTCGGCGGAATCACCGGCTGCATCCTGGGCCTGCCGCTGCTCGGCGTGGGCTGCATCCCCGCCGCGATCGCCGGCGCCGGCGTCGGCGGCATCCTCGGCACCATCGCCGTCGGTGGCCCCGCACTCGGCATCGCGGGTATGGACCTGATCAACACCCTGCAGGCCGCCCCGGGAACCAGCAAGTGGGCCAAGGACTCCGCGGGCAACTAGGAGTTACACACCATCGAAGGCCGGTCGCTCGCGCAGCGGCCGGCCTTCGGCGTTGCGGCGAACCCGCCGCTATCCGTGAATGCTCCGATTCGCAGGCCGGTAGTGCCGGAAACGACACGGGGGCGCTGCCGGTGTCGGCAGCGCCCCCGTGCGGTGAGGCGAACTACTTCTTGCGGCCCGGGGCCTTCGCTCCGGACTTGAAGCCCAGGCCACCCGGCTTGGCGGTCGGAGGCTGGACCTCACCGTTGCCGCTGTCGGCGGATTCGGTAGAGGCCGCCGGTGCCTCCGGTGCGGGAGCCGACTCGGTCGCCGGAGCCTCGGTCTCGGCTGCTTCGCCGCCGGCCGCTTCGGCCGGTGCCGCGCCGTTACCGGATTCCTTTGCCGCCGGGGCGGATTCGGAAGCGGCGGGCGCGGCGGTGCCCGGGGCCTTGGGGCCGGGGCGCTTGAAGCCGGACTTCATTGCCAGACCCTTCGGCGCCACCGTCGGTTTGGTTTCGGTGGGGCCGGTGGACGTGGCGGTCGGAGCCGACTCGGCCGGTTCCGCGGGCGCCTCCGAAGCGGGCGCCTCGGCCGGGGCTTCGCTCGCGGGCTTGGCGCCCGGAGCCTTCGCCTTGCCCTTCATGGCGAGGCCCTTGCCGCCGGGTGCCTTCGCGGCACCCTTCATGGCCAGGCCGCCGGGCTTGGCGGTCGGTGCCGCCGGAGCCTCGGCGCTCTCGGCTGCCGGAGCCTCGGCTGCGGACGCCTCTGCCGCGGGGGCCTCGGCGGGCTTCGGAGTTGCCTTGGCGCCCGGTGCTTTCGCCGCGCCCTTCATGGCGAGGCCCTTGCCGCCGGGTGCCTTGGCGGCGCCCTTCATGGCCAGACCACCCGGCTTGGCGGCGGGCGCTTCCGCGCTCGCCTCGGCGGCCTCGGGCTCCGGAGTCGCCTTGGCGCCCGGTGCTTTCGCCGCGCCCTTCATGGCCAGGCCCTTGCCGCCGGGTGCCTTACCGCCACCCTTCATCGCCAGGCCCTTACCGGCGGCCGGGGCGGCCTGCTCGGCAGGCGCCTCCGCCTCGGTGACCGCGGCTTCGGCAACGGCGGCCTCGGCGGCCGGTGCGGCCGCGGCTTCGGCGACCGGTTCGGGAGCCTTGGGCTGCTGGACCACCTTCAGGTTCTCCGACAGCGCCGCGGGCTCGACCCGGTCGATCGACTGCAGCATCAGCTGCGCCACGTCCACGACCTCGACGCCCTGGCCGACCTCGCCGGAATCCTTGCGCGCGGTCACACCGTCGGTGAGCATCACGCGGCAGAAGGGGCAGCCGGTGGCGATCAGCGACGGCGAGTTACCGCCGTCCAGGGTGGCCAGCGCCTCGTCGGTCCGGTCGAGGTTGACTCGCTTTCCGAGTTGTTCCTCCATCCACATGCGGGCACCACCGGCGCCACAGCACATCGAACGCTCGCCGTGGCGCGGCATCTCGCTGACCTTCGCACCGGAGGCGGCCATCAGCTCACGCGGCGCGTTGTAGATCTTGTTGTGCCGGCCCAGGTAGCAGGGGTCGTGATAGGTGACCTTCTCCGACACCGGCTTCACCTGAACGAGCTTGCGCTGCCGCACCAGCCGGTTCAGCAGCTGCGTGTGGTGCACGACCTCGTAGGTGCCGCCCACCTGCGGATACTCGTTGTTGAGCGCGTTGAAGCAGTGCGCACAGGTGACGACGATCTTCTTCTTCGACGGCTCCACGCCCTCGAAGACCGAATTCAGCGTCTCGATGTTCTGCATCGCCAACTGCTGGAACAGGAATTCGTTACCCGCGCGGCGAGCCGAGTCACCGGTACAGGTTTCCTCCGCACCCAGCACCATGAATTTCACGCCGGCCGTGGCGAGCAGTTCGGCGACGGCCTTGGTGGTCTTCTTGGCACGGTCCTCGTAGGCACCGGCACAGCCGACCCAGAACAGATATTCGTATCCGTCGAAACTCTCGGCGTCCTGGCCGAATACCGGAATATCGAAGTCCAGCTCCGACATCCAGTTCAGGCGATCCTTGGCGTTCTGGCCCCAGGGGTTGCCCTTGTTCTCCAGATTCTTGAACAGACCGGCCAGCTCGGAGGGGAATTCCGATTCGATCAGAACCTGGTAGCGACGCATATCGATGATGTGGTCGACGTGCTCGATATCCACCGGGCACTGCTCGACACAGGCGCCACAGGTAGTGCAGGACCACAGCACCTCGGGGTCGATGATGCCGTTGACATCCTCGCCACCGACCAGCGGACGCTCGGCCTCGGCCTTGGCCGCCTCCGAGATCTTCGCCAGCGCGGCCTCGTTCGGCTTGCCCTCGGCGTCGACCAGGCCGACCTCGTCGCCGCCCATATCCTTACGGCCACCGGCGAGCAGGTAGGGCGCCTTGGCCGCACCGTGATCGCGCAGCGACATGATCAGCAGCTTCGGCGAGAGCGGCTTACCGGTGTTCCACGCCGGGCACTGGCTCTGGCAGCGACCACATTCGGTGCAGGTGGTGAAGTCCAGCCAGCCCTTCCAGGAGAAGTCCTCGATCCGCCCGGCGCCGAGGGTGTCGGTATCGGGGTCGACGTTCTCCATATCCAGGGCGCGGCCCTTGGACATCATCGGCTTGGCCGCACCCAGGGCGACGCCGCCGTCGTCCTCACGCTTGAAGTAGATGTTGAAGAAGGCGGAGAACCGGTGCCACGCCACACCCCAGGTGATGTTGCGACCGACGTAATAGAGGAATGCCATACCCGACATCAGCTTGATGAAGGCGAAGATCGACACCATCGTCGCGTTGGCGGGCAGCAATTCGGCGACCCGCATCGTGAAGAAGTCGGTCGCGGGGTTGCCCTCGCCGTTCAGCGCGATCTTGCCGGCCTTGACGAAGATCATGCCGAGGCCTTCCATCAGCACGATCGCTTCGATCACATAGGCGGGCCCGAACTTCGAACCGCTGAAGCGCGAGAGGCGCTGCGGGATCCGCGGGTGATTGAGCTGGCGAATGGTGATCAGCGTCAGGATGCCGACCACCGTTCCGATGCCCATCAGCTCGTCCCAGAAGTGGTACACACCCCAGTTGCCGATGATCGGCCAATGGAATTCGGGGTCGAACGTCTGCCCGTATGCCTCGAACCAGAGGATGGCGCCGGTGATGAAGCCGATCATCACCAGCCAGTGCGCCCAGCCGACGGTGCGGAACTTGTTCATGCGGGTATGGGCGATGAACTCGACCAGCATCGTCTTGAGGCGTGGGAAGAACGGCCGCCAACGATCGGGTGCCGGCTGACCGACCCTGATCGCGCTGAAGATCTTCCACGCGCCGCCGATGAACGACGCCCAGCACACCAGGCTGAGCACCGCTCCAATCGTGCCCAGCGTCACTGTCAGGGCATTCATGTCGCGACCTTCCTTCGGTTCCACGAGCATTCCGGCGACCGGGCTGGGGTCGCCGTCGGTTGCTCGTATCGTAACGGGCAGTAAGTTACCCGCCGGTAACTTATCTGTCCATCGTATGATGCACGAGTGGTCTATCCCAGGTTGTGGGGTCCAACCGTACTGGGGGTGTGACCGTTCTCACGTGTTGTCCTGCGGTTTTGACGTGGGCGCGGTCGTCTGACACGGTAAATCCCGGCAAATCCGGTGCTCAAGCCAGGACAGGCTTACTCGCCGCGAAGGCGAACCGTTGTGGAATTCCGCGTTAATTGTTAGGGCACATAACAATTCTCGCTTTCGGTCGGGGTATTCGACTAAGCTCACCTCGTCCTGCTTGCTGTGTGCACCTTCACACTGCTCGGGGAGGTCCGTCAGGTTTGAAGTCGGGGTTGATGGCCTGATGGATGCGTGGGCTCTCGCGGAGAAGTTGCGTGCGGCAAACCCTGATGACGGATTGGAAACCGAATGAAGCTCCGCAGAGGTACTGCGGTCGCCGCTATGGTCATCGGCGCAATGACCGTGGCGTTGGGAACTGCCAACGCCGACCCTGCACCAGCCCCGGCTCCGGCCGCCGACGCCAAGCCGGGGATCGACTACTCCACCAAACTGGTCGACAAGACTGTCGTCACCAAGCTCAAGAACGGCACGTTCGAGCTCGTGGAGAAGCACGGCGCGACTCCCGACCAGAAGCAGCAGGTCGTCGACATCAAGGACCAGGCCGGCAATGTCGCCCTGGAGATGCCGATCGACTACCGGATCGCGGGCGTTCAGATTCCGATCAAGCCGGTGCTCAAAGACAACGGCACGGTACTCGAGCTGACGCCGGACAAGCCCGCCAACGTCGACCTGACCAAGCCGGTCGCCGCCGCCCCCGTGGCCGCGGTCGCGGACACGAAGGTCGACCAGCAGGCGCCGATCCAGGCCGATAAGCCGGTTCTGGTCGCCAAGGATGTCGCCTCGCCGATCGAGAACCAGCGCGCGATGAGCGACTTCGCCACCAAGTTCGGTCTGGCGACCGCGATCGGTGGTTTCGTCGGTACCGCCATCGGCGCCGCGATCGGTTGTGTCGTGACGATCGTCGCCGGCTGCATCCCGGGTCTGGTGACCGGCGCCGGCGTCGGCGGCATCGTGGGCACCGTCGCGGTGGGCGGCCCTGCTCTGGTCGCGGCGGGCGTCGAGCTCGTCAACACCATGCAGGCCGCCGACGGCACCACCCAGTGGTCGGATGCGGCCATGGCGGCGGCCAGCGGCCAGGCGCAGCAGGCCAACCAGCCGAAGTAGTTCGCGGCGCGGAGCCGGTCATCGGCCGACTCCTGGACGTGTACGGCCCGTCTTCCGCACGGAAGGCGGGCCGTTGTCGTTGTGGCGGTCAGTCCGCGAACCGCAGCCGCCCGGTGTAGCTCACCTCGCCGAGCGGTGTGCCGAATTCGGCGAAGGACCGTTCGGCGATCTCGAAACGCCCGTCCTCGCGGACCAGGAGCACTGTGCTGCAGCGGGTTCCGTGCCAGTCGTTGGCGACGAAGCGGGCCGATACCGAGCGTTCCTGATTCGGCGACAATCCGGTGTGCGGTAGTTCGGCGTCGGGTGCGATGGTGCGGTCGGCCAGGACGTCGAAGTAGTCCTCGACAGCGGGCGAACCGACTATCGCGCTCAGCGCCCGCACGCCGTCGCGCACCTTCGGCCACGCTGTGGCGCCGGTGTCGGTGTGCACGGTGCCGTCTCCGGTGCCCTCGCTCTCCGCGGTCCGACCATCCGCGATGCCTGCCGTCCGTTCGGAACCGGGAAGGGTCGAACCGAGCAGGGCGGCATTGGACAGCCCGTGTACTCCCGGTGGGAGGGCCAGCGGAGTGGCCTCGCTGCGATTGCTCTGCCACCACAGTGTCTCCAGATCGGAGACCACCAGGTTGTAGCCGTTGTAGTCGTCCAGATCGGCCGCGGTGGTACGAACGAACTTCTCCGGAGCCGCGGAGGCGGTCAGATAGTCCATCAGCAGGGCGCCGCGGGAGCGGGCATCGGTGCGCCTCTCGTTCGGGCCGCGCACATTGGTGACGGTCGCGAACCGGCCGGCCTCGGGGACGATCCCCAGCCAGGTGCCCGGCACGCCGTCCGGAGCTCCGAGATCACGCCCGGCCAGCAGGTTCGGCCGCTCCGGCCACCAGCGCATCGATTCGGTTGGGCGCGTGTAGAACTCGTCGCGATTGCCCGCCACGATCAGCCGATACTCCGGATGCGCGCGCCACCCGATCAACACCAGACACATAACTCCAGCATGCCCCAGCCGCTGTGCCGGCACTATCGCGGCCGCGGCCACCGAGTCTCGTCACCGGCGCGCGAAGGCGCCCCGTCGGCGCGAGCCACAGTGGGTGGGCTCGGTGCTGCCGACGAGGCGCCTCCTCGTGGCGATCAGCCGACCGGGATGGTGGGCGGATTGCAGTCGGCGGTCCGTCCGCCGCCCGACAGGGTGTCCAGCAGGCAGCCGAGGTTGATCTGGCTGCTGCCGGAGGACAGACCGGCGGTATCGGACGCGGCTACCGGCGTGGCGGTCGTCCCCGATGCGATGGGGGCGGCGACGAGAAGTGAAGTGGCGCAGAGCAAACCGGCGGCTGAAAGCTTCGTTGTGAACATGCGTGCGATCTTTCCATCCGGCAGCGCGGAGAAGGATCCCCGAATTGCGCTGCCCCGAATGCTCGGGGCACACCGGTTCCCGCCCCGGATACGACGAAAGCCCGGCATTGCTGCCGGGCCTTCGACGATGCTCGAAGCGCTCAGTTGGTGCGAACCCGCAGACCCGGGTTGTCGGAGAGCACCTGGTTCACCGGCTGCGCGAACAGCTGGGGCGCGTCACCGGTCAGGGCGCCGATCAGGTTCGGGATCTCGCAGATCGGGTAGTCGGCGACCGAGGAGGCGCTGGAGATGCCCAGGGCCATGGTGCCGGTGACGATCGGGCCGCCCGAATCACCCGGCAGCGCACAGATGTTCGCCGAGAAGGCCTGGGTCAGGTCACGGTCACCGACCTGCACGGTCTGATCCACGGCGTTGACCACGCCGCAGCTGAAGCCGGTGCGCGAACCCGACTTGCAGACCGGGGCGCCGACGACGGGATCGGCCACACCGGTGATCGCGATCGGCGCGGCACCGGGGACCCGGACCAGGTTGTTGGCGAAGCGATCCCGGCTGCCGCCATCGATCGAGACGATCGAGTAGTCCTGGTTGCCCAGGATCGACTTCTGGAACGAGCCCAGCTGGGCGCCGATGTGGTTGCCCGGCAGCAGCTCGAACATGCCCGGCGCGTTCGCGGTACCGGCGGCCGGAATGTTCGGATCGCAGTGTCCGGCAGTGATGTTCACCGGGTTGCCGTTGCGGTCCTCACCGTTGAAGCCGGTGGAGCAGACCAGCTGCATCTTGCCGGCCACCGAGGCGTAGGCGTCGCCGCCGGCGCGGGGAGCGTTGGGCTGCTCACCGGCAACCGGCTTCACCTGCGCGTCGGACTCCGGCGGGCCGACCGGGGGAGCGGCCATCACGATCACGTGCGCCGGGTCGACGAAGCCCGGCATCGGCACGCCGGCCTTGTCCACGCGCACCGCGATGCTGTTGTTGACGGTATCGATCACGACGCCGCGCACGGCCTGCACGACGGCCTCGGGCTGGCCCGAGAGCCACTGCTGGAAGGCGTTCTTCTCGCTGCGCAGCACGGTCTGGCTCTTGGCCACGTCCTTCACGCCGAATCCGGCGTCCTGAGCGGCCTTCTTCGCCTCGTCGAGGCCCTGGCCCGGGGCCAGCGCCACCACGGCCTTGCCGGCGTCGTCGAGCCACGCGCCCGCGAACGCCTGCGGGAACTGACGCTGCGCGGTGGCCGTGAAGGCCGCCACGTGCTGCGCCACATCGGCGCGGTGCAGGTACTCCTCCGGCGAGATCTTCAGGTCGCGCTGCACGGCCGCGACGAGATCGGCAGGCAGGTTCGGGGCCGGGGCGGGCGCGGGGTCCGCGGACGAGGTCGCCGCGAGCGGCCCGAGAACCAGAACCGCCGCCGAGGCGGCGACGGCCGCGCTGCGGAGGCGGGTGCGCGGGGCACGTCCCGCGGCGGACGAAAGTCGGATGCGTGGCAGGAGCATGAGGCGACTATATGGGGTTTGCGCGGCTATGCCTACTTGTCGCGGACTTTGGCCGAACTCACACCGGGCATACCGGAAATCGATACCCGCTGTTCACCCGGTCCGTATCGCACCGAGGGGCACGTCCGCTCCGGCGGACGTGCCCCTCGGCGCAGTGGAAGGATCGTCAGCCCGCGTTCGGGCGCGTACGCACCGTGATGCCGGCGCCCAGGCCGCCACCGGAATTGGCGTCGATATCGCTCAGGATCTGCCGGATCGGAATGCCCAGCGTGGCGGTGCCGCCGTACTGCGCCAGATCCATGTTGGCGGCCTTGCAATCCGGTGCGTCGGCGGCGTTGGAACCGCTGGTGATGCCCAGGGCGAGGGTGCCCGAGACGATCGCCCCGCCGCTGTCGCCACCGAGCGTGCACGCCGAGCTGGCGAAGCCGCGCACGGTCTTCGATTCGCCCTCGGCGGTGAACAGCGCCGTCTCGACCCGGTCGGCCACCACGAACCCGCAGGTGAAGGTGGACGACTGTCCCGACTTGCAGATCGGGGCGCCGGTGATCGGTTCGGCGGTTCCGGTCAGTGTGAGGGTGGTGCCGTTGCCGCCACGCACCGAGGGCTGGTCCATGCCGGCGGTGATCGCCCGCTCGTTGAGCTTGATCACCGAGTAGTCCAGTCCGGTGCTGCCGCCCAGCTGCGCCTTCACGAAGGTGCCGAACTGTGGGCTGGCCTTCAGGTTGCGCACGTTCGGCAGGTAGACCCCGGCCTCGGAGTTGCCCTTGCCCACGTTCGGATCACAGTGTCCGGCACTGATATTCAGCGCGTTCCCGGCGGCGTCGATGCTGTTGAAGCCGAAGGAGCAGACGTCCACCGACTTCAGCGCGGAATCGTCGAGGGAGGTAGGAGCGCTGATGTAGGTGTCGCCCGCCATCGGTCGGTGCTCGACCGGGCCGCCGCCGTCGGGCGAGAGCACGACCTTGACGTTGGCGATCAGGGTCGGAAGGTTCAGCAGGTGACCGGCCGGGGTGTTCGCGACGCTCAGCACCAGCTGGCTGTTCAGGAAATCGATGGCGACCGAATTGATCCCGGCCGACAGTTCCCGCGGCAGCCCGCCGATCCACTTGACCAGCTGGTCGAGCGAGCTCTCCAGATTGTCGGCCGAAATCGGCGCCAGGCGAGTCTGATATCCGGCGGAGTTGGCGATGCGCGCGGCGTCGAGCGAGGTCACCGCCATCACCGGCTTGCCGTCGGCGCCGAGCCACGCCCCGGCGAAAGCCTGCGGGTGTGAGGAGCGGAATTCGCGGGCGTAGTCGCGCAACTGCTGGGCCCGGGCGGCACGGTCCAGATACTCCGCGGGCGACATCTTCAGATCGCGGCCGATGGCCTGCACCAGTTCGGGCGGCAGCGTGTCGGCCGCCGACTGGGCCGGCGCCGGATCGGCGAGCGCGGGCGATGTGGCGATCCACGGGCCGAGAAGCAGAGTCGAAGCGAGGGCGACAGCAGCAGTTTTCACCGACGCGCGTGCCACCGAGGCGCGTCCGACCGTGGCGCGACGCGCCGCCAACTTGCGCATGGAGTCCCTTCGTCAGGCACATACGTGCCGGCCACCCGTGGGCGGTAAACCATTGGGTGGCAACAGCCCTCGACCATCAAACAGACCGCTCGCCCGGTGCGACGTCCGGAACGACCGGTCAGCGCATCACTTTAGGGCACAACGGCGTGAGTTTCGCTACGAAATCATCACGGAGTCGGTGACTAGGAGAACTGCAGGCCCGGCGGCAGCGGCAATCCGGGCACCGGTTCCAGACCGTTGGGCGTGGTCGTGGTGGTGCGCGGAGTGGTCGTGGGCCGTTGCCACGTGGTGGTCCCCGGCGGCGTGGTCGGCGTCGGAGTCACGGTCGGCGTGGGCGGCGGCGGTGGCGGCGGGGTGGTCGTCGTCTCCGTCGTCGTCTCCGGGTACTCCTGCGGGGCGGGTTCCGGCGCAACGGGGGGCGGGGGTGGTGCGACCGTCGTCGTCACCGGCGGCGTGGGGGCCTCCGCCCGGCCGGAAACTCCGGTCGTGGGGACCGGAGTGGCGGCGTCGTCGTGCAGCAGCAGGGCCGCCGCGATGCCACCGAGGACGAGACCGGCGATGGCCGCGGCCGCGGCGATGAGCAGCGGGGTGCGTCGACTGCGCTTCGGCTCGGCCGGTGGCACTTCCGCCGGGGCGGCCACGGTGGCCGCGACGGTCATGGCGGCGGGTTCGGCCTCGGGCGCGGGTTCGGCGGCGGGCATCGCCGCCGAATACGCCTGAACCGTCCCGTCGGCGGCGTGGACAGCGGGCAGCACATCGGTGACCACCAGCGCGTTCTCGGTGCCGGTCGGATCGGGCGGGGTGGTCCCGGCCGGAGTCGCGAGCACGGCTGTCAGGGCGGCGCGGGCAGCGTCGCGCGCATGACCGCGGCTGTCCTCGGAGGCCGGCAGGTCGGCGTCGCTGACCAGAACCACCGAGCGCAGCCCCAGGTAGTCGAGGGCCTCGCGCAAACCGCGCACATACTCGGCCGGCCAGTCGCCGGGATGGGTGGCGTAGAACTCGGCCGGGCCGCTCAGATGCTCGGCGGCCAGGTTGATCAGGCAGAAGATCGCCGTTGCCACCAGATCCTCGGCGCGGTAGGCCTCCCCGTCGTCGACGGTGATACCGGCGGGATCACCGACCGACCGGACGAATCCGGTGATCGAGTGGGTATGTCCGGGCGGCGCCTCACCACCGAGCGCGGTATCGCCCTCGTCGGACATGTGCAGCACCGACTCGCGCGCGATGTACAGGGGTTCGGGCGTCTCGTCGGTTTCGCCACCGCTGGTGACGATCGCCGCGATGCACTCATCCTCGGCGATCCGCAGGCCCACCCCTGTGGCCATCCTCAATACCTCGCTTCGGTGTCTCGAGCGCGCCGATCACACGAGTAGCGAACCGTGTCCCATTGCGCGGAGCATCGACAATAACTCCGAGCGCGATCCGGCTCCGATTCGACGCCGGATCCGCGCGACATGATGCTCCACCGTCTTCGCGGAGATGTACAGTCGAGCGCCGATTTCCCGGTAGGTGAGGCCCAGCAGGACCAGCTCGGCCACCTCGCGCTCGCGCTCACTGAGGACCGAGGCCGCCGCCGGTTCGGGGGTCGCGGTACGCGGAGCGGCCGGAGTCCCCTCGGGCGCGGCCGTGGGCCGGGAGCCGGTGCGGACCGTGCGGGCCAGTTTCAGCAGGGCTGTCGCGGTGGCCGGATCGCCGGCGCTCAACGCCGCCTCACTGGCCAGCCGGGCCGCATCCCAGACCATGCCGATCGCGGCCAGCCGTCGCACCGCGGCCGTCACCCGATCCTCGGCGACCTCACCGCGCAGCACCAGCACCCAGGTGCGGCCCGCGTCGGCGAGGATCGCGGCATGCGGATCACCTGCCTGCGCGGCCGTTTTCAGCAGTCGAGCGGGTGGCATCAGTTCGTCCGGGCGCTCGTGGGCGATCGCGGCCTGAATCTCGTACCAGTGGAACACATTTGCCCAGGCCGGGGGATTTCCCGCACTGCGCAACACATTTCGCGCCGCCTCGACCAGCCGGGCTATCCGTTCCTGCTCGCCGAGGCGGATGGCGGCCAGCCACAGCTCACCGATCGGCAGCAGCGCGGGCAGATCGGCGTCGACCTCGTCGAAGGTCGGATAGGCGGCCTCCCAGGCGCGCAACAGGATTCCGTGGTCTCCCGCGCGGCGGGCCAGGCCGACCAGGACGCCGTGCGCGAGCAGGCGATCGCGCGGGGCCAAGGCGGTGGTGTCGACGGCCGCGACCGTCCCGGCGGCGGTCTGTTCGTCGCCGCCGAGCATCGCCGTCCATGCCGTCAGCACCCGGATCTGCGGATCGTGCGGATCGGTGCCGCGCAGGGCGTCGGCGGCGCGGCGGGGTTCACCCATGCTCAGGCACAGCAGCGTCGCGAGCGCGACCGGCGCGCACGGCAGCATGCGATCCTCCGGCGCGGCCGTGCGGGCCAGCTGGATCAGGGCGGCCGCGGCCGACGTTGCGGCACTGCGAGATTCGCCGGTGATGCTCTGCGCCAGCGCGGTGGCGAAACGGCCGGTGCGGGCATTGGATTCCGTGGGCGGCCACTGCGCCGCCGAACCCGACACCGCTTGCGCGTCGCCGACCGCTCCGGCGAGGTGGAACACCGCCGCGGCGGTCGCCCAGTCGGCGCCGGTGCGGGCGGTGCCGAGCCAGGCGTACAGCTGCACCGCCCGGCCGATCAGTCCCCGGCGGGCATGGACGCTCGCGCTGATCCGCACGGCGGCGGCGAGATCCGCGGGTGGCGCGTCGCTGCGCGCGAGTACGGGTTCGGCCAAGCGCAAAGCGGATTCGTCGTCACCGCCGAGGGCGGCCGCGGTGGCGCGGGGGATGGCGATCCGCTGTGCGTCGTACCCGCTGGCCACGGCGGCGGTGTAGTACCGGCTCGCGTCGCTGCCCGCGTTTTCGGCTGCGGCGCGCAGGAATTCGGCCAGCCGATCGTCGCGGACCCCGGATTCGGCGAGCTGCAAGGCCGTGTGGTCGCGCAACAGCCCGGCCTCGAGGCGGGCGGTGAGCAGGCGGCGCTGAATCGAGACGAAACGGCGTTCGCCGACCAGGGTGCGCAACGGTTCGATCGCGGGACCCAGCAACAGGTCGGCATCGGTGATCAGGGCCCCGGCGCGGGCCCGGTCGACGAGTCCGACCGCCGTCGTCTCGTCGGTGCCGAGCACCTCCGCCAGCTCACTCGGATCGAGGCCGGCGCCCGTGGTGGCGACCGTCAGCACCTCGAGCAGTTGCGGTTCGGTATCGTCGAGAAGAGCTCGCGCCCAGCTGGTTACGGCCTGGTCGACGGCCTCGATGCCGCCCTCGAGCCGGGTGGCGCAGGCGGCGGTGAGCGCGGCCACCACGCCACCCGGTATGCCGCCGGTGTGCCGGTGAATGTGGTCGGCGACCGGACGCGGCACGGTCATTCCCAATTCGCGGGCGAACGGAGCGATATCGGCGGTGCCCAGCGGCCGGAGTTCGATCACCCGGCCGCGTCGCGACACCGCGTCCGCCAGCGCGCGCAGGGCGCTGTCGTGCGGTTGCGGCCGGGTCGCGACGATGATCGTGCGCGAATCCGATTCCACGGCGGCGCACAGCTTTTCCAGCTGTAGCTGGTCCAGGGTGTGGGCGTCGTCGACGACCACGGCGGCGCGGGTATCGGGCGGGGTGGTGGTCGCGCTCACATCGTCGAAGCAGCCGATACCGCTGCGCCGCAGGCGATTTCGCACCGCGGCTAGCAGCGTGGACTTCCCGGTGCCGCACCGTCCCCGAATCAGGTAGACGAGCGGATCCGGGGAGTCCGAATCCAGTTCCCGAAGAATCTCCCGCGCGCCCGGAAGGGCGCCGTATGCCACCGCGAGGTTGCCGACCACTGTCACCGATCCTCAGTTGCCTTCGTGGGGCAGCACCTTGCCCGGTGCCTGCAGCACCGTGCCGAGGGTGTTGCCTGTCTGGTCGAGACCATCGTTCAGCGTGTTGCCCAGCGTATTTCCCAGCGAACCACCGGGAGAGCTCGGAGTGGTGGGCTGGGAGGGCACCGAGGGCGCGGACGGCGTCTGGACGGGCGTCTGCGGGGGTGCCTGCGGGGCAGGGGAATTGGGTGCCGGGGAGTTCTGTGCCGGCGTGTCCGGGGCCGCCGCGGAGGCGGGGGCCGGTGAATTCGGGGCCGGGGAGTTCGGGCCGGCGGAATTCGGTGCGGCCGTGCCCGTGGCCGGGGCACTTGCCGAGTTCTCGGCGGCCGTGCCGGCGCGGGTGGTGCCGGTGTTGTTCGCGGCCGTCACCGGGCTCCCGGCCGTCGGATGCGCGGGGTCGGTGGCGCCGGCCGGGGCGACACCCGCCGAGGTCGCCGCATGAGCCGCGGACGTCGCCGCCGCGGGAGCGGGCGACGAATTCGACGGACTTCCCGCGGTGCCCAGGGCCAGGGTGCCGGTGGCCACCGCGCCCACGGCGATCGCGGCGCCGGCGATGAAGGCGACGCGGCGCCACCGGTTGGTTCCTGCCGGCGGGGCGGTATCGGCGGGCGGCGGTTCGACGACGGTCCGGTCGCCGATCGCCGGCAGGGCCGTGGTCGTGGCATCGTCGGAAAGAGCTTGTGGCTCGGTCGAATCGAGCGCGAGATCGGGTACGGCCAGGGCCGCGGCGTGATGCTGCGCGTCGGTGTACAGGTCCGCCGCGAGCAACGTCGCTCCCCGGGCGCTGAGCGAACCGGGATCGGCGACCGGGGCGATCGGGATCGCGAACTCGCCGGAGATCAGTTCGGTGAGCAGGCCGATGGATGCGCCGCCACCGGTGAGCAGGATCCGGCCGACCTGGTCGATGCCCACTCCCGCGCGCCGCACCGCCTCGTGCACGAGGTTCAGCGAATCCGTGAGCGGTCCGCGGAACAGATCCTCCACATCGTCACGCACCAGGCGCACATCGCGCGCGATACCGGCCAGACGGACCGGAACCATCGTGGCGGTCTCGGTCGAAAGCCGGTGTTTCGCATCGGCGCAACGGTTTCGCAGTATCGACAATTCGCGCTCGACAACCGGGTCGAACGGGTCGAAATCCGTTTCTCCCAATGCATTTGCCAGCACGTAGCGCATCGTCAGTAGATCGAATTCCGCGCCGGAGACCTCGGTGGAGCGAACCGGTTCGCCCAGCAACCCCGAGTGCGGGCCCGAACCCACGACCGACACCGTGGTGCCGGTGGCGCCGGAGTCGTAGATCACGACGGGGGTGTCGGGCGGGAAGGGCGTGCTCGCCTCGAGCCGACGGAGCGCGGCGAGTGGTTCCGCGACCAGTACCACCGCTTCGCCGCCTACGCGGTCGAGCGCGCGGCGCTGTGCCTCGACGATGTGTGCGGGCCACCACGCCGGTACGGTCGCGACCACGGAATCCGGATCGAAATCGGCGACGACCTGGGAGATCGTCTCGGCGACCAGATCGGCGGCTGCGACCGAAGAGCCGTCGGGCAGGAGAATATCGACCGGATCGCCCACGCGGGACAATAGATTCTCCGACAATTCGGGCGCCGATCCGAAACGGTGGCGACGAATGTGAACAGAGACATTTTCCGGGTCGGCGCTCGCGGAAGTGGAGCCGGTCGCGGCGACTGTGCGCGACGACCCGACCGTGATGCCGAGCGTCAGGCCCTGAGTCATTCGAGAACCCCTGTCGTTGGTATTTGCGGTCGTCACGAATATTTGCGGTCGTCACGATCTATCCCACTGTCGGTTGCCGGGGGGCCGCCGTTACCCCTGATCCGGAAGCTTTGGGGAAAGTCCCCTAATGCGCCGGATTCCCCTATCGAGGCCGATACGGAAATCAGGGGATTCGCCCCGTTTCGCGTAACGCCGGGGCTTCTTAGCGTGAAAGGCAATTCGACTGCTGCGGATCGACGATGGTCCGCCGATCCAGGAGACGATCTGCGATGACCCCCAACGCCATTCTCGAATTCATCCTCAACCTGTTGCGCGACCACGAGGCCGCCGTCGGTTACTGCACCAACCCGACCGAATCGCTGTGCGCGGCCGGACTCGAGGCGGTGACGCCGGAGGATATCGCCGCCGTGGCGCCGATGGTCGCCGAATCCGCCCTGGTCACGGGCGGCTCGCAGCTCGCCGCCATCGTGGCGGCCGGTGGCGGCGCGGCAGCCGGCGGTGGTCTCGGCGCGGCGGCCGGCGGCACCGGTGGGCTCGCGGGCGGCCTGGCCGGCGAAGCGGGTGCGATCAGCGAGGCCAACCTGGGCGCCGGGGCCGCGCTCGGTGGTGAAACCGGAATCGAGGCCGGCGCGGGCCTCGGGCTCGGTGCGGGACTGGGTGCCGACCTGGGGGCGGGGCTGTCCGCCGGACTGGGCGCCGCCGCATCGGTGGGCGCGGGCGCCGCGGCCGGGCTCACCGCCGGACTGGGCGCCCTGACCGGGGTCGCGGTCGGACTCGGCGGCGCGCTCTCGGGCACCGGCACCGCCGGCACCGATCTCGGCCTCTCCGCCGGAATCGAAGGCGCCGCCGACACCATCGCGCAGGCGGGTGCCGACCTCTCCACCGAGATCGGCACCGGAATCCAGGCCGGAATCTCCTCCACCGCAACAGGTTTGACCGAAGCGACGGCAGGTCTCGGCGCCGGCATCTCCGGCCTCGGCGCCGGGCTCGGCGGAGCGCTGAGCGGCGCGGCCGAAGCCGGCGCGGGCTTGGGAACCGAACTCAACGGAGCGCTCGGGGGTGCGGCCGAAGCCGGTGCCGGCCTCGGCGCAGCCCTCGGAGGTGCCCTGAACGCCGGAGGTGAACTCGGCACCGGACTCGAAACCGGTCTGGGCGCGGGCCTCGGCGGTGCCCTGGGGGGCGCGGCGGAAGCCGGTGCCGGCCTCGGGGCCGCCCTGGGCGGTGCGGCAGCAGCGGGCGCGGGCCTCGGAGGTGCGCTGGGCGGTGCGCTGAATGCGGCGGGTGACCTGGGTGCGGGGCTGTCCGGTGCGGCGGGCGCCGCGACCGGGGTGGGCTCCGAACTCGGTGGCGCGTTGGGCGGTGCGGCCAACGCCGGTGCCGGTCTCGGTGGCGCGCTGGGCGGTGTTGCCGAGGCGGGAGCGGGTCTCGGTGGTGCGCTCGGCGGCGCGGCGGAGGCCGGTACGGGTCTCGGCGGTGCGCTGGGTGGTGCGCTGAATGCGGCGGGTGACTTGGGTGCGGGGTTGTCCGGTGCTGCGGGTGCGGCGACCGGGGTGGGCTCCGAGCTGGGTGGCGCGTTGGGTGGCGCGGCGAATGCCGGTGCCGGTCTCGGTGGCGCGCTGAACGTGGCGGGTGACTTGGGTGCGAGGTTGTCCGGTGCTGCCGATGCCGCGACCGGCACGGGCTCCGAACTCGGTGGTGCTTTGGGTGGCGCGGCCGACGCGGGTGCTGGGCTCGGTGGTGCGGCGGAGGCCGGTGCGGGGCTCGGCGGTGCGCTGGGCGGTGCGCTGAATGCGGCCGGTGACCTGGGCGCGGGGTTGTCCGGTGCGGCGGGTGCGGTGACCGGCGTGGGCTCTGAGCTGGGAGGTGCCTTGGACGGTGCTGCCAACGCGGGTGCTGGTCTGGGAGGTGCGCTGAGTGGTGCGGCGAATGCCGGTGCGGGTGTGGGTGGTGCGCTGAACGCGGCCGGTGACTTGGGTGCCGGGCTGTCCGGTGCGGCGGGTGACGCGACCGGGGTGGGGTCCGAACTCGGTGGCGCGTTGGGCGGCGCGGCGAATGCCGGTGCAGGACTGGGAGGCGCGCTGGGCGGTGTTGCCGACGCCGGTGCCGGACTGGGCGGTGCCTTGGGTGGTGCCGTCAATGCTGGTGCGGGGCTGGAAGGTTCGTTCGGGAATTCGGTCCATACGGGTGGCGATCTGGGTGGTGCGCTCGGCGGTGCGGCCCACGCGGGTGCCGGACTCGGTGGAGAACTCGGGGGCGGCGCTGGGCTCGGTGGCGCACTCGGGGGAGCGGCGAATGCGGCTGCGGGCCTTGGTGGTTCACTCAGCGGGGCGGCCGATGCCGGTGCCGGGATCGGGGGCGATCTGTCGGATGCGACACAGGCGGCCGGAGATTTGGGCGGGGCGCTGAGCGGTGCTGCGCAGGGTGGTATCGGTGGTGCACTGAACGGTGCCGCGAATGCCGGAGCAGGACTGGGTGGTGCTGCGAATGCCGGTGCGGGGCTCGGTGGTGCCTTGGGTGGTGCTGCGAATGCCGGTGCGGGACTGGGTGGTGCCTTGGGTGTTGCTGCGAATGCCGGTGCGGGACTGGGTGGTGCCTTGGGTGGTGCTGCGAATGCCGGTGCGGGACTGGGTGGTGCCTTGGGTGGTGCTGCGAATGCCGGTGCGGGACTGGGTGGTGCCTTGGGTGGTGCCGCGAATGCCGGTGCGGGACTGGGTGGTGCCTTGGGTGGTGCCGCGAATGCCGGTGCCGGTCTCGGTGGGGCGCTCGGCGGTGCTGCGAATGCCGCCGCGGGACTCGGGGGTGCCGCCGGTATCGGAGCGGGGCTCGGCGGGGCGGTGGCTTCGGGGGCGCAGGGTGCGACCGGGTTGGAGACCGGGTTGTCCGGTGGTCTCGGCAGCGGTGTGCACACCGGGGCGGATCTGTCCGGGGCCGCGGCCTCGGGTGCGCATGCGGCCGGGGATCTGTCGTCCTCGCTGTCGGGTGCGGCGACGTCCGGTGTGAACAGCGCGACCGGCCTCGGAACCTCCCTGTCCGGATCAGCGGATGCGGGCGTCCACGGTGCCGGCGACTTGGCGACGTCGCTCTCGGGAGCGGGCGCCAGTGCCGTGCACAGTGCGGGCGACCTGGGCACCTCGTTGTCCGGCGCCGGTGCCGGGGCTGTGCACAGTGCGGGCGACCTGGGGACATCGCTGTCCGGGACCGCCGCGGCGGGTGT
Organism: Nocardia sp. AB354; assembly: GCF_049538315.1. Taxonomy (NCBI): domain Bacteria; kingdom Bacillati; phylum Actinomycetota; class Actinomycetes; order Mycobacteriales; family Nocardiaceae; genus Nocardia; species Nocardia sp. AB354. The sequence continues at coordinate 45,901 of NZ_JBMVFU010000004.1, read as the reverse complement.
GCACAGTGCCGGTGACCTCGGGACCTCCTTGTCGGGGACCGCGGAGTCCGGTCTCCACGGTGCGGGCGATCTGTCGACCTCGCTGTCGGGCGCGGCGGATTCGGGGTTGCACGCGGGCGCCGATGCGAGCTCGGGTCTGACGGGTTCGGTCGACTCGGGGCTGCACGCGGGCACGGATGCGTCCTCGGCACTCTCGGGTACGGCCGCCGGCACCTGGTCCGGTGTCGATGTATCGCACGCGTTCGGCAGCGGTGTCGGCACCGATATCTCCGGCGTCGGCGCCTCGGGTATCGGCGGCGGCGTGGACAGCGCCCTCGGTGCGCACAGCGGCATCGACAGCACCCTGGCGGCGGGCGGCAACAGCTCGCTGTCGGGCGGGCTCGACACCGGCGGTCACACGGATTCGAGCCTGTTCGGTGACACCTCCGGCCATGCCTCGACCGTCACCGATACGCACGCCTCCGGCGACATCACCGGCGGACTGCTGCACTGAGGGTAGCGAAGAATCGGTTCGGTCAACGAAACAGGTTGGGGTGCAACGAAAATGAGCAGTGTGGTCGTGGCGGATACCGCCCCGGAGGCGCCTGCCTCACCGCTGTCGCGGATTCTCGCCGAAACCATCACCGCCGCGCGCACCGCCGATCGCGACGATCTGGTCGGCCGGCTGGAGGTGCTGGCCGACCGGATCCGCGACCCCCGCCGCCGCATCGTGGTGGTGGGCCTGGGCAACCAGGGCAAGAGTCAATTCGTCAACGCGCTGCTGAATCTCGACATCAGCCCGGTCGGAGACGATGCGACTACCGGGGTACCGATCGTGCTCTCGCACGGCGCGCAGGCCCGGGCCGAGACCGTCGTCACCACGCCGTCCGGTGACGAGCGGGACAACCGGCGAATTCCGCTGCCGCTCGGCGATATTCACACCGTCACGCCGCAGTCTCCGCACGGCCGCGTGGCGCGGGTGGAGATCGAGTTGCCGAATCCGCTGCTGGCCGACGGGATCGTCGTCATCGACACCCCGCCGGTCGGCGGCCACGCAACCGCCACGGCCGCAGCGGTTCTCGCCCTGGCCCCGGCCGCCGATGCGGTGCTGCTGCTCTCGGATGCCTCCACCGAGCTGACCGAACCGGAGGTCGACTTCCTGCGGCAGGTGCGCGAACTGTGCCCGGCCGTGGCGCTGATCCTCAGCAAGATCGATCTGTATCCGCATTGGCGGCAGGTATTGCAGGCCGACCAGGCGCATCTGGAGCGCAATCGCCTGGCGCTGCCGATCATCCCGGTCTCGGCGCTGCTGCGCAGCCACGCCATGCGGCTGCAGGATCAGCAGCTGGGCCGGGAATCCGGTTTCGGTGTCCTGTTCGACTTCCTGCGGGAGCAGGTGGTCGCCCGGGACAAGGCGGCGGCGCAACGCGCGGTGGCTCTCGACATCTCCTCTGCCGCAGAACATCTCGCACTGGCGCTGAGCAGTGAACTGGTCCCACTGCGCGACCCCGAACGCGGTGCGGCCGCCATCCGCGAACTGCGCACCGCCAAGGCGCAGGCCGAGGAGCTGCATCGCCGGACCGCGGCCTGGCAGCAGACGCTGGGCGACGGCGTCACCGATCTGGCCGGCGATATCGACCACGACCTGCGAGACCGGTTGCGCGCCATCGGCAGAACCGCCGAGGAATGGATCGACGAGAACGATCCCGGCCGGCTGTGGGATCAATTGGAACAGTGGCTGATGCAAACGACCGACACCGCCATCGGCGACAATCTGCTGTGGACGCATCATCGCGCCATCCACTTGGCCGAGCGGGTGGCCGAGCACTTCCTCGAATTCGGTGCGGTGGATCTGCCTGCGGTGCGGTCGGGTTCGGAGTTGGAGGAGTCCCGGGTGGCGGCGGTGACGCTGGCCGATCTCGAGCCGGATCTCGGCATCGGCCACAAGTTGCTCGTCGGTATGCGTGGTTCCTACGGCGGTATGGTGATGATCGGCCTGGCCAGTACGGTCGCGGGCCTGGCGCTGATCAATCCGGTGTCGCTGGGCGCGGGTGTGTTGCTGGGCGGCAAGGCGTTTCGCGACGACAAGCGAGAACGGCTGGCGCGCAAGCGAAGCGAGGCGAAGATGGCGGTGCGCCGCTACCTCGACGATGTGAGTTTCGAGGCGGGCAAGGAGTCGCGCGACCGGCTGCATCGCATCCATCGCATTCTGCGCGATCACTTCACCGGCATCGCCGACCGCAGTCTGCGTTCGATCAACGATTCGCTGCAGGCCGCGCAGGATGCCGCCGGAGTGGCCAACGCCCAGCGCACGCAGCGGGGCGCGGAACTCGAGCGGCAATTGCGAGTGGTGGCCGAGCTGCGACGTCATGCCGATGCGATGCTGCCGCCGGCGGGCCCGTCCGGACGTCATGCGCGCGGGGTACAGTCCTGACCCACGGCACCGGGACTCCGAGCCTGCGGCCCTGGGATTCCCAGCCCACGGCACCGGGATTCACAGCCTGCTCGGGTACGGTCGACGCGTGAGTTACCAGGTCAGCGACCAGACGCCGGGCATCGTGGGGGAGGCGCGCCGGTTGGTTTCGGCGGCCCGCCACGCCTATGCGCCGCGGTCGCGCCCCGCCGCGATGCTCGGTGACTGTGCGCGCCGCCTCGACCAACCGCTGCGGGTGGCGCTGGCCGGGCAGCTCAAGGCCGGTAAATCGACGCTGCTCAATGCGCTGGTCGGACAGGACATCGCACCGACCGACGCCACCGAGTGCACGCGGATGGTGACCTGGTACCGCCACGGCCCGGCCCCGCGCGTGAGCGCCCTGGCCGCCGACGGCGCGAGCGCCGATGTGGTGGTGCGGCGCACTCCCGGCGCCGACGGCCTGCCCGGGGCGCACGGTCTGAGTTTCGACCTGTCGGCGCTGCGCTGGAACGCCGCCGGTGAGCACGAGGTCGACCATCTGGATGTGCAGTGGCCGGCCGCCACCCTGGCTCGCACCACCATCATCGATACCCCGGGCACCTCGTCGCTGTCGCGGGAGGTGTCGCTGCGCACCTCACGGCTGCTCACGCCCGACGAGAATGCGGCGGTGACCGTCCCCGAGGCCGACGCGGTCGTCTATCTGCTGCGCCGGCTGGACGCCTCCGATATCGGGTTCCTGGAACGCATCGGCGCCGGAGGTACTGCCCGGCAGGGTGTTTCGGGTCCGCTCGGCGTGATCGGGGTGGTCTCCCGGGCCGACGAGATCGGCGCCGGCCGCATCGATGCCCTGCATTCGGCCCGCGAGGTCTCGGCCCGCTTCGCCACCGAACTGGAGCGAACCGGATTGTGCCAGGCGGTCATTCCGGTCGCCGGCCTGCTCGCCTTCGCCGGCGCGACGCTGCGGCAGCGCGAATTCGATGCCTTCGAGGCGCTGGCGCGGATCTCCGTGGACGATCTGAGCATCGCGCTACTGTCCGCGGACCGATTCGCGCATCCGGAGTTGCCCCTGCCGGTGCCGACGGAACTGCGGGCCCATCTCGCAGCCCGGTTCGGCCTGTTCGGCATTCGCATGGCGGTGACGCTGATCCGGCTGGGCGTGCGCGACTCCGCCACGCTGGCACGCGAACTCGGCGAGCGCAGCGGCGTGGAGGAACTGCGCACGGTGCTCGACGTGCAGTTCGCCCAGCGAGCCGATCAACTGAAGGCGCATTCGGCGTTGACCGCCGTGGCGCGGATCGTGGCCGCCCATCCGGGAACGCGCGCCGACGACCTGCTCCCCCATATCAACAGCCTGTTGGCGGATGTGCACGGATTCGCCGAGCTGCGGCTGCTCGGGCGGTTGCGCACCGATGAATTGCCCCTGCCCGCAGACGATGTCACCGAGTTGTACAGGCTGGTCGGCGGATCCGGTGTGGCACCGCATCTGCGCCTGGGATTGCCCCCGGACGCTCCGGGCGGCGAAGTGCAGGCACATGCGGTGGCGGCGGTGCGGAAGTGGCGTGGTCGGGCGCGCCACCCGCTGGCCGACCGATTCACCACCGAAGCCTGCCTGACGGCGGCGCGGAGCGCGGAGGGAATCGTCGACCAGTTGCGGGAACCGGAAACCACCCCGATGAGCCGCGTGCGTCCGCCTCGCGCCCGCTGATCCCTCGGCGCTGTGATGTGTCTCGCATCACAGCGGGGGCCGGTCACAACCTCGTCCTGCCCGTGTCGAAACCGGATGTAAGGGCCGAAAACTCGGCCGGGCACCGATCCGAGGACACATCATGCCGACCGTCGTGACTCTCGATTCCTTCGTCAACTACCGCGAGAGCGGCACCGGACCGGTTCCGGTGGTCTTCCTGCACGGCAACCCGACCTCGTCGTATCTGTGGCGCAACGTGATTCCGCACGTCGACCCGCTGACCCGGGTGCTCGCGCCGGATCTGATCGGCATGGGGGATTCGGGCAAGCCCGGTATCGCCTACCGATTCGCCGATCACGCCCGCTACCTCGACGCCTGGTTCGACGCCCTGGAGCTGGACGAGGTGGTGCTCGTCGGGCACGACTGGGGCGGCGCGCTGGGTATGGACTGGGCCGCGCGCCACGCCGACCGGGTGCGCGGCGTCGCGGTGGTGGAGACATTCCTGCGACCGCTGCGCTGGTCCGAGATGCCCGAGCAGGGGGCGGAGCTGTTCCGTCGGTTCCGGTCACCGGAGGGGGAGCAGATGATTCTGCGCGACAACATGTTCATCGAATTCAATCTCCCGTTCGGCGCGCGCAGCCTGACTCCGGCCGATCTGGACGTGTACCGAGCGCCGTACCCGACGCCGGAGTCGCGGCGGCCGATGTTGGTGTGGCCGCGCGAGATTCCGTTCGACGGAGAGCCCGCCGATGTCGCCGCCGTCATGGACGACTACGGCCGCTGGATGGCTTCCACACCGGATATCCCCAAGCTGGTGATGGCTGTGGATGCCGGCGTCGGCCTCGGATCGTCGGACGCGGTGGATTGGGCGCGGCGGACCTTCGCGGCGGTCGAGGTCGTCGGGATCGGTCCGGCCGGACATCACGCACCCGAGGACCGTCCCGACGCCATCGGCGCGGCCGTGGCGACCTGGCTGCGCGACTCGCGGCTCACCGAACCCCGCACCGCGGTCCGGACAACGCCGCGGTGACCTGCGCCGTTGCGGTGCCGCTCGCGGCACCGCACGATAGGTCGATGAGCGTTGACGGGCCCGACGAGCGGGCGGCCGAGACCGCACTGGTCGATCGCGCCGTGGCCGGCGACCGGACCGCCATCGCCGACGTGGTGCGGCTGTTGCAGGATCCGTTGTACCGCTTGGCGTTACGGATGACGGGAAATCCGCCCGATGCCGAGGACGCGGTGCAGGAAATCCTGCTGCGTGCTGTCGGAAATCTCGCGAGTTGGCGCGGCGAGGCGAAACTGACGACCTGGGCCTATCGCATCGGCGTCAACTATCTGCTGAACCAGCGCCGGCGCAGCCCGCAGGAAGCGGCGCGGCTGGACCTGGACGGCTTCGCCGCCAATCTGCTCGAGGGGCTGGCCGAACAGGAGTACCGGGGGCCCGAGGCGACGGTGCTCACCCGCGAGGTGCGGCTCGTCTGCAGCCAGGCGATGCTGCAATGCCTCGCCCGTGACGAGCGGGTCGCGTTCGTGCTCGCCGATGTCTTCGAACTGAGCTCGGCCGAGGCCGCGTGGATTCTCGGCATCGGCGCCCCGGCCTATCGGAAACGGCTGGAACGGGCGAGGACTCGGCTCGGCAACTTCCTGAACGCCACCTGCGGTGTGGCGAATCCGGCAGCGCCGTGCCGCTGCGCGCGCCGCGTGCGGACCGCCGTCGACCAGGGCCGGGTGCGGCCCGGCGCACACGGCCTGGGCGGTCATCCGGTGGCGCCCGGTGGCCGCAGCGCGGCCGATGCCGAGAAGCAGATGATCGGCCTGCACGATGCCGCGTCGATACTGCGTGCCCACCCGGACTACGCACTGCCGCCGGCGCGGCTGGACGCGATCGCGAAACTGCTCGATTCCGGACGCTTCCCGCTGCTCGACCGCTGAGCGATCACACGTCGGACGACGAACTCGACGGGTCCACAAGGATTTTCGCGTGATGCTCGGGACTGCCCAGGGCGGTGAAGGCGTTGTCGACACCCGCCAGCCCCACGGTTCCGGTGATCAGCGGAGCCGGGTCGACCTTACCGCCGGCGATCATGTGCAGGGTATCGCGGAACTCGCCCGGATCGTAGCCGAAGGCGAAGCGCAGTTCGATCTCCTTGTTGATCGCCATCGCGGGCCGGAAACGGTCGGTCTCCATACAGACCCCGACCACCACGATGCGCGTCAGAGGCGGTGCGTCGGTGAGCAATTGGTCGATGATCCCCGGCACGCCCACACATTCGAACACCACCGGCCCGCCCGGCGCCGCGTCCAGGCTGTGCGCGAGGCGGAACAGATACCACCAGGGCAGTTTCGGGATGCTGCGCAGTCGCGTCATGGTGTCGAAACCGAGATTGAGGATATCGGTGACGCCGGAGATGCGACCCTTCGCGGGGTTGGCCGTCCACGGTGATTCCAGATTCGGATCCACCACCACGTTGGCGCCACACCGGCGCGCCAGTTCACGGCGACGCGGTGAGAAGTCGCTGGCGACAATGTTCTTCACGCCGGCGGCGCGCAGCATGCTGATGACCGCCAGGCCGATCGGTCCGCACCCCACCACGAACGCGGGCTGGTTGCGGCCCACCCGACTTTTGCGCACCGCATGCCAGGCGACGGCCATCGGTTCGGTCAGCGCCGCATGGTCGGTGGCCAGCCCGTTCGGCACCGGGAACGTCATGGATTCCTGCACCACGACCTGTTCGGCGTAGCCGCCGGGCGCCTGCTCCGACAGTCCGGTCAGTTCCGGGTCGCGGCCGTTGCGCACGATCGGCAATGCCACCACGCGGGTGCCCGGCTGCCAGCGTTTGCGGCAGTCGGGCCCGTATTCGACTATCTCCCCGACGAATTCGTGGCCGAGCACCACACGCTGATGGGAGCGCATGAAATTCCGGTAACCGGTGGCGGCCGCGAGTTCGGCCAGTTCGTCACAGTGCAGACGGGCGTGCAGATCGGAGCCGCAGATCCCGCATCGCGACACCGCGATCACCAACTGGCCGGGCCCGGGTTTCGGCGCCGGGATATCCGCGACTTCCAGCTTGCCTTCCGAACACACCACGGCCTTCATATCCGCACGGTACCGCGCGGGATGGGCCGAATCAGCGGGATTGCGGAGGAACACCCGCGGACAAACTGTCCAAAGATCCCAGCAGGTCGACCAGCAGGAATTTCACCAGCGGCGAGGTGCAGCCCCGTTCGGTGCAGCCCACATCCGAGGACCCCAGCATCGGGCCGTCGGTGAAGCCGGGCTGCGCGGCGGCCGCGTTCCCGGCGGCGAACAATCCGCCCGTCGTGAGTGCGGCGGCCACACCGGCGGCGGCGAGACTGCGTTTCATCGATTCCTCCATAGTCGATCGGTCCCGACCACATCGACGCGACTGTATGGGCGGCCGCCATCTGCCGGAAAGACCCCAGAGGTCGGGGGTCGCCCGAATCCCGCACCGACACGCCGTGATGCGGATGCCGAGTCGCTACCATCCAGGGGTGAGCTCTTCTGGGTCCGGAATGCCGGGTATGCCCGCACCCGGCAGCATGCGGGCCCGCGATATGGACCGAGTTCAAGCGCGCACCCTGCTCGATGCCGCATTCGACGAGGGCCAACTCGGCGCCGACGAATACCACGACCGGTCCGACCGTGCGGCCACCGCGAAGACCGTCGGCGAACTGCGGAATCTGGTCGACGACCTGCAACCGCCCGCCGGTGGTGCGCAATGGACACAGCCGCCGGGCCCGCCCCGGCGAGCGGGCCGCTATCCGGCTCATATCCGTGCCCGCGACGCCGACCGTGCCGAAACCTGCCGTGCCCTCGACACCGCACTGGCCGACGGTCAGCTCTCGGCGGAGGAACATCAGACCCTCACCGATCTGACCACGGCCGCCGAAACCCTGGGCGATCTGGCCGAACTGACCGCGGACCTGCAGCGCCCGGCCGAGGCGCCGATCGATCCGCGGGCGGGAGTGCAGAGCGGGACGGCGTGGTTCGCGGGCACCGCGGCGGTGGTCGTGCTGGCCGCCGCGGTCGGCGGATATCTGCTGACGCATCGAGCCGCCCCCGAGCCCGCTCCGATCGCGGCCGCGGCGCCGCAGGTGATACGACCCGTGGTGATCGAGACGCCCGACCTCACCACGGTGGCCGGCTTCGAGAAGTTCCGCAGCGACTATCAGGCGAAATTCGGCGACACCACTGTCGACGACCTGACCCTGTTTCCCGATTTCGCGTCGGTCGACCGCACCTCGGCGCGGCAGCCGAATCGGGTGGCCGACTACTCCTATCGGGGCGGTTTCATGGCCTCGACCGCCGTCACCACCCGCTCGGCCGACAAGCCGATATTCGACCTCGCCGCGGTGAACACGTCCGCGCTGGGTGATCTGATCGCGCGGGCGGTACCGCTGCTGAAGGTCCCCGGCGGCGCGGTGAGTCATATCGGCATGGGTATCGACACCATTACCAAGGTGCCCACGATCAGCATCTACGTCGGGAATTCGTTCAACGAGAACGCATACCTGGAAGCCACGCCCGCGGGCGATCCGATTCGCGTCTACCCGTTCCACACATAGGTGCAGCCGATGGGAACCTTCGCCACATCCCGCCGACCGGGCGCGCCGGCCGGGGCCGCGAACAGCCGTCTGCGCGTGCGTGATTCGGATCGCGTCGACGCCTGCGCACTGCTGGACGCCGCCCGCGACGACGGTCAGCTCTCCGACTCCGAGCACGGGCGGCGCACCGCCGCGGCGATGCGGGCGCGCACCTTCGCCGACGTGGAGAAGGTCATCGGCGATCTGCAGATTCCGGCAAATATGGCCGACGCCCCCGTCGTGCGCCCGGCGCGACGACGGCGTGCCCGACGGTGGGTACTGGCGGGCGGTGCGGTGGCGGCTGCGGCCCTGATCGGCATGTTCTGCGGCTGGGTGAGCAGCGACGACGGTCCGCTCGCCGACCACACGCCGCCGGATATGACGACCGCCGCCGGTATCGAGGCGTTTCTGTCCGATTACCGTCAGCACTACGGCGATCTGCTCGCCGACGACGTGACGCTGATGCCGGAGAACGCCTCGATCGAACGGCCCCGCACGGGGGATCGGTCGATTTCCGAAAGAGCTTCCTACAAGGGCGAATTCGACACCTGGACGACCAGCAGCCGGGATCCGAAACTCGAGCCGATAGACCTCGCCACGATCGATGTGCCGAAATTGGTGGCCCTGCTGGCCGGAGCTCCGCGAACCGTCGGGTCGCCGCAGACGAAGGTCAGCCATCTGATCATCGGTCGCGACAGCTCCGCGCCGGATCACCCGCCGACGGTCACCATCTTCACCGAAGGCGCCCGCAGCGGGCATCTGGTGGTCGCGCCGTCCGGTGAACCGCTGGTGGTCTACAAATCCCAGCCGTGAGGCAGGAGACGTCGGCCGTCCTCGCCGGCGGGTTTGACCTGCGCGTCTCGGGTTAGCCGGATAGTGAATCGCCGGGTCGACGAAAGTGGGGTGTCGCAGATGAGCGCGAACGAGGATCGGATCGCCCGGGAACTGCTCGACCGAGCGGGGACCACCTATGCGGCCGAGGCGGGAATCACTCTCGCCGACAAACCCGCTCCGCTGTTCCAGCTCCTGGTGCTGGCCCAGCTCATGAGCGCCCGGATCACCGCCGATATCGCGGTCGCCGCCGCGCGTGAACTGAGATCGAGCGGCTACCGCACCCCGCAGCGCGTCGCCGAGGCCGACTGGCAGGACCTCGTCGATGCGCTGGGGCGCGGCCACTACCGCCGCTACGACGAATCCACCGCCACCCGGCTCGGTGAGAACGCCACCATCCTGCTCGACCGCTACCACGGTGATCTGCGGAAACTGGCCGCCGAAGCGGAGCGGGATCCGGACCGGCTGGCCGAATCGCTGCAGCAGTTCAAGGGCATCGGCCCGACCGGCGCCGAAATCTTCCTGCGCGAAGTTCAGGATGTCTGGACCTGGGTGCGCCCGCATTTCGACGACCGGGCCCGCAAAGGCGCCGATCTGCTGCATCTGTCGACCGATCCGAAGCGCCTCGACCGCCTCGGCCCTTCCGGCCACGACGCGGAATTGGCCGCCGCCCTGGTCCGGGTGAGTCTCGACAAGGATCTCGCCGACCGGGTACTCGCGGCCGCAGGCTGAGCATCGGCCGGTCGAAATGCCTGGTCATTCGCGTATTGCGGGACCGGGCGCGGTGACCGCCGCGTCCGCTCCGCCGGGCCGGGAAATTTTTTCCTCCGGCCGGGAATGAACCGTCCGCCCCGCTCGTTGAGCTGATCGACGCAAGGTTGAGTGAAAGCGACTCAAGTCTCTGGTTGACTCCGACGGGATCGGGGGGCAGGATTGAGCCGACCACGCTCAGTGTTGCTGAGGACCGTGCTCCGTGCGGTGTCAGGGGCGAGGTCCGGCCGGCACGAACAGTGCCACGCGCAGGGTCGCCCCTGCACCACACACAGTTACATCACCTAGGAGGAACCACTATGGCTCGTGCGGTCGGTATCGACCTCGGGACCACGAACTCGGTCATCGCTGTTCTCGAAGGCGGTGAGCCGGTCGTCGTCGCCAACTCGGAAGGTTCGCGCACCACCCCGTCGGTCGTCGCGTTCGCCAAGAACGGAGAGGTTCTCGTCGGGCAGCCGGCAAAGAACCAGGCGGTGACCAACGTCGATCGCACCATCAAGTCCGTCAAGCGCCACATGGGCGAGGACTGGACCGTGGAGATCGACGACAAGAAGTACACGGCGCAGGAGATCAGCGCCCGTACCCTCATGAAGCTCAAGCGCGACGCCGAGTCCTACCTGGGCGAGGAGATCACCGACGCGGTGATCACCGTGCCCGCGTACTTCGAGGACGCGCAGCGCCAGGCCACCAAGGAGGCCGGCCAGATCGCGGGTCTGAACGTCCTGCGCATCGTCAACGAGCCGACCGCCGCCGCGCTGGCCTACGGCCTGGACAAGGGCGACAAAGAGCAGACCATCCTGGTCTTCGACCTCGGTGGCGGCACCTTCGACGTCTCGCTGCTGGAAATCGGCGAGGGCGTCGTCGAGGTTCGTGCCACCTCCGGCGACAACCACCTCGGTGGCGACGACTGGGACAACCGGATCGTCACCTGGCTGGTCGACAAGTTCAAGGCCAGCTCGGGCATCGACCTGACCAAGGACAAGATGGCCCTGCAGCGTCTGCGTGAGGCCGCGGAGAAGGCCAAGATCGAACTGAGCTCCTCGCAGAGCACCTCGATCAACCTGCCCTACATCACCGTGGACGCGGAGAAGAACCCGCTGTTCCTCGACGAGCAGCTGACCCGCGCCGAGTTCCAGAAGATCACCTCCGATCTGCTGGACCGCACCCGCGCGCCGTTCCAGTCGGTGATCAAGGACGCCGGTATCTCGGTCAAGGACATCGACCACGTCGTGCTCGTCGGTGGCTCCACCCGTATGCCCGCGGTCTCCGAGCTGGTCAAGGAACTGACCGGCGGCAAGGAGCCCAACAAGGGCGTGAACCCGGACGAGGTCGTCGCCGTCGGCGCGGCCCTGCAGGCCGGTGTGCTCAAGGGTGAGGTCAAGGACGTCCTGCTGCTCGACGTCACCCCGCTGTCGCTGGGTATCGAGACCAAGGGTGGCGTGATGACCAAGCTCATCGAGCGCAACACCACCATCCCGACCAAGCGGTCGGAGACCTTCACCACGGCCGACGACAACCAGCCGTCGGTGCAGATCCAGGTCTTCCAGGGTGAGCGCGAAATCGCCTCGCACAACAAGCTGCTCGGCTCCTTCGAGCTGACCGGCATCCCGCCGGCCCCGCGCGGCGTGCCGCAGATCGAGGTCACCTTCGACATCGACGCCAACGGCATCGTCCACGTCACCGCGAAGGACAAGGGCACCGGTAAGGAGAACACGATCAAGATCCAGGACGGCTCCGGCCTGTCCAAGGAGGAGATCGACCGGATGATCAAGGACGCCGAGGCGCACGCGGCCGAGGACAAGTCGCGTCGCGAGGAGGCGGAGACCCGCAACCAGGCGGAGTCGCTGGTCCACCAGACCGAGAAGTTCATCGCGGACAACTCCGACAAGGTGCCGGCCGAGACCAAGGAGAAGGTCGAAGCGGCCATCGCCGAGGCCAAGCAGGCCCTGCAGGGCAGCGATATCGCCGCGGTGAAGTCCGCGGTGGAGAAGCTGGCCACCGAATCGCAGGCGCTGGGTCAGGCGATCTACGAGGCTTCGGCTGCCGAGGGTGGCGCCGCCGCCGACGGTGCGGGCAACGCGTCCGCCGGTGACGACACCGTGGTCGACGCAGAGGTCGTGGAAGAGCCGGAGAAGAAGTGACGGAACAGAACCCGAAAGAGGAGCCGGTCACCATCGTCGACAACCGAAAGATCGACCAGGACGGGAAACCGTCCGCTCCGCAGGGTGATGTGAGCGAGGCCGTAGCCGGAAACGACACGGCTTCGGCCTCCGCTTCGGTCGGCGAGGGCGACGCCCTCGCCGACAGCATCAGCGCCGAATTGTCCGAGCGCACTGCGGATCTGCAGCGGCTGACCGCGGAGTACGCGAACTACCGCCGCCGCGTCGACCGCGACCGCAAGGCCGCCATCGACTCGGCCAAGGCCGCGGTGGTCACCGAATTGCTCGGTGTGCTCGACGATCTGGATCGTGCCCGTGCCCACGGAGATCTCGAGTCCGGACCGCTGAAGTCGGTCGCGGACAAGCTCGCCGACGCGCTGCAGAAGCAGGGCCTCGAGGAATTCGGTGTCGAGGGTGAATCTTTCGACCCGACCCTGCATGAGGCCGTGCAGCACGAGGGTGAGGGACACAACCCGGTGATCGGGGTGGTCATGCGTAAGGGTTACCGCTTCGGCGACCGCGTCCTGCGCCATGCGCTGGTCGGAGTCACCGATGGGGTAGCGGATCTGTCCGATTCGTCGGACACTGCGAATGCCGGCCGAGATGCCGACGGTGCCGAGTAACACACAGTCGCGCAATGTGACGGAAGGAGGAGATGCCCGGTGAATCGGGAGTGGCTGGAAAAGGACTTCTACAAAGAGCTGGGTATTTCCTCCAGCGCGACCCAGGACGAGATCAAGAAGGCCTACCGGAAACTGGCCCGGGATCTGCATCCGGACAAGAATCCGGGAGATACCAAGGCCGAGGAGCGCTTCAAAGCGGTCAGCGAGGCGCATGCCGTGCTGGCCGATCCGGAGAAGCGCAAGGAGTACGACGAGGCCCGGCGGTTGTTCGCCAGCGGCGGCTTCGGCCGCGGCGGCTACGCCCCGGGCGGCGGCTACACCGGCGGTGGCGGCTTCTCCAACGAATTCAACCTGGGTGACATCTTCGGTGGTGCGGCCGCCGGCGCGGGTGACGGCGGTCTGGGGGATATCCTCGGCGGCCTGTTCAACCGCGGTGGCACACGGACCACGTCGCGCCCGCGACGGGGCAGCGACGTGGAGACCGAGACGACTCTCGGGTTCCGCGAGGCGGCCCAGGGCGTGACCGTTCCGCTGCGGATGACCAGTCCGTCGCCGTGTACGACCTGTCACGGCAGCGGCGCCAAGCCGGGCACCAGCCCGCGAGTGTGCCCGCACTGCAACGGAACCGGCGTGATCAGCCGCAACCAGGGCGCGTTCGGGTTCAGCGAACCCTGCGACGACTGCCGTGGCACCGGCTCGATCATCGACGACCCGTGCACCGACTGTCACGGCACCGGCATCCAGAACCGGACCCGCACCATCACCGTGCGCATCCCCCCCGGGGTGCGCGACGGGCAGCGGATTCGGCTGGCGGGCCAGGGCGAGGCGGGTCTGCGGGGCGCGCCCGCAGGTGACCTGTACGTCACCGTGCACGTCAGCCAGGACAAGGTCTTCGGCCGCAACGGCGACGATCTGACCCTTGTGCTGCCGGTCAGCTACAGCGAATTGGTGCTGGGTACAACGGTTTCCGTGCCTACACTGGAAGGCAGAGTCGGAGTGAAGGTGCCACCCGGCACCGCCGACGGCCGGACGCTGCGAGTGCGCGGGCGCGGTGTGCCCAAGCGCGGCGGCGGCGCCGGTGACCTGCTGGTCACGGTGAAGGTCGCGGTACCGCAGAAGCTGGACGACGAAGCAACCGAGGCGCTGCGGCGCTACGCGGAGGCGGAGAAGGCCGGCGGGTTCGACCCGCGCGCAGGTTGGGCAGGTGCTTAATGAACGGTGATCCGAAGAATCGGGCAACCGGCACCGAGTACTTCATGATCTCGGTGGCGGCTCAGCTGGCGGGAATGCACGCGCAGACGCTGCGGACCTACGACAGGCTGGGATTGGTTACGCCGCAACGCACTTCCGGCGGCGGCCGACGTTATTCGTCCCGGGATGTGGAACTGCTCCGCGAGGTGCAGCGCCTGTCCCAGGACGAGGGCGTCAACCTGGCCGGGATCAAGCGGATCATCGAACTCACCAATCAGGTCGAGGCGTTGCAGCAGCGCGTGGGTGAATTGACCGCCGAGGTCGAACGCCTGCGCGCCGGGCATCGCCCCGATATGGCTCCGCCGCAACGCAGTACCGCACTGGTGGTGTGGCAGCCACGCAACAAACGGCGGTAGGCGGTTTCGGCTCTGTGCCGTTCCGCGACCGAACACACCGTGCGACAGCGCCCCCAGAGCGGGGGCGCTGTTCGCGTATCCGGGCCTCGTTCCGGCGCTCAGCATGCACCCGGCAAATGTGAAAATCGCATATCGAGTCGTGCACAACCGCTCTCGAACACGCCGAAATACATGGCGTGTCACGGTCTTTGAGTCGGTTTCCAGGGGCCTACACACTACTGGACCTCGGTTCTGCCGAATTACTTCCCTGTTGTTCCTTCAGTGCGTCCCGCGCCCGGCAAACCTCGCCTACACTCGGTCTCCATCGGCTGCGCCGCGTGTCCGGCGGCACCGCGCTCACCGGACCGGCCCGAGTTCGACGTGCGAAATGGGGTTGTGGACAGATGGATTCGCGGACCGTCGCGCTGATCAGAACCACGTTCAAGGCGGTGGCCGCGGAGGAAGGCGGCCCCGAACAGCTCGCCCGATCCTTCTACGCCCTGCTGTTCACCGAATATCCGCAGCTCCGGGATTTCTTCCCCGCCGCTCTGGAGGTGCAGCGCGACCGGCTGGTCAAGGCCATCGGGTATGCCGTGGACCGGCTGGAGGAGCCCGAGCAACTGCTGCCCTTCCTGGCGCAGCTCGGCCGCGACCATCGCAAATACGGTGTGGTGGCCGAACACTATGCGGCCGTGGGTAATTCGCTCAAGAGCGCCCTGCGTGCACATGCCGGCACCGAATTGTGGACCGATGAGGTGGAACAGGCCTGGGACGCCGGCCTCGCGTTGATCACCCAGACGATGATCGGCGCCGCCGACCAGGAGACGACGCCGCCGGTCTGGACCGGAACCGTCGTCGAACATCGCGAGGTGCTGTGCAATCTGGCCGTCGTCCGGCTGCAGCTCGACCAGCCCATGACCTATGCGGCCGGACAATATGTGAGTGTGCAGATCCCGGCCCGCCCGCGGATGTGGCGGTACCTGTCCCCGGCGATTCCGGCGAATCCCCAGGGCGAGATCGAATTCCATATCCGCAGCGTCAGTGGCGGCTGGGTCAGTCCGGCGATGGTCGGCCATACCGCGATCGGCGACCAGTGGCTGCTGGGGGCGCCGCTCGGCGGGCTGGGGGTGCCGCGCAACACGCGCCGCAAGATGCTGATGGTCGGCTGCGGCACCGGAATCGCTCCGCTGCGCGCGCAGTTGCTGGCGATGTCGCACCGCCGGTCCAATCCGAAGGTCCACCTGTTCGTCGGCGGACACCATCCGTGCGATCTCTACGATCTGCCGACGTTGAGCGAACTGGCCGTCGCGAACAAATGGCTCACCGTCGTTCCGGTCACCGAAAGCGACGAAAACCCCTGGTGGTATTACCATCCGGAACGTGTCGAGCCCGATCTTCCGGGCATAGCGCCGCGCGAAACGGGACAGATCGGAGCGGTCGTGGCCCGCGGCGGCGACTGGTCGGACTGCGATGTCCAGATCGTCGGATCACCGAGTACGGTGCAGACCACCAAATTCCGGTTGATGGCGGCGGGCACGCCCACCGAGAACATTCGCCACGATCCGCTGTTCTAGCCGGCGCGGATCAGAGCCCGTCGAAGCGGATCGCCTCCGGCGGCGTACCCGTATTGACCAGCACTTCCAGTGTGGCCTGGGTCATTCCGGGCGAACCGCACACCAGGACCTGGTGGTGCAGCAGCGGGCCCATATCGCCCACCACGTCGGCCAGCGTGCCCTCCATCATCTCGTCGACATCGAATCCGACATCCACGCGGCAGCTCTCGTACCACTGGTCGACCCAATTCGGGTCCTCGGCCCTCTCGACCACGGGAATCACCGTGAGCCAGGGCATTTCGCCGGCGAGCAGGTAGAGCATGTCGGAGGCGTAGAGGTCGCGCGGGCTGCGTCCGCCGATGAACAGATGCGTGCGCGGCGGCTCCGGGCGACGGGACAGATCCAGCAGGAGCGAGCGCATCGGCGCCAGACCCGTTCCGCCGGCGATCATCACGAGGTCGGTGGTGCCGGGGTCGACGCTCAGCCACCCCGCGGGAGCGCTGATCCGCCACTCGTCGCCGGGAGCCGTTTCGGTGACGATCGATCCGCTGCACCATCCGCCCGGGACGGTGCGGACGTGGAATTCGAGTTTGCCGTCCAGCGAGGGCGGCAGCGCGGGCGACAGCCGGCGGCGCATACCGGGATGCTGCGGAATCTGGACCTCGACCGATTGGCCCGCCTCGAACGGGACGAATTCGCCGATCAACCGGACCACGGCGAGATCGTGGCGCAGCCGATGATGTCCGACGACGGTCGACGACCATTCCGTCGGCGCGTCCAGCCGAATCTCCCCGGTCTCATCCGGACCCAACGTCACCGTTCCTCCTGTGATCCGAGGGACAGCTCCCGCCCCCGAAAAGTCTTGTGCCGGGCGCAGTCCCGTGCGCTCGCGCCCGCCCACCAAGGTACGCCGCGGACGCCGGGTTGCCTACCGATTGCCGCTCACACCGGGTCGGCGCTGATGATGTGTTCGGGGGTGCCGACCGCCAGCAGCGCCCGCTTGGTGTCGGCGATCATCCGCGCCGATCCGGCGATCTGGATCTGCCGATCCGACCACGAGCCGAAGCTGGCCACGACCGCGCCCAGATTCCCGATCAGCCGCCGATGCATGCCGTATGGCGGGTCCGCGGGCGGATGCGGATGCCACCACGGATTCGTGTCGCTCTCACAGACCGGCACCACCGTCAGCCACGGATTGCTCAGCGACAGCTGCCACATGTTCTCCACGTCGTACAGATCGCACGGATAGCGGCCGCCGATGAAGAAGTGCACGCGCGGGTTCACGCCGCGCCGGCCCATCTCGATCAACTGCGCGCGCAGCGGCGCGATTCCGGTCCCGGAGCCGATCATCAGCACGTCGCGCTGGGATTCGGTGTCGATGTGCAGGCCGCCCAGCGGCCCGGCGATCAACCAGGTGTCGCCGACCTCGGTTTCGCCGACGATCGCGGGACTGACCCAGCCGGTGCGGATCTTGCGGACGTGGAATTCGATCTCGCCGTACGGGTTGGTGGGAATGGCCGGGGACAGATACCGCCACATCTTCGGCCGCTGCGGGATCGAGACCGGTACGTACTGCCCGGCCTGGTAGGGGATCGGCTCGTCGGACTGCAGGCGCACGATCGCCAGGTCGTCGAGTACGCGCCGATGGCCGACCACCGTCGCTTCCCAATACGGTCGCGAGGTGTCGGAATTGGCGCCGATGGCCATCGAGGCCGAGATCAGGATGGCGATATCGCGCCAGCCGTCCTCCAGATCGGGTGTCCAGAGCGGACCGTTGTAGGTGACGAAGGCAGCGAGCAACGCGCGTCCGGCGGCATCGTAATGTGCCGCCGCGACACCGTATTTGCGGTGGTCGAGGGCCAACTGTTCCAGGAACCGCTGCGCGCGGTCCCAGTTCTCCAGATGATCCAGCACGAACTGGATGGCGGTGACAACCCGCTTGGGCTGCATATCCATCGTGTGCGGGAACAATTCGCGCAGGCCGGGAGCCTCCGCGAACAGATGCCTGTAAAACGCGCCGATCAATCGTTCGGGCCCTTGCGGCGCCTCGACGGTCGACCGGAAGTTGGCGCGGACCAGCGCTGCCGAACGCGCATCCACGACGTCGAGCTTCCTTTCCTTCAATGTGTCCGACTACAGCTGCCGTGTCGTCGGCCCCCGCGGACCAGTATCCCCGAAAAAACCGTGGTCGTGCGGTGATGAGCGGATCACTTTACCCAGATCCACCAAGGGTGAAACGATTGGCCACAGGTTCCTGAAATATGTCAAACTTGAGTGGAACAGACTCAACTCCTACCGCGTTGGACTACTCAGAAGAGTCGGACCGCCCGGACCCGACCGACCACAACGCGAGACGACCGTAGGAAGGTGATCGTGGACTCGTTCAACCCCACCACCAAGACTCAGGCTGCCCTGACGGCTGCCCTGCAGGCGGCTTCGGCCGCCGGAAATCCGGAGATTCGTCCGGCTCACTTGCTGGTGGCGCTGCTGGATCAAACCGACGGCATCGCCGCCCCCCTGCTCAAGGCTGTCGCGGTCGACCCGGCAACCGTGCGACGCGAGGCACAGGACATCGTCGACCGGCTGCCCCGCGCGACCGGCGCCACCACGCAGCCGCAGCTCGGCCGGGAAGCGCTCGCCGCGCTCACCGCCGGCCAGCGCCTCGCCACCGAACTCGGTGACGAGTACGTCTCCACCGAGCATGTCGTGGTGGGTCTCGCCGAAGGCGACTCCGATGTCTCGCAGCTGCTGCTGAAGTACGGCGCCACCGCGGACGCGCTGCGCGAGGCGTTCACCGCCGTGCGTGGCAACACCCGCGTGACCAGCGCGGACCCCGAGGGCACCTATCAGGCGCTGGAGAAGTACTCCACGGACCTCACCGCCGCCGCGCGCGAGGGCAAACTCGATCCGGTCATCGGCCGCGACACCGAGATCCGGCGCGTGGTACAGGTGCTGAGCCGGCGCACGAAGAACAACCCGGTCCTCATCGGCGAGCCCGGTGTCGGTAAGACCGCCATCGTCGAGGGGCTGGCCCAGCGCATCGTCGCCGGGGACGTTCCGGAATCGCTGCGCGGGAAGACGCTGGTCTCGCTGGACCTCGGTGCGATGGTGGCCGGCGCGAAGTATCGCGGTGAGTTCGAGGAACGGCTCAAGGCGGTGCTGGAGGAGATCAAATCCAGTGCCGGACAGATCATTACGTTCATCGACGAGCTACACACCATCGTCGGCGCCGGCGCGACCGGCGAATCGGCGATGGACGCCGGCAACATGATCAAGCCGATGCTGGCACGCGGTGAACTGCGCCTGGTCGGTGCGACCACGCTCGACGAATACCGTCAGCACATCGAGAAGGACGCCGCCCTGGAGCGCCGCTTCCAGCAAGTGCTGGTCGGCGAGCCGTCGGTGGAGGACACCATCGGCATTCTGCGCGGACTCAAGGAGCGCTACGAGGTACACCACGGCGTGCGGATCACCGACTCCGCGCTGGTGGCGGCCGCGACCCTCAGCGATCGCTACATCACCTCCCGGTTCCTGCCCGACAAGGCGATCGACCTGGTCGACGAGTCGGCCTCGCGGCTGCGCATGGAGATCGACTCGCGTCCGGTCGAGATCGACGAGGTCGAACGGGCGGTGCGCCGCCTCGAGATCGAGGAGGTCGCCCTCGCCAAGGAAACCGACGAGGCGTCCAAGCAGCGACTCGACAAGTTGCGCCAGGAACTGGCCGACGACCGCGAGAAGCTGAACCAGCTGATGGCGCGCTGGCAGAACGAGAAGCAGGCCATCGACTCGGTCCGCACCATCAAGGAGCAGCTGGAATCGCTGCGCGGTGAATCCGAGCGCGCCGAACGCGACGGTGATCTCGGCAAGGCCGCCGAACTGCGGTACGGCCGCATCCCGCAGCTGGAGAAGCAGCTCGCGGAGGCCGAGAAGAACGCGGGCAAGGCCGGCAGCGGCAGCCTCGAGGACGAGGTGATGCTCAAGGAGGAGGTCGGTCCGGACGACATCGCCGAAGTGGTCTCCTCGTGGACCGGCATCCCGGTCGGCCGCATGCTCGAGGGTGAAACCCAGAAGCTGCTGCGGATGGAGGAGGAACTCGGGCATCGAGTGGTCGGACAGGCCGAGGCCGTCACAGCGGTCTCCGACGCGGTGCGCCGCGCCCGGGCCGGGGTCGCCGACCCCAACCGGCCGACGGGCTCGTTCATGTTCGTCGGACCCACCGGTGTCGGTAAGACCGAGCTGGCGAAGGCCCTCGCGGACTTCCTGTTCGACGACGAGCGCGCGATGACCCGCATCGATATGAGCGAGTACTCCGAGAAGCATTCGGTGGCTCGCCTCGTCGGCGCCCCGCCCGGATATGTCGGCTACGACCAGGGCGGCCAGCTCACCGAGGCGGTCCGGCGACGGCCGTACACGGTGGTGCTGTTCGACGAGATCGAGAAGGCGCACCCCGACGTCTTCGACATCCTGCTGCAGGTACTGGACGAGGGGCGGCTCACCGACGGCCAAGGCCGCACGGTGGATTTCCGCAACACCATCCTCATCCTCACCTCCAACCTGGGTGCCGGTGGCGACAAGGAGTTCGTGATGAACGCCGTGCGCTCGGCGTTCAAACCGGAATTCCTCAACCGCCTCGACGACGTGGTGATGTTCTCCGCGCTCAACGAGGAGCAGCTCGAGAACATCGTCGACATCCAGTTGGCGCAGCTGCAGAAGCGGCTCTCGCAGCGGCGGCTGAAGCTGGACGTCAGCGATTCGGCGCGGTTCTGGCTGGCCGTGCGCGGCTACGACCCGGTCTACGGCGCCCGGCCGCTGCGCCGGCTGATCCAGCAGGCCATCGGCGATTCGCTCGCCAAGGAGCTGCTGGCCGGTGAGGTCACCGACGGCGACCTGGTGAAGGTCAACGTCGCACCCGACGGCGACGGGCTGATCGTCGGACGGTGACGACCGAGCCGTCCGGGATTCGATGAACGGGGCGCGGTGTGTGAGTGAATCGCACACCGCGTATCCGCCGGATTCCGCCCGCGCAGGTTCCGGATTCCGCTCGCTCGGGCTTCCGAGGTTGTCGCACTTCGCTGAAGCAACGCCGATCTGCACCTACCCTGGTGAGCATGACGAATCCGAGCGACCCGTGGGCGCAGCGTCCGGATTCACCCGATACGCCGACCGAGAAGCTCGGCGCATCGGGCCGGCATCCGGACGACGGCGCTGACCACACGACGGAATACTCGGAAGCGTACGGTCGGAGCCCCGGGCCGTACGAGAACACTCGCCCCTACGGACATCCCGGGCCCTACGAACAGACCGCGCCCTACGAATTCCCGTCCCATCCCGAATATGAGGGCCGGTACTTCGAACAATCGCCCGGCCCGAACGCGACCCGCGAACTTCCGCCCTACGACAGCCAATGGGGCGCCTACGAATCCGGGTACAGCGAACCGGGTGAATACCCCCCTTACGGTTCCGGCGCCCCCGGCCCCACCGGCCCCCAGGGAGCAGTCGGCCCGACCGGACTGCCCGTCGAACCGCCGCGGCGACACCGCACCGGCCTGTGGATCGCGCTGACCGCGGCCGTCTTCGTTCTCGTGGTCCTCGGCGGCATCGCCGCGGGCCTGCTGCTCGCCGGCAACGACTCCTCGTCCTCCGATGCGGCCGCCACCGGCCGGCCCGCGCCGACGCGCGTACCGGTCGTCCCGCCGAACCCGTCCGGCGGTGCGCAACCCAGCCTCCCGCAGCTACCGGGCCTCGGCGACATCGACGGTCTCGGGGCGACCATGGGGACCGTGAACAGCAACGACGGAACGACCATCATGCTGCAGTCGATGCTGGGCAACTCGGTCACCGTGCACACGGACGCGCAGACCCAGGTGATCTCGATGGGATCCGGGAAGGTCTCCGATCTGAAACAGGGCGACATGGTGGTCGTGCAGGGCGACAAGAACCCGGACGGGTCCATCAAGGCGAAGATCATCATCAGCACCCAGTTGCCGAGGTAATCCGCCTCCGCATCGCTGCGGCGGGATCGTCGTCACTGCCGCATGGAGGCGGGGGTCGTGCCGGTCATGCGGCGGTAGAACTTCACGAAGTTGGTGGCCTCGGAGAAACCGAGTTCGCGCGCCAGCGCTGCGACGGTGACGTCGGTGGTGGCCAGGCGGCGGCGGGCTTCCAGCGCCAGTCGTTCGTCGAGATACCGCTTCGCGCTGATACCCCGGGCCCGGCGCACCGACCGGTCGATGGTCTTGGCGCCGGCGTGCACGGCTCGCTCGTAGTCGCCGACCCGATGCCGTCGTGGAAATTCGGCTTCGACCGCCGCCGCGAAACGCGCGAAGACCGCGGACACCGGCCCGTTGTCCGCCGCAGCGCCCGGCGCCGCGGCCACCAGTGGGGTGAGCGCCAGGCGGAGTGCGTCGGCGATATCGCGAGCGCACGACGGCGCGGCGAGCACCAATTCCAGATGTCGCAGTGCCGTCGTGACGAGCGGATCTCGCGGATCCGTCGCCCATCGGCTCGGCCGGGCCGGATCGTCGGCGAACGTCGCGACCCGATTGCCGGGGGCGAGGGCGTCGGGGGTGAACAGGATCGCGGTTCCGTGCAGCCGGTCGGCATCGAGCACCTGATGAACCTGTCCGGGCCGCAACCAGAACACCGCGCCCGCGGCCAGATCGTCCGGACGGAAGTCGACGGCATGGCGGCCCGCGCCACCGGTGATCACACCGACGACGTGGAAATCCGGGCGAACCGGCCGGTGCCGCACCACGCCCCGGAAAACATCCGGGAGGCGCCGCAGCTCGACCGCACGGCCCGCAGCAGCGGGTGCGTAGCCGACGCCGAGTACGTGTTGACCTGTTTCGACCATGACCGGTCGTAAAACTACCTCGTCATGGCGTCCTGAGCGGAGTGGGATGGAGATATCCGACCAGAACGGAGCACGATGAACACCCTCGCCACCCGCGCCCGGCGCTTCCATCTCCGCGACTCGGGCGGCACCGGCCCGGCCGTACTCTTCTTGCACGGCAACCTCATGGACTCGACCATGTGGGACGGCGTCGTCTCGAACCTCTCCGGCTACCGCAGCATCCGCTTCGACTTCCGGCTGCACGGTGATACCGAGGACGACGGTCTGCCCTTCACCTATTGGGACGCCGCGCGCGACGCCCTGAGCGTCCTGGACGCGCTCGACGTGCCGGCCGCTCACATCGTCGGTCACTCGCAGGGCGGATTCACCGCGCTGCGGGCGGCCCTGCTGGCCCCGGCACGTATTCGGAGCTTGACACTCATCGATACCGCCGCGGATCCGTTCCCCGGCCCGGCGCTGGAACAAATGGCTCGCATCCGGGACGGTTTCGCCGCCGGTGCGGTCGAGGCGACCGGGGGCGCGGTTCTCGATCTGCTGCTGGGTGACGCCGCGGCGGTCGAGCATTGGCTGGCCCGGATACGACGGCAGCCTGCCGATCGACTCGCTCGCGCAGTCGGTGTGCTGATGGGCGCCGACGGAATCGCCGGCCGCCTCGCCGAGATCACCGCCCCGGCGTTGGTCGTCCACGGCGGCGCCGACCTGCCCATTCCCGCTGCGTCCGGCACCGCCCTCGCCGCCGCGCTACCCGGCGCGGAACCGCTGGAATTGCTGGACGGTGTCGCGCACACCCCGCCCGTGACCCACCCCGCCGCGGTCGCCGCGCTGCTGCGCACCTTCCTCGATGCGGCGGCCGACGATGCCCCACAACGAGTTTCGGCAACCGCACCCGCGCCGTGAGTGCGACGCCGCGGGTGCGGCGCCTCCGCCGTGCCCGCTCGGGGGTGTGACGTCGGAAGGCAGGCGCGAACCGCGGGACGAACGGGCGCGAGCAATTGCACCCGAACCCACTAGACTCAGGTGCGATGACAGCAGCAATCTGGTTCGGCCTCGCGGCGATCGCACTGGTAGGTGCGATCGTACTGCTGTATTTCGATCGCGTGCAGCGGCAGCGGACCGGACACGTACGGCAGGTCTGGGCCAAATCCCAGGGATACACCTACGTTTCGGTCGAACCTTCGCTGGCATCGACATGGCGGCGGGGCGCGATGGCCAAACTGGGGTATCTGTCCGCGATCGATGTGGTTTCCGGTAATCGCAAGGGCGAGAAGTTCGTTCTGTTCGATCTGGAGGACGCCGCGACGCTGGTCGCCGTGCGCCGCCAGATCGGCTCGGACATCGATATCGACCTGCGCCTGAAAACCGCCGCCCCGCCCAAGGACGCCGATCTGGAACTGCTCGGCGCGATCGGCGACCGCGTGGTCTTCGCCACCAATCCGGACGTCGCTCGCCACGCCGTCGACCAGCGGATGGTCCACTTCATCGAAACGCTGCCGCATACCGTGCAGCAGTTGTGGAGTGAGGGCAACTGGACGCTGGGCATGTTGCCGGTCGGCACCGCGTCCAAGGATTGGGAGGCCGCGATCGATGCCGTGCTGCGGCTCTCGGGTCTGCTGCACGTGCTGCCGCCGGTGGCCGGCGGCGACCGCGGCCGCCTGGAATCCGATCAGCACGATCCCGGTCGTCCGCGCCCGAATGCCGAGGAACCCGGTGAAGCCGACCAGGGCTACCGCGAGCAGGGCTACGCCGACCAGGGCTACCGGGACCAGAGCTACGACGACCGGGCCGACCGCGACTTCCGCGATCAGGATTACGGCGACCGGTTCGAGCGCTACGAAGACGACGGATTCGACGACGAGCAAGGTCCAGGCGACCGGTTCGACGACGACCGCGATTTCCGTGACGAGCGCGCATCCGGGCCCCGGGACGGCGACGCACACGGCGGCCGGAGCCGGTTCGCGCACGAGAACGTGGACGGCAACGACCGCGGAAACATCGCTCGTGGCGGCACCGACGCACCGGCCGGCCCCCGCCCCGGCGACGCTCGCCCCGGCGACACTCGTAACGCCGGTGAGCGCCCGGCATCCGATTCGGCGGACCGCGAGTCCGGTGTGATCGCCGCGCCGGTCGGCGATCTCGCGGGCGAGGCCGAGCAGCAGCCGCCGCGCCGCCCGGCGCTCGCGGTGGTGCCGGATCCCCGCAACCGGGTCCGCCGTAACTGGCCGCCCGCCGAGGAATTCCTCGAGGACGAGGAAAACAATTCGGCCGCAGCGGATTCCGATGAACCGCAGGCCGAGGACGAGCTGCCGCAGCGGCCGGGCGGTCCGTTCCATCCGGGGTTCCGTCCCTATCAGGGCCCCGCACCGCGGTGACCGGTCCGGTTCGCGAACCGGTGTCCGGGCACCGGGATTATCCGCCCGACACTAGGTGGTTGACGACCCATGACCGATAGCCCCGCAGATCCGGGGGCCGCACGCCTCCCCGGTGCCACCCGTCCGGTCGCCCTGGTGACCGGACCGACCTCCGGTATCGGCCAGGGCTACGCCACCCGCCTGGCTTCCCTCGGCTACGACCTGGTGCTGGTGGCGCGCGACGAGCAACGCTTGACCGCCCTCGCCGCGGAATTGCAGCACCGCTTCGATACCCGCAGCGAGATCCTGGCCGCGGATCTGGCGCGCGAGCAGGACCGAAACACCGTCGCCGAACGGCTCGGCGAGGGCGTGGACTTCCTGGTCAACAATGCCGGATTCGGTATCTCGGGTGAGTTCTGGACCGTGGATCCGCGGGAATTGCAGGCCCAACTGGATGTCAATGTCACCGCGGTGCTGCAATTGACGCGTGCCGCACTGCCGCCGATGATCGCCGCCGCCAAGGGTTCGGTGGTCAATGTCGCCAGTGTGGCCGGGCTGGTACCGGGCCGCGGCTCGACCTATTCGGCCTCCAAGGCCTACGTCATATCCTTGACCGAGGGCCTGGCCGGCGGACTGGCCGGGACCGGGGTCCGGGTGCAGGCGCTGTGCCCGGGATTCGTGCACACGGAATTTCACGAGCGTGCCGGAATCGAGATGTCGTCGCTACCGAAGCCGATGTGGCTCGACGTCGATCAGGTGGTGTCCGGTTCGCTGCAGGATTTGGAGAAGGACCGGGTGATCAGTGTGCCCGGGGTGCAGTACAAGGTGCTCACCACCGTCGCCGGGCTGATCCCGCGGAATCTGGTGACCCGGCTCAACCGAGGCATGTTCAACGCACGGGGAAGGACATAAACCCACATGATCGAATCCACCACCGACCGCGACAGATTGGCCGAGCTGGTCCGGGAGCTCGCCGTCGTGCACGGCCGGGTGACCCTGTCCTCCGGTAAGGAGGCCGACTACTACGTCGATCTGCGCCGGGCGACCCTGCATCATCAGGCGGCGCCGCTGATCGGCACCCTGCTGCGAGAGCTGGTGTCGGACTGGGAATTCGACGCCGTCGGCGGGCTCACCATGGGCGCGGATCCGGTGGCGCTGGCGATGCTGCACGCCCCCGGCCGCCCGCTGAACGCGTTCGTGGTGCGCAAGGCCGCCAAGACTCACGGCATGCAGCGCCAGATCGAGGGGCCGGAAATCTCCGGTAAGCGTGTGCTGGTCGTCGAGGACACCACGACCACCGGCAATTCGCCGCTGACCGCCGTCCGGGCACTGCGCGAGGCCGGTGCGACCGTGGTCGGCGTCGCCACCGTGGTCGATCGCGAGACCGGCGCCGACCAGGTGATTGCCGAGGAGGGACTGGAGTACCGCTCCATTCTGGGCCTGAAGGATCTGGCTCTGGGTTGATATTTGGGCCTGGGTTAGCCTGGACGCTGGTCTTATGTACGACAGCGTGAAGGGTCGAGTGAGTCTCCTGTGGTGAGCATTGCAATCAACGAGGGTCGCAAGAATGTTGCGATGCTCGGCATCGGGGCATACCGGCCGAAGCGTGTCGTCAGCAACGCCGACGTCTGCGAGGTTCTCGATTCCACCCCGGAGTGGATCTTCGAGCGCACCGGCATCCGCAATCGTCGCTGGATCAGCGGTGACGAGACCCTGCGCTCCATGTCGGCGGCCGCCGGGGAGCGGGCCGTCATCAACAGCGGTATCGATCGCAGCAAGATCAGCGCGCTGATTCTGGCTACCTCCAGCTGGCTCAAGCTCACCCCGCACGGCGCGCCCTCGGTGGCCTTCGATCTCGGGATGAACGGCATCCCGGCTTTCGACCTCACTTCCGGTTGCGGCGGATTCGGCTATGCCCTCGGTGTGGCGGCCGATCTGATCCGGGCCGGTTCCGCCGAATACGTGCTGGTGATCGGCGCGGAAACCATGACGGTCGGCCTGGACCCGACCGACCGCGGCACCGCCATGATCTTCGGCGACGGCGCCGGTGCGGTCGTGGTCGGCCCGAGCGACGTCAACGGCATCTCCCCGACGGTGTGGGGCAGCGACGGGGAGAGCGCCGAGGCGATCTCCCAGGACGTCAACTTCTTCGACTACATGGACCGGGCGGAGCGACTGCAGGGCACCGATCCCGAGGTGGAGCCGGTGGGCCGGATGGCGCTGCGGATGGAGGGGCCGCGCGTATTCCGTTGGGCCGCAGTCACTCTGCCCCGCGCCCTGTCGACCGCACTGGAGGTGTCGGGCGTGGCGAAGGAGGATATCGAGGTCTTCGTGCCGCATCAGGCCAACGCGCGCATCAACGAGCTGATGAAGAAGAATCTAGGCCTCGCCGACGACATCCCGATGGCCAACGACATCGAGAACACCGGCAACACCTCCGCCGCGTCCATCCCGCTGGCCATGGAGGAGATGCTGGTGACCGGTAAGGCCAAGGGCGGACAGCTGGCCCTGCTGCTCGGCTTCGGCGCCGGGCTGAGCTACGCCGGGCAGGTGGTCACCCTCCCGCCCAAGCCGATCGAACCCAGTTTCTGACCGGCCGCGACCGTCGCACCGGTCCACCGTCGTCGTGGATTGATGAGGAGATTCCGAATGGCGCGACCGTTCCGTGCTGCGTACGTGGGTGCCGCGGTGATCACCGTCCTCGGCGCGGCCACCGGGCGGGACCGGTGGCAGTGGGCGACGAAGCCGCTGCTCATGCCCCTGCTGGCGGCCGATGCGATCCAGGCCGGGCGCGCGTCGAGCGCTGGTGAGGTCTCCCCTGGTGAGACGGACCGGCGAGGGGGCGAGCACGCCTCCGAGACGGCCGGCCATGGCAACGCCGAGCCTGCTCGCGCGACGGGTGACCGGGGATCGCCGCAGTCTGATCGGGCTCTTCTGCTCGGGTCGCTGGCGGCCGCCACCGTCGGCGATGTACTCCTGATGGATCCCGACGACGACCGCCGTCTGGTCGCGGGCGCTTCGGCTTTCGCGGTCATGCAGTGCGGATACTCGGCGCTGTGGTGGCGGCGCGGTGCGCGGCCGCAGCCGATGGTCGCGGCACCCCGGCTCTTGGCGTGGCTGGGCGCCGCCATGCTGTTGCGGGCGCGCGCGCCTCGCATCGCCGCGCCGCTGACCGCCTACGGTGCGACACTGGGCACGGCGGCGACTCTCGCCTCCGATCCGGCCCTGGCTCCCGACGCGAAAGTCGTTGCGGGGACCGTGGTTCCGGGAAGCGACCCGCGCAGCCGCCTGGCTCTGGGTGCGCTGTTGTTCACACTCTCCGACGGCATGATCGTGCTGCGTCGCCTCTTCGCTCGGACGACACGGTCGCGCCGCGCGAGCGAGGCCGTCATCCTCGCGACCTATGCCGGTGCGCAGTATCTGCTGACGGCGCCGACCCACTTCGACTGAACCCCACCGCCATCGCGCGACCGCGCGGGCGGCTGCTCACAGGCAGAGCATGATCCGATCGCGGTCGGCCGGATCCACTCGGATCGAAATCGTCTCACCCACATGCATTCTCGGCCGGTCGATCGGTGCGACGTCGAAAACGACCGTGCCCCGATAGGTTTCCGAACCGGGAACGGTCAGCTCCAGATCGAGTTCGGTCAGTTCCGTGTGGTGATCGGTGTACTGCAGCGGATGCACCCCCTCGATGGTCGCCCACCCCTCCAGCCCGTGCCGCAACAACCGCCGATCCGACCGCGACGGCCGCTGCGCCAGCAACATTCCGATCCCCACACACGATCCGAACGCCCCCACCATCGCCATGATCTGATACGGCTCGGTCCCCGGCGGCGTGTGCTGATGCACCCACCCCAGCCAGACCCCGAGCACGATCACATACCCGACCGTCACCCCGAGCACGGTCCGAAGAATGCGTACGTGGTCCATAACCGCCTCCACCACCCCGCGGATACCTCAAGAATAAGCCTCACCCCTCCCACCCCGCCCACATAGCGCATAACGGACAGACACGTTTCGGCCACCCGGCGGCTACGGTGCCCAACCTTGCGACGCTCACCGCGCACGGGCAGCCGCCCGGCCCGTCGCCGATCTTGTCTATTCGGCTCGGGATCCGTTCAGTGCGTGCAGATCAATGGCCACCGGAGTCCCGGAGAGGTCGAGCCGGATCTCCGAGCAATTGTCCGCGACCAGCTCGTAATAGTCGCCGACCAATCGGTAGGCGGTGAGCGTAGGCGGTGCGTCGAGATCGACGAGCCAGTAGTGCGCGATCCCGACCTCGGCGTATTCGGCGAATTTGGCGACGCGATCGGTGCGCCGGGAACCTGGCGACAAGATCTCGACCGCCACCGTGACATCTTCGGGGCGCGCACGCGGAAGGTTGTCGGCTATGGCGGAGCGATTCAGAACCATCACGTCAGGGACACGCACCGTGGGCGGGTTGTCGGCATCGATCGCGATTTCCGCCTCGGTCACGACGGCTAGGTCGCCGGGAAGCTGAGGCTGGATTTGCGCAGCCAACTGCCAAATTGCGAACTGATGCCGCAGCACCGGCCTCGGTGACACGATGAGTACCCCCTCCACGAGCTCGTAGCTACGGCTGTTGTCCTCCGGCAGCGCCTCCCAGTCCGCCATCGTCAGTAGACGATCGGGCCAATACATAACCACGTGCTCACCTCCTCTCGTTTGCCCTGGTCCTCTCAGTGTTCCACAGGTGACCGAGGGCTCCGGGCAGTCCAGCGGCGAGCCGCTGCCGCAACGCCTATCCCCGTAGGCGCAGCACCGCCATGACCCGGCGGTGGTGGGTGTCGGACGGGGGGAGGTCCAACTTCAGGAAGATGTTGCCGATGTGTTTTTCCACCGCGCGTTCGGTCACGGTGAGGGTGGTGGCGATGGAGGCGTTGGTGAGGCCCTGGGCCATCAGCTCCAGGACTTCGCGTTCGCGCGGGGTGAGGCGGGCGAGCGAATCCTGTTGCCGGGCAGCGCCGAACAGCTGGCTCACCACCTCGGGGTCGAGAGCCGTACCGCCGGTGGCGACGCGCTGCAGGGCGTCGACGAATTCGCGGACGTCTGCTACCCGGTCCTTGAGCAGGTAGCCGACACCGCCCGCACCGCCGGCGAGAAGTTCGGTGGCATAACGGGTTTCGACCCATTGGGAGAATACGAGCACTCCGGTGGCGGGAAATTTCCGGCGCAGTTCGATGGCGGCGAGCAGACCTTCGTCGGTGAACGAGGGCGGCATCCGCACGTCGACCACGGCGACGTCGGGACGGGTTTCGGCCACGATCTCGCTCAGCCGGATCCCGTCGCCGACCATGGCCACGATCTCGTGACCGCGGTCGGTGAGCAGGCCGGCCAGACCGTCCCGCAGGATCGCGCTGTCCTCGGCGATCACGATCCGCAGGGCGTCGGCGGTGCGGCCGGCCTCGGCCGTACTCATTGCGGGCCCGCGATCGGCAGGGTGACGGTGATGTTGGTGGGCCCTCCGATCGGGCTGTCGACGGTCAGGTTGCCGTCGACGGAGCGCGCCCGTGCGGCGAGACCGGCCAGACCACCGCCGACCAGCCGCTCGGTCGGCGCATCGGCCCCGGCCTCGGATTCACCGCCCATCGGACCGGGCTGTCGCACCCCACCGTGACCGTTGTCGCGCACGCTCACCATCATCGTCGCGGCGCCCGCCGGCGCGACCGACACCCACGCCGCGGTCGCCCCCGAATGCTTCACCACGTTGGTGAGCAGTTCCGCGACCGAGAAATACGCGATCGCCTCGATCGCCGGACTGGGCCGCTGCGGCAGGTGGACGCGCAGTTCGACCGGTATCGCACAGCGCGCGGTCAGCGTCTCCAGCGCCGGTTCCAGTCCCAGTTCGAGTGCGGGGGGATGGATGCCGCGCACCAGTTCCCGCAGCTCGGCGATGGCGTCCTTCGAGCTCGCCCGGGCATCGGCGATCAGCGCGGCCGGGTCGGCGCCCGCGGCGAGTCGCTCCTCGGCACGCCCCAGCGTCATCGCGATACTCACCAGCCGTGCCTGGGTGCCGTCGTGCAGATCGCGTTCCAGCCGCCGCAGCGTCGCCGCGGAATCCTCGACCGCGACGCGCCGGCTCTCCTGCAGTTCGACCATCCGCCGATCGCCCGCGGTGGGTGTCAGCAACACCAGCATCAGCCCGCGATGCGCCCAGCACACCGCGCGCACGAGCCACGGCAGCAGGAAGCAGCCGATGACGCCCAGTGCCGCCAGACCGAGTACACGCGGCCAGGTGTCGATGTAGTAGTCGCCGAATTGCGCCATCGAATGATGTTCGCGCCCTTGCGGATCCACGTTGACGGGGTGGAAAACCGCCCACGGGACGGGGGAGATCGCGGTGAAGACGGTCACCGCGATCACGGTCAGCACCACGTATCCGACGAACACCCCGAGGACCGCCTCGGCGACCAGGAAGGCCAGTGCCCGCCATGCGGTGCGATCGGTGAAGACGCTGCGGAACCAGCCCACCAGTCCCGGCCGGGCGGCGAAATTCGGCGGAGCCGGCAGATCGGCGGACAGTAGCGCGGCACCCACGGCCCGGTAGACCCGTCCCCAGATCCGCCCGCCCAGCAGCACCCCGGCCAGCAGCGGAGCGCCGATGATCAGGATCGAACTGTAGAGCCCGACGCCGTAGCCGACGAACAGATAGGCCAGCACCAGACAGCCCAGAATCGCGGCGACGACCAGGTAGGCCAGCTCTTTCCAGGTGCGTGCCTGGAACGGGGCGCGCAGGATCGCCCGCAGCACCGACCCGGCGGTCGGGCGCGAGCCCGGACGGTCGAGTACGAGCGTCGGTTCGGCGAGTGTTTCGGTCATAGCTTCCATGCTGGTCGGAGCCGATCCGCGCAGCGAGGGAGCAGACCGGCGAATCGACGGTGTGGACAGCACCACCATCGGATCCGACGGTACCGGGCGCGGCTACGATGACCGGCGTGAATCACCCGCTCCAGCCGCTGCCCGACCCATCGGACGGCGATGTGCCGGGCCCGACCGAATGGGGCGAGCATCCGCACGGCGTGGGTCCGTGGCGCGACGAATTCGGCACTGAACCGCCGGACGATCCGCGTCTGGATCCGGAACTGCTCGCGCACGGCGACCGGCGCAACGTGGTCGACGCCTACCGGTACTGGTCGCGCGCGGCGATCGTCGCCGATATCGATAGCCGTCGCCATCCGTTCCACATCGCGATCGAGAATTTCGGGCACGACGCCAATATCGGCACGGTGGTTCGCACCGCGAATGCCTTCGCCGCGGCGGCGGTCCATATCGTCGGACGCCGGCGCTGGAATCGGCGCGGCGCCATGGTGACCGACCGGTATCAGCACATCGTGCACCACAGCGATATCGCCGAACTGCTGGAGTTCGCCGAGCGCGAGAATCTCACCGTGGTGGCCGTCGACAACGTGCCGGGTTCGGTGCCGCTGGAAACCGCCGCGCTGCCGCGTGATTGCCTGCTTCTGTTCGGCCAGGAGGGTCCGGGCGTCACCGAGGCCGCCAAACGGGCCGCGGTCATGACGGTATCGATCGCGCAGTTCGGCTCGACCCGCAGTATCAACGCGGGTGTCGCCGCCGGAATCGCCATGCACGCGTGGATAACTCAGCATGCGGACCTCGAACGTTCTTGGTGATCATCGGGAATCACGCAGTGCCGCGGCCGTCGCGGATTCGCGGCAGCGCAGCAGTTCTTCCGGAGTGCCCTGGAAGACGATCCGGCCGCCGTGCCGGCCGGGGCCCGGCCCGAGGTCGATAATCCGGTCGGCCGCGCGGACGACGTCGAGATTGTGTTCGATGACGACCACGGTGTTGCCCCGGTCGATCAGATGGTCGAACAGCTGGGTCAGCGTATCGATATCGCGCAGGTGCAGCCCCGTCGTCGGCTCGTCGAGGACATAGAGGGTGTGCCGGTCGCCGCGCGCGAGTTCCCTGGCGATCTTCAGCCGCTGACATTCCCCGCCGGACAGCGTGGTCAGCGACTGTCCGAGCCGCAGATATCCGAGTCCGACCTCGTCGAGATGCCGCAGACCCCGCGCGACCGCGGGCAGTCGCCGCATCGCCTCGGCGATGGTCAGATCGTCGATATCGGCGATGGTCAAGCCGTCGACGGTGTAACCGAGCACCCGATCGGTGAACCGGCGTCCGCCGCACGCCGAGCACACCGTTTCCTGACCGTCCATGAACGCCAGGTCGGTATAGATCACACCGGCGCCCTCGCACACCGGGCAGGCTCCCTCGGAATTCGCGCTGAACAGGGCGGCACTCACGCCGTTGCGCTTCGCGAACATGGTGCGTACCGCGCCGGCGATCCCGGCGTAGGTGAGCGGGGTGGACCGCCGATTGGTGCCGACCGGACGCTGATCGACCACGGTGGCCGGATGCCGCTGCACCAGTTCCGCGGCCAGACTGGACTTACCCGAACCCGCGACGCCGATGAGCACGGTCAGCACACCGGTCGCGATGTCGACCGAGATGTCGCGCAGATTGTTGCGAGTCGCGTTGTCGATCCGCAGTTTTCCGGTCGGCACCCGCGGGGTGCGGCCGGTCCGCCGGATCCGCAACGCCTGCCCGGTAGGTGTGTCCACGGTCGCCAACCGCTCGAAGTCGCCGGTGAACACGATTCGCCCGCCCTCGGCCCCCGCCCCCGGACCGACCTCGACGATATGGTCGGCCACCCGCATCACATCCGGATCGTGTTCCACCACCAGAACGCTGTTGCCCTTGTCCCGCAACGATTTCAGCAGTTCGGTCATCGGCCGCACATCGTGCGGATGCAATCCGACGGTGGGTTCGTCGAAGACGTAGAGCATTTCGGTCAGACTGCTGCCGAGATGGCGAACGGTCTTGATGCGCTGCGATTCTCCGCCGGACAGTGTCGTCGTCGGACGTGACAGCGACAGGTAACCGAGGCCGATGTGCGCGAGGGCGCGGAGCCGCTCGTGCAGCGCGGACACCACCGAAACCATTTCGGGGTCGCGCACCTCGGTGATCAGCTCGGCGAGTTCGCCGATCTCCATCCGGCTCATCTCGACGATGGTGTGGTCGAGTACCCGCGCCGAGCGGGCCGCCGGATTCAACCGTTGCCCGTCGCATTCCGGACACGGTCCCGAGTGGGTGAACCGCTGCAGCACAGCCTGTTTGCGTTCGGACAGGTTGTCGGAGGTGTGCAGATACACCCGCTCGAACAGCTCGATCACGCCTTCGTAATCCTTCGGCGGACTCGGCCGCAGGGCCGCGGCGGCGGGCCCGCCGTGCAGCAGTGCGTCGCGTTCGGCGGGCGACCATTCCCGCAGCGGCACGGTCGCATCGAAGGCTCCGAGTTCGGCGTAGCGGCGGTACCAGTACTGACCGGCGGCGAAGCCGGGCAATCGGATCGCGCCCTGCTCCAGCGAGAGATCCGGGTCGAGCACCTGCTCCAGATCGGGAACCAGCGTTTCGCCGAGACCGGAACAGGCCGGGCACATTCCGGCCGGATCGTTGAACGAGAAGTGATTGGATTCCCCGACGTACGGCTGCCCGATACGGGAGAACAACAGCCGCAGATAGGTGTACGCATCGGTGATGGTGCCGACCGTCGAACGGGCGTTGCCGCCGAGCCGCTTCTGATCGATCACCACCACCGGCGAGAGGCCGTCGATCAGGTCCACCTCCGGACGCGTCCACCGCGGCAGCCGATTGCGCACGAACGGCGGATAGGTCTCGTTGACCTGATATCCCGCCTCGGCCGCGATGGTGTCGAAAACCAGCGACGATTTGCCCGAACCGGACACCCCGGCGAACACCACCAGCCGGCCCCGCGGCACATCGATATCCACACTTTTCAGGTTGTTGGTACGCGCTGCGCGAATGCGGATCGAAGTCATATCTCGACGCTAGGGACAGATGTGGCCGGCTTCTGACCGCAATTGCCGGAGGATGGAGTCATGAGCGCCACTCGCCGCCTGCTCGATCTGCTCGCTTATCTGCAGACCGGCCGCCGCTATACCGGCGCCGAACTGGCCGCCCGCCTGGAGACCAGCCCGCGCACCGTCCGCCGCGATGTCGAGCGGCTGCGCGAATACGGCTATCCGGTCGCCAACCGACCCGGCCCGGGCGGCTTCTACCAACTCACCGCCGGCCGCATCCTCCCGCCGCTGGTCTTCGACGACGACGAGGCGATCGCCACCGTCGTCGCCCTCGGCATGCTCGCGGCGACGTCGGAACCGCACAGCCAGGGGGAGCGCCAGGGCTCGTCGGATATCGGCGCCGCTGCCCTGCGCGCCTTCGGCAAGATCGATCAGTTGCTGCCGAAGCGGTTGCGGGGCCGGGCGAACGCGGTCCGGGCGACGGTGGAGACGGCGGCGGTCGTGGCGCCCGCGGTCGACGCGGCGGTGCTGGCGCTGGTGGCCAGGGCCGCGGCCGGACACGAACACCTCGTCTTCGACTACCGCACCCGCACCGGCGGGCTCGCCCGGCGCCGGGTCGAACCGTATCGGCAGGTGTATCAGCATCTGCGCTGGTATCTGCTCGCCTGGGACCGCGATCGTGGGGATTGGCGCACCTTCCGCCTGGATCGGATCGCCGATATCGCCGCTACCGGAACCTTTTTCGAGCCGCGCCCGCTACCGGCCGAGACGGCCGCGGGCTATCTCCGGCGCGAACTCACCGCCGGGCGGCATCGCGCGGTCGTCACCGTGGAGGCTGCGGCCACGGCGGTCGCCGACGTCCTGAAATTCCAGGACTGCGATATCGAGTCGCGCGGACCGCAGCGCTGCCGGATCACCACATGGGTGGATTCGTTCGAATGGCTGGTGCTCAATCTCGCCTTCCTCGACGCCGATTTCGTGATCGAGGAGCCGCCCACGTTCCGCGACCGCTGTCGCGCTCTCGCAGCACGTATGGAACGCGCGTCCGTCGCCGTGGAACCGGGCTGACACGCCGCGCGTACCGGGCCGACTCGGCACGTCGCGGACACGAGTCGATCGCGTAACAAATCGGGCGCGAAATCGGGGCTCGGACTGGCACGATGTACCCATGAATTCGCGGAGCGACGACGTGCAACCGCGTCCGCATCTGCGGCGGGGGCGCGCACGAGTCGATTCCGCTGCCGAGCCGGGCGCCGATATCTGGGCACAGCGAGCCGATTCGGCCGAATCGGCCATCGTGTCCCGGCATCTGCGGCGGCTGTGGCTGCTGCCGGGGGCCGAGCTGGGCGTGGTGGGCTGGCCCGCGACCACCGCGGAACGATTGTTCATCAGCTGGAACTACTGGTGGCAGGCTCATCTCGTCGACTGCGCGATCGATGCCGCCGACCGGGAGGCCACCGCGGACCGCACCGGACGTATCGCCGCCATCGCGCATGCCCACCGGCTGCGCAACATCACCGGCTGGACCAACAACTACTACGACGATATGGCTTGGCTCGCACTCGCTTTGGAGCGCGCCGAACGCACCCGGGGCATCACCGACGTGCGCGGCGGGCTGATCGCGCTCGAGCAGCAACTCATGGCGGGATGGCAGCCGGAGATCGGCGCGGTGCCGTGGCGTAAGGGCTCCGACTACTTCAACGCTCCCGCCAACGGCCCGGTCGCCATCGCACTCGCGCGCCTGGGGCATCACGAGCGCGCCGCGCAGATCGCCGACTGGATCGACGCCACCCTGCGCGATCCGGAAACGGGACTGATCCTCGACGGCATCCACCTGCCCTCGGGCCGGATCGAACGGCCGACGTTCAGCTACTGCCAGGGCGTGGTCCTCGGGCTGGAAACCGAACTGGCGGTCCGGACCGGAGACGTTCGTCACCTCGAGCGCGTGCAGCGATTGCTCCGCGCGGTCGAGGACCGGATGACGGAACGGAATGTCGTCACCGGCGGGGGCGGCGGAGACGGTGGTCTGTTCAACGGGATCCTGGCCCGCTATCTCGCGCTGGTGGCGATCATGCTGCCGGGAGACGAGGTTGCGCACCGCTCGGCCCGTCGCTCGGCCGCCGCGATCGTGAAGGCCTCGGCCCGCGCCGCCTGGGACCATCGGCTCGAGGTCGAGGGCGATCCGCTGTTCGGCCACGACTGGAACGAACCGGCACGGCTGCCGGGCGGCATCGCCGGGGCGGCCCGGTCTACCCCGGGTGGTTCGGTCACCTCGTCGCGGACACCGGAACGAGATCTGTCGGTGCAGCTGTCGGGCTGGATGTTGATGGAGGCCGCACACGTGGTGACGGCCGCCGGACTCTAGCGGGCGCCGGCGGCCCCAGGGCAGATCACTGCCGGGGATCGGTCCACACGATGCGCGCGGGCGCCGCGGTGGCCGCGCGCTCGGGGCGGACGGTGCGCAGCGGCACGGTGTCCGGATAGTCGGCGGTCCGGATCTCGAGAGGCAGCGTGTCGAGGGCGTCCGAATCGAAAGCCGCCCGGTCGAAGCCCTGGACGTCGAAGTTCTGGCCGTCGGATTCGAGCTCGACATCGAAGTCCTCGGCCG
This sequence comes from Nocardia sp. AB354, assembly GCF_049538315.1. Lineage (NCBI taxonomy): Bacteria > Bacillati > Actinomycetota > Actinomycetes > Mycobacteriales > Nocardiaceae > Nocardia > Nocardia sp. AB354. The sequence goes on along the minus strand of NZ_JBMVFU010000004.1, from coordinate 8,022 downwards.
GACGCGACATCTCCGCGCGGTACTGCCGCAGGCCGATGATCGTGCCGATGATCAGCACCACGACCAGCGAGCCGCTCACGGTCGGCATCAGCCAGGACACCTTGTTCAGATAGCCGCCGGTGTAGTAGCCGAGCAGCAGCAGAATCGGCGCCCAGATCACCGCGCCGATCGAACTGGCCACGGTGTAGCGGCGGTGGTCCATCCCGGCTGCCCCGGCGACCAGCGGGCACAGCGTGCGCACCCACGGAATCCAGCGGGCGATGAGTACCGCCACGAACCCGTGCCGGTGCAGCAGATCCGATACCCGGGCCAGATTCTCGGCGTTGACGTATTTGCCGTTCTTACGGGCGATCAGGCGATGGCCGGTGCGCGTGCCGATCACGTACCCCACCTGGTTACCTGCGATAGCGGCGAGCATGGTCGCCACCACCAGCGCCCACACCTGCGTATGCCCGGTCTCGTGTGAGGCGAAGATGATGCCGGCGGTCAGCAGCATCGAATCGCCGGGCAGGAACAGGCCGATGATCACCGCGCACTCGAGGAAGACGAAGACCAGGACGACGGTCCAGACGAGTGCCGGCCCGGCGGACTGCAGCGGATCGAATCCGCCCAGTGCAAGGGGTAACGGCGTAGCAGGCAATGGTGTCAGTGCGTGGGTTCGTTCGTCGGTACGGACATCGTGGGCTCCTCGATCTCGAGCACCGGCTCGTGGTTACGCAGCTTCTTCGCCACGGAGATGATGGCGGGCAGGATCGAGACGAACACGATCAGCAGGAAGATGGCCTCGACGTGATCGCGAATGAACCCGACGTTCCCCAGGAAGTACCCGAGGACCGTGATGCCGCCGGCCCACAGAATGCCACCGATGATGTCGAACGTGAGGAATTTGCGGTAATCCATTTTCGACACGCCCGCGAGTACCGGCATGAAGGTCCGCACGATCGGCACGAAGCGCGCCAGGATGATCGTCTTCGGACCGTACTTCTCGAAGAAGGCGTGCGTCTCGGTGATGTAGCGCTGTTTGAAGAAGCGCCCATCCTCCTTGTGGAACAGTGCCGGCCCGATGGCCCGGCCGATCCAGTAGGCGCACTGATCGCCCGCGATCGCGGTCACCGCCACCGCCGGAACGAGCACCCAGATCGACACCGGCGGATGTTCGAGCGCCGCGAGCAGGCCGCCGGTGAACAGCAGCGAATCGCCCGGCAGGATCGGGAACAGCAGCCCTGTCTCGATGAAGACGATGACCAGGATGGCCGGCAGCACCGCATTCGACATCCAGGTATCCGTCAGCAGATACATGGGGTCGAGCAGCTTGTGGACGGAGAATCCGTCGGCGAGAGTGTTCGTGATGGCCAGCGTGGTCACGGGCCCCACAGTACCGGTCACCGTGCGATCTCACCGAACCTCACGGGAACCTCTCAGGCGTTGGCGAATTTCGGTCAACCGAGTTTCGGACCGCTCCCGGCGGTCGACGTGGGTGCGCGCCCGGCCCGGCAAGTCCGCCGCAAGCACTCCCGATCCCGGGCCGCCTTTCGCGACAACGGGCCATGAACTTAGGGTATGGGCTGACAGAATTGTTGTTCGCAGCACACATACGGAGGTCACTCAGTGCCCATCGCGACTCCGGAGGTCTACGCCGAGATGCTCGGTCGGGCCAAAGAGAACTCCTTCGCCTTCCCCGCGATCAACTGCACCTCCTCGGAGACCATCAACGCGGCCATCCGCGGGTTCGCCGAGGCCGGCAGTGACGGCATCATCCAGTTCTCCACCGGCGGCGCCGAATTCGGTTCCGGCCAGGGTGTGAAGGATATGGTCACCGGTGCGGTCGCGCTGGCGGAGTTCGCTCATGTGGTGGCAGCCAAGTACGACGTGACGATCGCGCTGCACACCGACCACTGCCCCAAGGACAAGCTGGACGGCTTCGTCCGTCCGCTGCTGGCCATCTCGCAGGAGCGGGTGAAGGCCGGGCAGAACCCGCTGTTCCAGTCCCACATGTGGGACGGCTCGGCCATCCCGATCGACGAGAACCTCGAGATCGCCAAGGAACTGCTGAAGCAGGCCGCCGCGGCGAACATCATTCTCGAGGTCGAGATCGGTGTCGTCGGCGGTGAAGAGGACGGTGTCGAGGCCGAGATCAACGAGAAGCTCTACACCTCCTCCGAGGACTTCGCCAAGACCATCGACGCCCTGGGCGCCGGTGAGAACGGCAAGTATCTGCTCGCCGCCACCTTCGGCAACGTGCACGGCGTCTACAAGCCGGGCAACGTGGTGCTCAAGCCCGAGGTGCTGGCCGAGGGCCAGCGCGTGGCCGCGGCCAAGCTCGGCCTGGGCGACGGCGCGAAGCCGTTCGACTTCGTCTTCCACGGCGGCTCGGGCTCGCTGAAGTCGGAGATCGACGACTCGCTGAAGTACGGCGTGGTGAAGATGAACGTCGACACCGACACCCAGTACGCCTTCACCCGTCCGATCGCGGCGCACATGTTCACCAACTACGACGGTGTGCTGAAGATCGACGGCGAGGTCGGCAACAAGAAGACCTACGACCCGCGCAGCTACCTCAAGAAGGCCGAGACCTCGATGGCCGAGCGGGTCATCGAGGCCTGCAACGACCTGCGGTCGGCCGGCAAGTCGGTCAGCGCGAAGTAGTAGTTCCCGCAGCGGAACGGATCGAGGGTGCGTCGTCCGATGGGCGGCGCACCCTCGGCGTTCGCGGCCGCCACCGTGACGGCGGGTTGTCCCAGCCGCAAGGGCACGAGATGATCTTCTCCGTGAGCAGATGGACACTGTGCCGAGAATCCGGACGACACGAGGCGCTGGACCGGTGAGCAATCCGACCGGCCCCCAATCCATTCCGCCCACCGGGCTCGACGTCCGCGTGCTCGGGCCCGTACAACTCTCGGTCGGCGGCACGGCCGTACCCGTGGGCGGACCCAAGCCGCGAGCGCTGCTGGCCGCGCTGGCGGTGAACCGGCGGCGTGCCGTCTCGTCACAGGCGCTGGCCGATATCGTCTGGAACGAGGAGCCGCCGGATTCCTATCAGGCGAGTCTGCAGGTATTCGTCTCCAATATTCGTAAGGCGCTGCGTAATTCGGGAGTCGACCCGGCAACGGTGCTGCGCACCGAATCCTCCGGCTACCGGCTCGACATCACCGACGACGAATGCGATCTGGGCCGCTTCGAGGCCACCCACAAGGCCGCGATCGAGGCCGGCGCGGCGGGCGACCACGAGAGCGCGTCGCGGCTGTACGGTGCGGCACTGGAACAGTGGAGCGGTAGAGCGCTCGACGATCTGTCCGGCACCCGCTTCGCCGACACCTTCGCCACCGCGATGGACGAGGAACGCCTGCTCGTCGCCTCCGCCCGCATCGATGCCGAAATCACCTGCGGCCGCGCCTCTTCGGTGGTCGGCGAACTGGTGGCGATGACGAACGAGCATCCGATGCGGGAACCGCTGTGGGTGCAGCTCATCACCGCGCTGTATCTGTCCGGCCGCCAGGCCGACGCGCTGGAGGCATGCCGCCGGGTCCGGGCTGTTCTCGCCGACGAACTCGGGATCGATCCCGGTCCGGCGCTGGCCGAACTGGAGAAGCGCGTCCTGCGGCAGGAACCGCTCAATACGATGGCCATCGCCCAGGTCGAGCGAATGGCCAAGGCGATGACCGAAACCGTCACCGAGACCCCGCGCAGCGCCCACGCCGGACGGCTGCGGCTGGCGGACGGCCGGGTTTTTCCGATTGCCAAGGGCGGCTTGAAGATCGGCCGCATGACCGACAACGATCTGATCCTCGACGATCCGAAGGTCAGCCGCTATCACGCGCACGTCCTGCCCAGCCGGGCCGGGATGCTGATCAAGGATCTGGCCTCGGCCAACGGCATCTACGTCGACGACGAGGTCGTCGACAGCGGCACCATGCTGTTCGGCGGGGAACTCATCCGGATCGGTTCGACGGTGCTGAGTTTCGAGGCGGATACCGAGTAGGTCGCGCCGAACACACCCGCGGTTGCGCGATAACCGCCGTTCCAAGGCGTTTCCCGGGTAGGGTCGGCGCGGGTGCCGTCCGCGGGATGAGGTCGCGGGTAGGGGAAATCGATCGGTCCGAGGGGTTGCTGATGCGTGTGCGCGTGCCGGCTTCGGCCGCAGTGGTGTTGCTGAGTGCCGGACTGCTGGTCGGGCTGCCCGGATCTGCCGTCGCCGAACCCGGGACAGGTTCGGCGGCAACGGTTCCCGGCACGGGGCCGTGTGCCACCGACCCCGTCCCCGTGCACGAGCCGGTGGTGCCGAAGACCCTCGAGGTGCCGATCCCGTATCCGGTGGTGACCGTCGATCAACCCCCGCCACCCGCGATACCGAAGCGCATGAGCGTGCAGCTGCCGGTCGATCCGTGCGTCAGCCCGTGCCCGGATCTCACCGACGGTCCGACGCCCGCGCCCGGTCTGCTGAACCGGCTCGGCGTGCCGGAGGTGCTGCTGAAGCCGAAGCCGTTCTATTTCGCGCTGCCGCCCGGGCCCTCGCCCGAACCCGGGCCGCCTCCGCCGCCGCGAGCCGCACCGCCGACCGAACCGGGGCCGGCGGTGGCCGCGCGGCCGGCGCCGAGGGTGAGTCAGGTCCGCGAGGTCGCCAAGGAGACCGGCGCGAATTCGGTGAACCGCACCGACAAGCGCTGGCAGGTCAATGGGACCGACCTGGGCATCATGTGGGAAAGCGCGCCGGGGGAGATCGCGACGGCCTTCGGCGATACCGTCGGGCACGGGTTCCACCCGCCGGGCGGGATGGGCGAGGACTGGCGCAGCAATCTGCTCGCCTTCAGCACGAATCGCGACCTCGGCAAGGGCATGATCTTCGACCGCATGGTCACCGACGATCGTTGTCACGCCGCCGAGGTGCTCGCCAGTCGCAAGAAGGACAATATCGAGATCACCACGATTCCGACCTCCGGTTTCGCGCTGCCGCATCGAGGTTCGGCCGACGGCATCCGGCAGTTCATGAGCTACATGTCGATTCGGACCTGGAACAGCCTGCCGGGCACCTTCTACACCAACTACGGCGGTATCGCGTACTCCGACGACCACGGGCAGACCTGGACCAAGGATCCGCACGCGCACTGGGACAACATCTTCGGCCTCGCGAATTTCCAGGTGTCGGCGATGGTTCCGCAGGGCGACTACGTCTACCTGTTCGGCACGCCGAATACGCGGCTCGGCTCGGTCGGCCTCGCCCGGGTGCCCACGGAGCACGTGCTCGACACCTCCGCCTACCAGTACTGGCGCGACGGCACCTGGACTCCGGTCGGCGGAGCCGCTTCCGCCACACCGATCGTCGACGGACCGGCCGGCGAACTGTCGGTGCGCTACGACAACGCACGCGGTGTCTGGCAGATGAGTTATCTCGACACCGCGAAGGCGGCGGTCGTCGTGCGCGAATCGAACACGCCGCAGGGTCTGTGGTCGCCGAGTTCGCCGCTGTTGCACGTCTCGGCCGAATACCCCGAACTCTACGGCGGATTCATCCACCCGTGGTCGACGTCCTCGGATCTGTACTTCACCGTCAGCACCTGGAGCGACTACAACGTCTACCTGATGCACGCCCGGCTGGACTGACGTTCGAGCCGGCGCCTCAGGACAGTTGGACCTCGGCCAGCGCGCGGCCGAACAGCTTCTTCCCCGCCGAGGTGGCGCTCAGCAGAATCGTCGCGACCCGACGCTCCGGATCCAGCGACTTGATCTTGGCGGAGAAGTCGATCTGCGCCGGCGAATGACGTTCCACCGGAACGTATCCGGAGAAGCGGACACTGTAGCTTTCGATCGCGCCCGGATCTCCGAGCCACGAGGTCAGATACTGCGCACCCAGGCCCATGGTGAGCATGCCGTGCGCGACCACGGTGGGCAGGCCGGCCAGTTCGGCCGCGCGGTCGCTGAAGTGGATCGGGTTGGAATCACCCGCCACACCGGCGTAGTTGACCAGATCGCCGCGGGTGAGCCGCATCGTGGCGGGGGGCAGTTGGTCGCCCACCGCGATATCGTCGAAATTCGGCTGGGTCTCGACGGTGACGTTCCTGCGCGATTCGGCGAGCCCGGGTTCGGGGCTGGCCTCCTCGGCGGCGATCGGGATCAGCACCTCAGGGGTGGTCGCGCCGACCTCCCGGCGATGCATGACCACACCTTCGACCAGCCGCACGATATCGGCGTCGACCTCGGCGCCCAGGCGCGCCACGATGGTGGTGAGTCCCACCTGAACGACGGTGTCCTCGGCATCGAGGATGGTGGCCTTCACGGTGATGAAATCGTTTCCGCGCAGGTGGCGGATCGATTCGATCTCCGCCTCGCTGCGCAGGGCGTCGCCGGCCAGGATCGGGCGGTGAATGTGGAAGACCTGGTCGGTCTGCAGGATCTGCGACAGGTCGTATTCGCTGAGCACGCTGTCGAGCAGGGCCTGGGTGGTCGCCATGCCGAGCACCGAGGCGAAGGTCGGCGGCGCCACGACGGCATCCCAGCCGAGCTTGGCGGCGTCGGCCTCGAAGTGGTGGGCCGGGTGATGGTTCTGCACGGCCCGCGCGAATTCGCGGACCTTCTCCCTGCCCACCTCGTAGCGGTCCCGAATCCGGTAATGCCGACCGGCCAGTGCCGTGGATGCCGGCGCGTCGGGTGCCAGCTCCGGCATGTCCCTTGCTCCCTGCTCGATTCTTACTGCGTAAACGACAGCACCGGTCGACCGCCCCGGAACAGATCGGCGGAGGGTCGGCGGGTGACAATCCGAGCCATGCTATCGGCGGACCGGACCGCTGACCAGGTGTCTGTGACGTGCATCGCCGGGAAGCGGCGCGATGTGACACCAAGGTGACGCACGTCATCGACTCCGGCGCGTCTACTGCGCGGCACCGGCGGGATCGCACACCTTCCAGCCGCCGTCGGTCTGCTGCAGATCGAAGGTGCGGGCGGTCGAGCGGCTCGGATCGGCATCGGTGTAGATGTCGACCTGAGCGACGGCCTTGTCCCCGGTGATCTGGACGCCGTCCACGCCCGCGACCTTCGGGATCTTCTTCTGATCCACCGCCAGCTTGTGCACGCCGGCGTACTGATCGGGCGCGATGTTCTGATAGAAGTCGTGCAGTTTGCCGCACGTCGCGGATTGCAGCTGACTCAGGTTTCCGGACGCCAGTGCGTTGGTGTAGCTGTTGACCGCGCCCTTGACCTGTGCCTCCGGCGAATTGTCGGATCCGCCGGTGACGAGTGCGACCACCGCCACGATCGCGACGATCACCACCACGACCGCGCCGCCGGCGAGCAGCAGCCAGCGCTTACTGCGCGCGGGCTGTCCCGGCGCGGCGTCCGGTCCCGGTTCCGGCGCCGGTACTCGCTGGGGCTGCGCCACCGGGCGCGGTGCACCCAGCTGGCCCGGTCCGCCCGGTTGTCCCGGTGCGCCCGGCCGGTTCGGTCCACCCGGGCCGGCCGGCTGCGCGGACAGTGTCGGCGCTGTCATCTTGGTATCGGCGGGTGACGATGCGCCGCCGGGGCGCTGGCCTTGTTCACCTTGCGCCGCAGGACCTTTCAGGCCCTGCGCGCCGAGTGCCGCCGCCGCTCCCAGCTGCCCCGGCCCACCGGGACGCTGCTGGCCGGGCGCTCCCGGGCCTTGCGCGCCTGGCCCCTGCGCGCCGGGACCCTGCTGGCCTGGGCCCTGCGCACCTGGACCCTGCGGTCCCGGCCGCCCGGCCCCCTGTGCACCCGGGCCCTGGGGGTTCTGCCCGCCGGGACGCTGCGGACCTTGTCCACGTCCCTGCGCGCCGGGGCCACCGGGGCCCTGCTGAGCAGGTCCGTTCGGACCGGCTCCGGGGCCCTGTCCCGGCCCGCCCGGAACCTGCTGCCCCGGGGCGTTCGACCCGCTCGCAGCGGATTGCGGTCCCGGTCGACCCGGACCTTGCTGCCCTGGTCCACCGGGGCCGCCCGCCGGAGCCTGCCCCGGTGCGCCGCCTGCCGGGCCCTGCTGGCCCGGTCCCCCGGAACCGCTCGTCCGCGCCTGTCCCGGTG